>JANPKH010000274.1:0-19037 GCA_031425935.1 Gammaproteobacteria bacterium | reverse complement strand
CAAGACATGCGCCATCAACCCATCGTTTTTAATTGAAATAGTGCAAAGTGGTGCGTTATTTAAAACATTGGGCGAAGATGGTTTTTCATCTTTCTCTTTGGCGTTGAATCAATGCACAACTGAGGCTCAGCTTGATAAAGCTGTGCGCCAGTTCCGCAATAAAAATATGATTCGTATCATGTGGCGTGATCTAAATCGCATTGCAACCATGCGGCAGACCACGTCGGAATTATCGCAATTTGCTGATGCAGTCATTCACTCCACTGCGACGTATCATTACCGTGAATTAGAAAAAATCTATGGTACGCCGATGGGCGCGGAGTCAGGTTTGGCGCAGCCATTTATGGTGTTGGGAATGGGGAAGCTGGGCGCAAGTGAATTGAATGTCTCATCAGATATTGATTTGATTTTTACCTATCCTGAAAGCGGGGAAACCGTTTTAGCAAGTGCGACCTCGGCGTCGATACCAGCAACTTCTCACTCGCCACGCTCAATCAGTAATCAAGAATTTTTTATCAAGCTTGGGCAAAAGTTAATAAAAAGTCTCGATACAGTTACTGCTGATGGTTTTGTGTTTCGCGTCGACATGCGTTTGCGCCCTTATGGGCAAAGCGGTTCATTAGCGCTGAGTTTTGCAGGCATGGAAGATTATTACCAAAATCAAGGCCGCGATTGGGAGCGCTATGCCATGATTAAAGCGCGCACTGTTGCCATGGTGGGCGGCGATATTGAGTACGCAAAACGCATGCGTGTGCAGTTGCGCAATTTGTTACAACCTTTTACGTATCGCCAATACATTGACTTTAGTGCAATTGAATCTCTGCGCGAAATGAAAGGTTTAATCGCTCGGCAAGTGCAGCGTAAAGGCATGCATCTGGATGTAAAGTTGGGCGAGGGCGGCATTCGTGAAATTGAATTTGTGGTGCAAGTGTTTCAACTTATTCGCGGTGGGCGCGATGCGCGTTTGCGTAAGCGTCAGGTGATGAAGTTGCTACCGCTGTTAGAGCAAGAAGGCTATTTGCCCGCCGGAGCCGGTTCATCTCTGATGACAGCTTATGAATTTTTACGCAACACCGAACATGCATTGCAAGCCTATCAAGATCGCCAAACTCAAGCATTGCCAACAGATGAACTTGGTCAATTGCGCTTAGCTTGGGTGATGGGTTTTGCAGATTGGGATGCGTTTATAGCTGCGCTTGATAGTCATCGACAATGTGTAAACCATGAATTTCGCGCAGTGATTGCCGCGCCGGACTCTGTTAATACGCTGGACAATCAAGCCTTGGCAGTGTGGCAAAGTGTTTGGGAGGCGAGTTCCACGCTGCAAAAAGTAACTCCTGAAGATATTCAAAACTTGCTGGTGGGTCACTCGATCAGCGACGCTGACGCATTGCTCAAGCAGTTGCAGCAACTACGTGAAAATCGCGCAATTACGAATATGCAGGCTAGCAGTCGTACGCGTCTGGACGCATTTATTCCACGTGTATTACTTGCGTTGGAGGTGCGTGAGAACAGTGAGGAATTAACTCACTCTGGCGAAAATGTACTTTCCCTCACAGCCACTTTTAAACGCATTGTCCCTATTGTCGAATCCATTGCGCGTCGCAGTGCCTATTTAGTGTTGTTATTAGAAAACCCTACGGCGTTGCAGCAGTTGGTAAAACTTTGCGCTGCTAGCCCGTGGATCGCGGACCAACTTACGCGTTATCCCGCGTTATTAGATGAGTTGCTTTCTCCCGCGCGCCTTTATGCACCGCCAGATAAAGCTACCTTGCGAGATGAGCTGCGCCTTGAAGTCTTGCGCTTGACCTGGGACGACCTTGAAGGCCACATGGAAACTCTGCGTTATTTTCGCTCTGCGCATGCGTTGCGTGTGGCTGCCAGTGAATTGAGCGGAACTTTGCCGCTAATGAAAGTGAGTGATTATCTTACTTTTATTGCGGAGGTGATTTTGGAGCATGTGTTGCAGTTGAGCTGGGAATATATGATCGAACGTCACGGTCGACCGACTCGCGCGAATGGCACTCTTGCTGATTCACCCGATTTTATTATTATTGGTTATGGCAAGCTTGGTGGTATTGAATTAGGGCATGGTTCGGATCTGGATTTAGTGTTTATTCACAATACAGATTCAAGCTTACAAACGGTGGGGCTGCCTTCAGTGGGGCTGCCATCAGTGGGGCTGCCTTCATCGGGTCTGCTGACACCGTCAGCATCAACGACATCATCCCCTGAGGGCAGGCAAGGAGTGATCGATAATATTACTTTCTACACTCGCTTGGGTCAGCGAATTATCCATATCATCAGCACCCAAACCATCTCCGGAAAACTCTATGAGGTGGATATGCGTCTGCGACCTTCGGGTAATTCGGGCATGCTGGTGTCTTCACTCGAGGCGTTTGCGCATTATCAGCAAAACGCAGCTTGGACCTGGGAGCATCAAGCGCTGGTGCGTGCCCGTGCGGTAGCGGGTAGTGCTGAACTGGCAGGCGCTTTTGCAACAGTGCGTAAACAAATATTGCAACGCGAGCCTGACGCTGAAAAATTGCGTAAAGATGTTACCGATATGCGGCACAAAATGCGCGCGCAGCTCGGCAGTGCTACAAAACTGAACGCCCAGCATCAAGTAGTATTTAATGTGAAACAAGACGTCGGTGGTATCGTCGATATTGAATTTATGGTTCAATACGCGGCCTTGGCTTGGGCTTATAAAGCGCCCGACATCGTCCAGTACACGGATAACATCCGCATTCTGGAAGCTTTGGAAGAAGCAGGTTTACTCCCCGCCGACTCCGTCGCCCAACTGATCGCCGCTTACAAAGCCTACCGATCCACCGGGCACCGCCTCGCGCTGCAACAACAAGAGGCGGTATTGACTGGCGAGAATCATTTCGTAACCGAACGTGAGCAAGTGACCCGACTGTGGCAAACCCTCATTGATTATGATGTGCCTCTGCAGCAATAGATGTACGCAATGACGTACGTCATGCAGCAAAAATTTTGAGCCGTTGCTAATTTATCCTGTAGCAAAAGCCTGCAGTGAAAACTTGCAGTAAGAAATAGCGACGGCATCTTTTAACATTAAAAAAATGATCAGATTAATATTTAAATGATCAAAAATTATTAAGGAGTTAGCTATGTCATTTGCTGATCGCGATGGCGTAATTTGGCTTGATGGCGAACTAATCCCGTGGCGCGACGCTAAAGTTCACGTATTAACCCACACATTGCATTATGGTATGGGCGTATTTGAAGGCGTGCGTGCTTACAATAGTCCGTCCATGGGCACCAGTATTTTTCGTATGCAAGAACATACCGATCGCTTATTTCGTTCTGCGCACATCATGCGCATGAAATTGCCTTTTACTAAAGAGCAAATTAACGAAGGGCAAAAAATGGTGGTGCGGGAAAATAAGTTAACCGAAAGTTATTTGCGCCCCATGGCCTTTTACGGCTCCGAAGGTATGGGCTTGCGGGCCGACAATCTCAAAGCGCACATCATGATTGCTGCGTGGAATTGGCCGTCCTACATGTCGCCAGAAGCGCGTGATATAGGCATTAAAGTTCGTGTTTCTAGCTACACTCGCCACCATGTAAATATTTCCATGTGTAAAGCTAAAGCTAATGGCCACTACATCAATTCGTTACTGGCCTTACAAGAAGCGTTGGATTGTGGTTGTGAAGAAGCCTTGTTGCTCGATGCGGAAGGTTATGTTGCAGAAGGCAGCGGTGAAAACTTCTTCTTAGTGCGCGATGGCATAATTTATACGCCTGAGTTGACCTCCTGTTTAGACGGCATTACGCGCAATACGATTTTTCAATTGGCGGCAGATTGCGGTTATACCATTCGTGAAAAGCGCCTTACACGCGATGAAGTGTATGTTGCAGATGAAGCATTTTTTACCGGTACCGCTGCTGAAGTATTGCCGATTCGTGAACTCGATGGCCGCCAAATTGGTGCGGGTCGTCGTGGCCCTGTGACCACTTGTTTACAAGAGCTTTATTTCAAGGCTGTGCGTGGTGAATTGGCGGAGCATAAGCATTGGTTGTCGCCGGTGACAAAATAAAGTGTGTCAATAAGTTGCTTGTTAATAAGGGAGTCACTCGGCTCCCTTGCCATTTTTCCATTGTTTTTTTAGATGTATATGCCTGTGATGGAATTTCCGGCCGAACATAAGCGCATCAATAAAATTTTAGTTGTCGGCCCCGCGTGGATTGGCGACATGATGATGGCGCAGTCGCTATTTAAATTACTTAAAATTCGAAATCCAGATGTACAGATTGATGTGCTTGCTTCTGCCTGGACGCGTTTATTGCTAGCTTGTATGCCAGAAATTAATCAAGTCATTGATATGCCACTCGGCCACGGTGCATTAGGTGTGCAAGAACGTTATCGCGTAGGTAAATCATTGCGCGCCAACCATCATGGACAGGCGCATTATGAGCAAGCAATCGTTTTGCCCAATTCGTTCAAGTCTAGTTTGATTCCTTTTTTTGCAAACATTCCACTACGCACAGGTTGGCGTGGCGAAATGCGTTATGGTTTATTAAATGATTTGCGCGTGCTGGATAAAAAGAAATACCCACTAATGGTGCAACGATATATGGCATTGGCGTTTCCGGCTAATGCGACCTTACCAGAAGTGTTTCCTTATCCGGAATTAATTCTGGCAAATGAAAGTCGAGCACAATTATTAACAAAGTTTGCTTTGCATTTACAGCGTCCTTTATTAATACTTTGCCCTGGTGCGGAGTATGGTCCGTCCAAGCGTTGGCCAGAAAATTATTATGCTGAAGTTGCCGCCGAAAAAATTTGTGATGGTTGGCAGGTATGGTTGTTGGGTTCAGCAAAAGATCATGGGGTAGCAGAAACAATTCGTTCGCAATTGCCAATCAGCGCGTACGAATATTCTTTTAATCTTGCTGGCACTACAAATCTCGGTGAAGCTATAGCATTAATGGCTTGCGCGGATGCTGTTCTCACTAATGATTCTGGATTAATGCATATAGCTGCTGCTTTACAAAAAACTTTAGTGGTTGTCTATGGCTCAACATCGCCAGAGTTTACGCCACCATTGGCTAGGCATGTGAAAATTGTAAAAAATGATATTGAATGTTCGCCATGCTTTGAGCGTGAGTGCCCTAAAGTTCATCACAAATGTTTACAAGAATTAGTGCCTGCGCAAGTGTTGAATGCTTTAGCAGAATTATTACCCACCACTATTGTGGTAAATGAAAATTGAGGCTCGCCTTTGCTATTTTCCGCTATTTCTCCTTTGGCGGGTTGCAACGAGACATGTTGGCAATTGCGCTAGAAGCGCGAGCGCGCGGACATCAAGTCACCGTTTTTTGTGGCGAATGGGACGGTAGCAAACCTAAAGGTATTGAAGTTGTTATCGTCGAATCGCATGGCTGGTTTAGCAATGCTAAAGCTGACAATGTAAAAAGTTTTGTGCAGAACTTCGAACAAATTTACCAGAGTAATAATTTTGATTTATTAATCGGCTTTAATAGAATGCCGAACCTGGATGTTTATTTTGCGGGTGATTCTTGTTTTGCACAAAAAGCCTATGAAGAGCGAAACTGGTTATATCGGTTAACACCGCGAGCGCGTTTATATTTGGATTATGAAAGCGCAGTTTTTGGCAGTGCAAGTAAAACGCATATTTTATCTATAGCCGATACTGAGCGTAGCTATTTTGCGCGCTACTACTCGACAGCAGTAGCACGCTTTCATTCGCTGCCTCCAGGAATTTCACGGGCTCAGTTTTGTTGTCAGGATCCACAATTAGCGCGCAAAAAAATTCGCAGTGAACTAGGTATTAATGGCGACACAAAAATTATACTTTGTGTTGGGTCTGGTTTTAAAACGAAAGGGTTGGATCGCAGTATTGCTGCTTTCTCGACGTTGCAAAAAGAAAGCATTGAAAAAAATAGTCTTGTTAAGCATTGTTTAGTTGTCGTAGGTTCAGACAGCGCACGCCGTTACGCTGCACAGGCGGAGCAACTAGGCGTTGGTAAGCAAGTGATTTTTCTGGGCGGGCGCAATGATGTTGCCGATATTTTACAAGCTGCGGATGTGCTTTTGCATCCTGCCTATCGTGAATTGGCTGGCAACGTAATTTTAGAAGCTATGTTAGCGGGTAAGCCGGTAGTAACGACTGATGTATGCGGTTTTGCACATTATGTTGTCGAGCATAATATGGGCGTTGTTATTGCTGCGCCTCATAGCCATGAACAAATTGTTACAGCTCTGCACAACGTGTTACAGATTAATGCTTCCCTTTGGCAAAGCCATGCGCAAAAATTCGCGGGCACAGCGGATGTATTCACGCGGCAAGTTCAAGCGCTAGATGTGATAGAGAAAATTGCGCACCAAAAACAGAGCTCAACCGTTGATGCAGTAACATTAGAACGGACTCTGGAATCAAAGCAGCAGGTTGTGGTATTGCGTGATGAGTTAATCACACAGTGGGTGCAACAAGACGTATTGAATGAAGTGCAAAAATTATCCGGCCATGTGGCGCGTGAATTTGCTGATCGACAAACACTTCGTTTCGAAATGGCAGGCAATGCTTATTATCGCAAGCTGCATCGTGGTGTTGGCTGGCTTGAAATATTTAAAAATTTAATCCAGTTACGTTTGCCTATTTTGGGTGCAAAAAATGAATGGCTGGCATTGAATAAATTAAACGCCTTAGGTATTCCAAGTCTTGAGCCTGTGGCTTACGGCGAGCAAAAAAAGAACTTTGCTAAAAAAATTAGTTTTATCGTAACGCGTGAGCTAACGGGGGTTGTGCAGTTAGATCATTATTTTCAACAGCACAGTGTAGACTTGAAAGAAAAAATAATTCTGTTACGCAAAGTCGCGGAGATTGCGCGCGCTTTACACGGCGCTGGAATCAATCATCGGGATTTTTATTTATGCCATTTTATGTTGGAGCTGGAATCGGTTACGCAATGGCGACGAGATGGATCTGAGCCAAAAATGTATATTGTGGATTTACACCGCGCACAACTACGCCATCAAGTTCCTGTGCGGTGGCTAATAAAAGATTTAAGTGGTTTATATTTTTCATCGTTCGATTTAGGTTTTACACGTTACGATTATTTGCGATTTATGCGTGCTTACTGGCAGCTGCCCTTGCGCACTTTATTTGCAACCGCTAAGCCGTTGCTCAGCGCCATCGCAAGGCGCGCAGTAAAAACCTATAAACGTGATTTTGGTGCGGCGCCCATTGGTGTGGCACCCATCGGTGTGGCGCCTTCCGCCCAGTTAGAGAAATAGTATGAGTCGAGCTAATAGTAAAGATAAGGTTTTGCCGGTAGAGCAATCACCCGTCAAAATTTACTTGCGCCTTATGGGTTATGTGAAACCTTATTTTTTTATTTTTAGTGTTAGCGTGTTGGGTTATGTGATTTACGCGGCATCGAATGTATTGTTTTCTAAAATTATGGAAAGTTTAGTGCGTGCAATTGAATCGGGTGATCCACATGCGCGTTATTGGGTTCCTTTACAAGTTATTGGTGTAACAGTGGTGCGTGGAATAGGAGCTTTTTTGGGCGCATATTTTATTGCGCGAGTTTCTTATGGAGTCATCCATAATTTGCGGGTGCAAGTTTTTAATCATATGTTGCATTTACCCGCAGATATTTTTGACAAACGAAAATCCGGTCATCTCGTTTCGATTATTACTTACAATATCAATGGTGTTACTGCTGCTGCCACTGACGCGCTAAAAATTGGTTTGCGTGAAGGGATGACGGTCATTGGTTTGTTTGCGTATTTGCTATATCTCGATTGGAAGTTGACGTTAGTATTTGTTGCGGTCGCACCTTTTATCGGGTTGCTGGTGTCACGTGTTGCCAGGCGCTTGCGACGACTGAGTGGTAATGTGCAAACAACCGTTGGCGACATTACTCAAGTTACCAGTGAGATGATTAACGGCTATCGTGTTGTGCGTAGTTTTGGTGGCGAAAATTATGAAATGCAACGTTTTGAAAATGCGAGCAAAAAAAATTACTTGCAGAATATGAAAATTGTTGTGACGTCTGCGGCTAATACTCCGCTGATGCAGTTGCTGATTGCACTTGCTATGGCCGTATTGATTTTTGCCGCGTTGAGTTTTATGAATCTTAAAAGTACTGCGGAGTTTATGGGCTATATGACTACCGTGGGTATGATTTTAAATCCAATGCGTCGGTTAGGGGAAGTTGCACCGCTGATGTTAAAGGGGCTTGCTGCTGCCGATAGTGTGTTCCAGTTGCTGGATGAATCTGCAGAGATAGATACTGGCCAATATCATGTCGATAGAGCTACAGGTGCGGTTAGTTTTGAGCAAGTAAGCTTTGCTTATCCTGGGCAACAAGTGCCAGCTTTGGATCATGTCGATGTCAATGTGGCACCGGGAGAAGTAGTCGCATTGGTTGGTCGCTCCGGAAGTGGAAAGTCTACTCTGGTAAATTTGTTGCCACGTTTTTACGACATCACGCAAGGTGCCATAAAACTTGATGGAGTTGCTATTAACGATTACACGTTAACTAATTTGCGTGCGCAATTGGCGTTTGTGAATCAACAAGTGACTTTATTTGATGGTTCTGTTGCGGAAAATATCGCTTACGGCTGTGCAGATAAAATCACATCGGAGCAAATAAAGCGTGCGGCAGATTTGGCTTATGCTTCTGAATTTATCGAAAAATTACCGCAAGGCTTTAATACCCAAATTGGCGAAAGTGGTGCTCGGTTATCGGGTGGCCAACGGCAACGGTTAGCGATTGCGCGAGCAATTTTAAAAAATGCGCCCATATTAATTATGGATGAAGCGACATCTGCTTTGGATAATGAATCAGAACGATATATTCAAGCCGCGATGGATGAAGTGATGAAAGGTCGTACAACTTTTGTGATAGCGCATCGGCTTTCCACCATTGAGCACGCAGATCGCATTTTGGTTCTTGATGCGGGCAAAATTGTCGAGCAGGGTACGCATCACTCCTTATTGGCTCTTAATGGGCTTTATGCAAAACTACACTCTACGCAATTTAGTGAAGACAGTGCTTAAATTAAAATCACATTTATCAATCAATTATCAATTTTTAAGACTTAAGGGATTACTTATATGTTAACGGTGCCGCAGTTCGAGTTAGCGAAGGTGTGCGTAATTGGCGATTTAATGCTTGATCGGTATTGGCAAGGGTCAAGCAACCGTATCTCGCCAGAAGCCCCTGTGCCTGTAGTAAAAGTTACGCAAAAAGAGGACCGCCCTGGTGGCGCCGGTAATGTGGCGTTAAATATAGCGGCTCTAGGTGCAAGTGCAACCTTGTCAGGCACTATCGGCAATGACGAGGCGGGGCAAATTTTGCAGGATTGCATGCGTTTTGCAGGGATAAAAACCCAGCTGCAAATTGCTGCCAATAAGCCTACGATCACTAAGCTGCGTGTATTGAGCCGTCATCAGCAATTGTTGCGGATGGATTTTGAAGAACGATTTTGTCCGGCCGACAGCGTTGAAATAATGGCCAAGGCTGGCGATATTATTCGTACAGCAAAAATTTTAGTTCTGTCGGATTATGCCAAAGGAACCTTGAGTGACTGCCAGGCATTGATTGCCATCGCGAAAGAAATGGGCGTACCAGTGCTGGTTGACCCTAAGGGCGGTAATTACTCGCATTACCATGGCGCCAATTTGCTAACTCCTAATATTAGCGAATTTGAATCTGTAGTCGGTCGTTGCCATAGCGAACAGGAGTTAGTTAGCAAAGGCATGGCACTAATTGAATCGCTCGCGCTGGGTGCATTATTAATTACTCGCGGAGAGCTGGGCATGACGCTCTTGCGTCCCAATTTGCCAGTTATCAATCTCCCTGCCCGTGCTCGCGAAGTTTATGATGTCACCGGCGCTGGAGACACTGTGATTGCTGTGTTAGCTGTAGCTTTGGCGGTTGGTCAGACGCTGCCTGATGCAGTTGCATTAGCCAATATGGCTGCAGGAATTGTAGTGGGAAAGCTCGGTGCGGCCACTGTTAGCGCGTTTGAATTGCTTGATGCTATGCATCATGAGAGAGGCTCGGAGCGCGGCATAGTGACTGAAGAATATTTATTGATGGCCGTGGAGTCGGCTCGTGCGAATGGCGAGCGAATTGTGTTTACAAACGGTTGTTTTGATATTTTACATGCTGGACATGTTGGCTATTTAGATGCCGCAAGAAAGCAAGGTGACAGGCTAATCGTAGCCCTCAATAACGATGCTTCAGTTCGTCGTTTAAAAGGTCAGCAGCGCCCTATTAACCCAATTGATAGACGTATGGCAGTATTGTCAGGTTTGGAGTCGGTGGATTGGGTGGTCAGTTTTGGCGATGACACTCCCGAACGTTTATTGCGCCTCATTAAACCTGACGTTTTGGTTAAGGGTGGTGACTATCGTGAAGATGAAGTGGTAGGTGGCAATATCGTTAAAGCTAGTGGGGGCACCGTGAAAGTATTGAGTTTTTTTGAAGATTGCTCGACGACCTCCATAGTAAATCGCATTCGGGAGCAGTGATGATTTCATGCGAGTAAGTAAAACCGAGCAAAAAGGCCTAGTTAGTTAGGCCTTTTGTTTGTCTGCTAAAACCTTGCCAAAGAAAATTACTTGTTCCACTGAGAATTGTTATTTCGGTGGAAATTGCGAAATCAATTTTTTCAGCAGTACATTCAGGTGACGTTCGTTACGTAACGAAAAATTGTTCATAGGAATTGCTTCAGCCGTGCCGCGCCATATGACTTGATTGGTTCCAGTAGCGGTAATGTCGATAATGACTAAACCTTCTTGTTGATTGTTGCGCCCCAATGATTTACTGGTTCCCAGGCCAATTGCTCCGTGGTTGCCAATGGGCAAACCAAGTGATAATCCGAATCTGGGAGATGAAGCAGATTTTTGTTGCGCAATAATGTTCATGTTCAGCACAAGATCTGCATTGGTGGATACGAATTGAAAGCCTTGTTGAGTCAGAGTTTGCTCAATAGTGGTTTTTATTGCGCTGGTATTTGCGGTTGGTATATCCGACGAAAAATTTTGCCACGCAAATGTTTTAAAATTTTCAAAATGAGTTTCGGGTTTGAAGTCCTGGCTGACCTTATTGCTCGTTGCACAGCCGAATAATATGAAACTGCAAGCAATTAACGTTAGCGTTAGCCCGCGTTGAACTATGCGTGACATCGTACGTAAGATTATGAGTGACATCATAAGAATCCCCCGGATTGATTGTGGAAATAAGGCGGTTTGCAAATATTAGCATTTTCACGCAGACTTGCGCCGTTTTTAATCGCTATACAGCAGGGGGAAGTGTGGATACAGTTACAATGATTAACACCATAATTATGGGTGTTGTTGAAGGTCTCACCGAATTTTTACCGATTTCAAGTACGGGTCATTTAATATTAACCGGTGAATTACTACAGTTTTTAGATACTGAAAAGCGTGAAGTATTTGAAATATTTATTCAAATGGGTGCGATGCTTGCCGTGGTTTGGGAATATCGCCTGAAGATTTTTAACAGTTTAATTGGCGCGGTTAAGCCTGGCGTGGAGAGAAATTTATTTATAAATGTCATCATTGCATTTATACCTGCTGCGTTTATTGGCTTTTTTCTAAGCGAAATTATTAAGACATTTTTGTTTAATCCTATTGCAGTTGCTGCCGCATTTATTGTGGGTGGATTTGTTATTTTATGGGCAGAGAAACGGGCCAGTATGCCTATACATTCTCCAACAATAGAAGCGATGGACGATTTAACTTACATGGATGCGTTTAAAGTAGGGCTATGTCAATGCGTTGCATTAATTCCTGGCACGTCGCGCTCTGGAGCTACCATTATCGGTGGTTTATTTTTAGGTTTATCGCGCAAAGCAGCGACTGAGTTTTCATTTTTTCTTGCAATTCCTACCTTATCTGCGGCATCACTTTTTAGTTTATATAAAGCGCGTGATAATCTAGTTATAGGTGATATGGATGTTTTTGCATTAGGATTTGTAGCTGCGATGATTAGTGCTTTTTTTGCAGTGCGGGGTTTATTAAAATTTATTACAACGCATACGTTTGTGGTATTTGCATGGTATCGCATCGCGTTTGGGGTGTTAATTTTGGTAACGGCATATTTCGGTACTATTAATTGGGCGGGTGAACATAGTATTTAGCTTCGTTGTATAGAATCTCAATGACGAGTTTTTCATTCAATAAATTTTACAATGCTGGTGTCTTTTTCGCGGCTTTTCCCTGCTTGAAATAGAGCTTTTAAATAGTCGCCCCATAATGATTCTTGCTTGCTGCCAATTTCGTAAAGATAGCTCCACGTAAAAATCCCAGAATCGTGTCCGTCATCAAAAAAAATCTTCAGCGCGTAGTTTCCTGCGCGTTCTATTTTTTGCATACGCACTTCTTTTTTTTCAATTTGCAAAATTGACTGGTTTGGTCCGTGCCCCATAACTTCAGCGCTGGGTGAATGCACACGCAAAAACTCTGCGGTGAGTAAAAACTGGTCTGTATCGAAATGTAGTTCTAATTGCTGTGATTGTTTGTGCAACTGAATTTTCGTTGGAATTCTGGTCATGCATTTCTCGGTAAAAATAATAAATATCTAATCACAAGTAAGCTATTTTTTACTTTTGGCGCGCTTCATTACCAATGGGCTGTATTGGTTGGTAACCAAAATTGACCGTGCTGATGCTAGCTTTTGTTGCGAATCAAATGGTCCCACCATGACCCTGTGCCAAATCTCACCTTTATGAATCTCGACTGTTTCAATGTGTGCATCCAGATTTAGCAAAATTAATTCGGCGCGATATTTATCAGCCTCCGGCCGATTAGGAAAAGAGCCAACCTGAAGAATGAATTCTATGTTGGGAGCAACCGGCTCTGGTGTTTTGTCGCCCTCAGGTATTTTTTCAGTTGCTGGCACAATAACTTCACTTTCTTGTAATAGTTTATAAAAATCAAAGCGTGGTTTAGGTGATTTTGAATCATTGGATACGGTTGGTTTTGTCGTTTCCGTAGCAACGGGAGTTTTCGTTTTTTCATTACTCCAAAATACTAACGCCATGCCAAATGCACCTAGAATTGCGCCAATAATAAACCACACCCACGCCGGGGCTGGCCCTTTTGCGGCGGTACTGCGGCGCTTACTCGGTGTGCTTTTTTTGGCAAAATCTCTGCTCATGGTTTCCTTGGGATTAAAATCAAAACTGTAACATTGAAAGTGGATGCGATTGTAATAGTAAACCTAATGTGTTGCGAGCTGTCAGCCCATTTCCATAGGGTCGACGTCTATCGCCCAGCGTACACGTTTGCTAAGTGGGTGACTTTCTAATTTCTCCACTAGCTGGGTGAGTAATTGTTGCAAGGGTTTACGTTGCGCGCTGTTAAATTGCAAATGATAGCGAAAGCGATCACTACGTTTTTCGATCATCGCAGGAAGTGGGCCAAGGTAATTCAAGTGTGGACTTGCAGCAAATAATGTTTGTGCTTCCTGACGTGCCAGCTTTAAAAAATCCAGTGCATTTTCGGGCCGTTTGCTTTCAGCACGCAGGAGTGCGAGGTAACGATAAGGAGGCAATTGTGTGATGTGACGTTCTTGCAGAATCAATTCAGCAAATGCGTGATACCCCTTATAGGCAAGTGTCTGCACTAGTGGGTGATCGCAATGCAAACTTTGTAAAATGACTCGCCCGGACTTTTCGGCACGCCCTGCTCGTCCCGCGACTTGCAGTAAAAGTTGTCCCATGCGCTCGGGGCCGCGAAAATCAGTGCTGAATAATCCGGCGTCAGCATCAATAATTACTACCAGCGTTACGTCTGCAAAGTGGTGGCCTTTGGCTAGCATTTGTGTGCCTACTAAAATACAAGCTTCACCGCGGTGTACTTCGTCGAGAATTTTATTCATCGCATTTTTATTGCGGGTAGAGTCTCGATCTACACGAATAATTCGTGTTTTCGGAAACCATTCTGTGAGTGCTATTTCGCTGCGCTCAGTGCCTTGCCCAAGCGGTTGCAAGCGGCTACTTTTGCAATTAGGGCAATGTCGGGGCAGGGCGCGTTGATGGCCACAATGATGGCAGTGTAAATGTCGTGGTGTTTGATGTACGGTCATGCGTAGATCGCAGTGCCCACAACTGGCGAGCCAGCCGCATTCCTGGCATTCGAGTGTGGGTGCATAACCGCGGCGATTAAGAAATACCAAGACTTGATTGCCAGCGGCTATCTCACTGGCAATCGCGGAAGTAGTTTCGGCAGCAAACCCTTCGACTAGAGTTTGCCCGCGAATATCCAACAATTGAATTTCCGGCGGTTTAGCATTGCCCGCCCGAGCAGCGAGGCGCAAATGCTGGTAGCGACCTTGTTGTGCGTTATTGAGTGTTTCGAGTGAAGCTGTTGCGGTGCCAAGCAGTAGGGGAATTTGCAGGCGACTGGCGCGCACTACGGCCAGATCGCGAGCTGAGTAACGAAAACCATCTTGTTGTTTGAAGGAGCCGTCGTGCTCTTCGTCGATAATGATAATCCCGAGCTTGGGCATGGGAGTGAAAATGGCGGAGCGCGTGCCTATGAGTACGCGTGCTTTGCCGGATTTTGCGTGTAGCCACGCATCCAGCCGCTCACGATCGTTTAGGCCAGAGTGCATGGCCACTATAGGCACCGCAAAGCGCTGCTGGAAGCGCGCGATGGTCTGTGGTGTAAGGCCAATCTCAGGCACTAAAACTAATGCTTGCTGGCCTTGTTCCAACACTTTCGCAATAGCTTGCAAGTAAATTTCTGTTTTACCGCTTCCGGTCGCTCCGTCCAACAAGCTGACTTGAAATTGGTTGAAATTAATCTGTGCAAAGGCAGCAGCTTGTTGCTCGCTCAGGTTCAGATGTTGTTGCCGCAAAATCGATGTTGTTGCTGCGATCGATAGGCTTGATTCCATCTTGGCAACTTCAATCAGGCCTTTATCTATAAGTATTTTGAGAATAGTTCGAGGAATTTCCAACGCTGCAATTTCGCGGCGGCTAAGTTGGTGGTGTTCCTGTAATTCCGCCAATAACTGCGCTTGCTTAGGTGAGCGTTTGAGCGCGCCTATCGGCATCCCTTTGCCTTCTGTGGTCAGTTGCCAGCAAGGCTCACCGCGTAATTCGGCGAGCTCACCTTGGCGTAAAAGTGCGGGAAGAGCAGTTGATAAAGCTTCCCCTTCGGGACACTGGTAATAATCTGCTGCCCATAAACATAGCTCGAGTAGCTCACCAGAAATGACAGGATTAGTGTCGATGATTGCTAAAGCGCAGCGCAATTTACCTGGGTTCTGCGCGGTGTCATTTTTAATCTCTAGCAAGACGCCGATCAATTCTTGATGACCAAAGGGTACGCGTACTAATGCTCCCGGCATAAGAGCTTGCGTATCGGTATCACTCATACCCGCTGGAGGTAAATAATCAAAACGACGGCGCAGTGGAGTAGGCAGAGCCAGTTGCAGAATTAAAGCCATAATGTCCGGGTGCAATTTACTGGTTGAGTGAAGCGCAAAAAATAGGCCCTAGCATAACCTATCTCAAGTGTATGAATGAGCGCTTTTACCGCGAGTATCCGTGACGGGTGGATGTTTTTTGTGCTTGCAATCGAGAAGTTTTCTGGTAGCATCCCGGCCTCTTAAATTAACTGTTATGCGGTGCTCGACATTTTGTTCGGGTGGCGGCATACACCACACAAGGCAATCATCATGAAACCAGAAATTCATCCTAATTACTCACCTATGGCTGTTACTTGCAGCTGTGGTAATAGTTTCACTACCGCCTCTACTTTAGGTAGAGCTTTCCACGTAGACGTGTGCAGCGAATGCCACCCGTTTTACACTGGCAAGCAAAAAATGGTAGATACTGGTGGCCGTATTGATCGCTTCACCAAACGTTTCGGCAGCCGTATAGGCGCTAAAAAAGAAGCGGTTTAATCGTTTAGTGTGAGCTCGACGGTTTTTGCAAAGAGTCACATGTTAGTGACCTTAAAAACAAAACGCCAAATGTGAAAGCATTTGGCGTTTTGTTTTTTTGGGTACAACTGATTTCTTTTTGTGTTATTCACGAGTTGTACGCGTAGTTAAATTTTCAACAATAATTGTTCGCGGAGGAAAATGTATTGGGGTAAAAGAAAGGCAATTAAACGCCCCGCTTAGAAAACGCCTTCCGGAAGAGATTCTTCAGTAGTGGGAATATCAGATATTCCATCCGGCCCATTACTATTGACAGATGATTCGCTAGAAAAAATTTCAAAAATAGCATTTGTTTCACCCGGCAGCGCTGGCTTACCCGTTTCAGGATTGATGCGAACGGTAACTATACCATCGGGTTGACGGGGTATTGAATCGGGTAAGCCTTCTAATGCTGTACGCATAAAATCTATCCAAATAGGCAAGGCTGCGGTTGATCCAAACTCACCTCTGCCTAGTGGAGTATTGTTGTCAAAGCCCACCCAAACGGACGCTACGATATTCGGGTTATATCCCAAAAACCATGTATCCCTTGGGCCATTGGTGGTACCTGTTTTGCCAGCAAGATCAGTGCGCCCAAGTTTTTTAGCAGCTACGCCTGTGCCTCTATTAACGACGTCTTTAAGCATTGAATCCATTATATAAGCAACTCGAGCGTCAATAATACGAGGTGCATAGAGCCCATCGTCTTTGAATACGACTGCAACAGTTTCTTTCAGTGACTCGTTATCTGACTCAGCAATTGTGTCAGGACAAGTCTTGCATACCTGCCTTGGATTTGCCTGAAACACTACTTCGCCTTTACTATTTTCAATTCGCTCAACCAAGTAAGGGTCAATTTTGAACCCACCATTGGCAAAAGCTGCGTAGGCGGTAGCCATCTGTAGGGGGGTTAACGCATGTGCGCCTAAAGCCAAAGAAAGTTCGTGCGGAAACTCATCTTTGTTAAAACCAAAACGCTCGAGGCTATCTACGGCAGTTTGCAAGCCGACGCTGCGTAGTACACGAATTGAGACGAGATTTACTGAGCGATAGAGCGCCTGACGTAAGCGTGTTGGGCCGGCAAATGTGCTTTCATCATTTTCGGGGCGCCAAATTGCACCTGTGTAAGGATTAGTTATCACAATAGGAGCGTCATTAATAACTGTTGCTGGTGTGAAACCGTGCTCAAGTGCGCAGGTATACAGTAAAGGCTTAAAGCTGGAACCGGGTTGCCGTGCACCCTGTACTGCTCGATTAAAATGACTTTTTTGAAAATCGAAACCGCCAACTAGTGATCGAATCGCACCGTTTAAAGGATCGAGAGCTACGAGAGTGCTTTCTGCGTCTGGAACTTGCGATAATCGCCATTGCTGATCTTTATCTTTAGTAATGCGCACGACATCGCCATGCTTTAAAAAGTCGGTATTTTTAGGAGCTGCGCCGCGACTATCTTCGCTAAGATAGGGGCGTTTGTCAGACAAACCTTGCTCCCAAGTTAATTCAATTTTATCGCCATTCGCACGCAACATTGTTGCGGTTTTCGCTGTTGTTGCTAGCACAGCTACCGCCTCCAAGCCACCTAGTGGGAGCATGGTTTGTAGCTGATCTTGCCAGTCTTCAAACTCTGGATTGTTCGATGGAGCGAGGTGACGCTCTGGGCCACGATAACCATGCCGCTCGTCATAATTAATCAAACCATTCACAATGGCTGATTGAGCTGCTGCTTGCATAGAGCTATTAACGGTTGTATAGATTTTGTATCCATCGCTATACGCTTCTTCCCCAAAACGATCGACAGCTTCTTTGCGCGCCATTTCGGCAATGAAGGGTGCGTGTACATCCAAAGTAGTGCCGTGGTTGCTCGCTGTATTGGGTTCGTTGATAGCGGTTTGATAAGTTGCCTTATCAATATACTTGAGTTCGAGCATGCGCCCGAGTATCCAGTTGCGACGAATAAGTGCGCGCTTGGGATTTGCAATAGGGTTGTAGGCCGAAGGGGCTTTGAGTACACCGACAAGCATCGCATCTTGTGCTAACGACAGGTCTTGAATATCTTTACCGTAATAAATTTGTGCGGCAGCTTGCAATCCATAGGCGCGGTTGCCGAAGAACATTTTATTGTTGAAGAGTTCGAGAATTTCTTCTTTTGAGTACTCTTGCTCAATTTGCAGCGACAGTAATATTTCATTAAATTTTCGAGAAAAAACTTGTTTTCGCGTCAAGAAAAAATCGCGTGCGAGCTGTTGGGTGATAGTGCTGCCGCCGGATTGGATGCCTCCAGATTGCAATATTTGTGAAGCTGCACGCAACATGCCGCTAAAAGAAACGCCATGATGCTCAAAAAAATCGGCATCTTCAGCAGAAAGTAATGCTTTAAGGTAAAGCGGCGGAATTTGGCTATACTTCAATGGAGTGCGACGCTGTTCACCAAACTCACCAATAAGTTTCGAATCGCTTGAATAAACTCTCAGCGGCGTCTGTAATTTAACCTGTCTAAGGCTGTCAACTGGCGGTAACTTAGGGCTTAAATATAGGTAAAGCCCAGCAAGTGTCACCGCGGTAACGCTTATTCCTGACAGTAACAGCCAAAAAATAATATTTAAAATGGATTTTTTATCAAGCATTTTTTCTAAGGGAATTAATGGGTTAGCGAATTTATAGCAATTAGTCGGCATTATACGAGCTTTTTGCCTATTTACATATTCATCTGGTTGTTGCACCTTTAAGTTAAAGTGCTATAACATAAACAACGTCTAAGTTACGGATATAGATAGAAAAATGGGCATTTTAAGTTTCCTCGATAAAAAAGCAAGACCAGTGATTGGGTTGGATATCAGCTCAACGTCGGTAAAACTATTGGAGTTGAGTCGCCACGGTGATCGCTATCGTGTTGAGACTTATTCTGTCAAGCCTCTACCACCTAACGCGGTGGTCGAAAAAAATATCAATGACCAAGAGGCTGTTGCTGAAGTCATTAGGTCTATGGTGTAGCAGTCGAAAACCAGGCTTAATTATGCTGCGGTTGCGGTGGCTGGTTCGGCGGTTATCACTAAGATGATTGATTTGCC
>JANPKH010000273.1:0-2172 GCA_031425935.1 Gammaproteobacteria bacterium | reverse complement strand
GTGCAGGCGGGAAAACGGCACAAGCATTGTTAATCGAACAAATTAGCACGCTGGATTTACAATTACAACAAATTGCACAAAATGTGTATAACCATGATGTTGAACGCCTTATAGTTAATGGTCGTTTTCTGGAAGAAAAATTTAGCGTTTAATACGTCTAGCGTTGAATGCTAAGTAACATAGAGCTTTTTCACTCCTAACCACAAATATTTTCTGCATTCCACACCGCATAAAAATTATCCTGAGCAAATTGAATGTCAATAAATTGGTTCCCCGGCCATATGCACAAGGCGCGTAAAGAAATCGCCGAAGTGATGCCACAAGTCGATGTAATTATTGAGGTGCTTGATGCTCGAATTCCATTTTCGAGCGAGAATCCGCTTGTTCCGTCTTTGCGGGGGGATACGCCCTGCATAAAATTATTAAATAAAGCCGATTTGGCTGATCCAGAAATAACTGCCCTTTGGGTAGCGGAAATGGAAAAAACGCAAGGTGTAAAAGCTCTGCCAGTTAGCCAACAACAACCCGAACAAATTCGCCAATTATTACGTCTGTGCGAAACACTTTTACCAGAACGAAATTTAACATTACGCCCTGCCCGTGCAATGATTATGGGCATTCCCAACGTCGGTAAATCCACTATTATTAATACATTGGCAGGCCGTGTTATCGCACGCACCGGTAACGAAGCAGGCATCACTAAATCACAACAAAAAATTAAATTAGATAATGGAATATTATTAACTGACACCCCCGGATTTTTGTGGCCAAAGTTAAGCCCTCCAACATGCGGCTATCGTTTAGCAGTAACTGGCGCAATCAAAGATACTGTATTTGATTATGCTGACATTGCATTATTTGCTGCAGAATATTTATTGAAAGCTTATCCGGAAGCACTAAAAGCGCGCTACAAATTAGATGAGTTACCCGAAAGTGATTTAGAATTACTCGATGTAATCGGTGTAAAGCGTGGCTGCACTCGCAAGGGCGGCGGTGTAGAAATTCAAAAAGTATCCTCCTTATTGATTACCGAATTGCGCGCCGGACTACTCGGCAGAATTAGTTTTGAAACACCTGAGATGACAACAAAAGAAGAAGAGGACTGTAAAATTTTTGAAGCAAAAAAAGCTGAGGAAAAAGCAGAAAGTGACAGAATTCGACGTTTAAAAACCAAAAAAAATCGCCGCTAATTGCCGCTAATAAATAATAGTTACATTAATCGAAGTTAATTTACCCCATTTAGGACACCACGAACATAACTCACCAGCGCTTCATTGCCATTAACGACTTTCATATCTAAAGGGAGTTTCCGCGTATGCCACAGCACCTCCCAATCTAAATGTCCACCAGGTGCTAGCGTAACAATGGCACTTTGTTGGTTAACTTCCATATAGGTTTTTTGATCATGGACATACAATTCTATTTCGCCTTCACCGGCTGCCATTAATTCCACTGGCACATCCTTAAATTCTTTCACTAACAAATATTCATTATTTGCATAGGCAAGCCACCCCTCTTTACCATCCGTATTAAGTTTGTGATGATTATCAAGGATATTTTTAGCGTCGTAAGTAAACCAGGAAATTCCTCCGAGAGGCTCAATGACTATTGGATAAAAAATACCAAATGAAGACTCTGTATCACCCTGCGGAAAAAAAACAGTTCCCTGAGGTGGTACGCGCGTAACTTCCCAACCCGCTACATTTTTTTCAATATTAGTGCGGTTATATATCGAATATTTAACACTAAGGCACTTTTTCTTATCATTAATGCCATAACTTTTTACAAATTGATAACCAGTCATCTCATCAACAGTACTGGTAAAAATTATATGATCATTGTCAAATGACACCTCATAAGGCTCACTATCTAAAGCTGCAACCGGAGGCCAAAACCAATCACTCTGCGGGCTGGACCAAAAAGTGCCTCCCCAAACCATTGTATGCGTAAGATCAGCAGTGAAAAGCATCTCCTGCCCACCCACTTTAAGCGATGAAATTCGCCCTCCTATATCTGCCACAACACTTAACTGGGTATCGCCTTGGGTGATGGTGTATTTGTTTTTTCCTTTATGCGAAACAAATGTCGGTTGGTCCGGTACAACATCTATGACTTCTTGACTGCGATCACATGCAACTAGGAAGCTCGCAGCCACGAACAGCATTATTTGAT
>JANPKH010000272.1:0-9845 GCA_031425935.1 Gammaproteobacteria bacterium | reverse complement strand
ATGCCTGGTTATGTTTGGGGGAATGCGCTGGCGCTGAGTTAAGGTTCGATCAAGCGATAAACACCGCACTTAAATCCACATCACTTCACCAGAGTATCGCGGCAGTTGTGGCTTTAGGTCGAGCGCAGCGTATTGATGTATTACAGCAGTTGCTCGATAAAAATTCTGATTCCCGATTAACAGCTATTGTTAAACAAGTATTAAATGGCCGATTCACACAAACCGATTTTCAAGCGTTCGTATCTCAGTAGAGGCTTAAGTTATGAAATTTTTTGATCCGCACATTCATATGTGCAGTCGTACCACCGATGATTATCAGGCAATGGCAGATGCAGGAATGCGAGCTGTTATCGAACCAGCTTTTTGGCTTGGCCAACCACGCACTAACATTGGCACATTTGTGGATTATTTTGCGAGCTTAGTGGGTTGGGAGCGTTTTCGGGCATCGCAATTTGGCATTGCACATTACTGTGCCATTGGCCTTAATTCAAAGGAAGCCAACAATGTTGGCCTCGCACGCGAAGTATTAGAAATATTACCGCAATTTATTTTAAAAGAAGGTGTGGTGGCGATTGGTGAAATTGGTTATGACGAAATGACACCCGCAGAAGAATTTGCTTACCAGGCGCAGCTAAAAATGGCTGTCGATTACGACATGGTGGTAATGGTGCATTCACCCCATCGCGATAAAAAACGCGGTGTACTTCGCTCGATAGATGTTGCGCGCGAAATGGGAGTACCCATGCACAAACTAGTGATGGATCACAATAATGAAGAAACCGTACGCGATGTTTTGGATTCCGGCGCTTGGGCTGCATTCACAATTTATCCAAATACTAAAATGGGTTCAGAGCGTATGGTTGAAGTGGTACGTCAATATGGATCAGAGCGAATCATTGTTGACAGCTCCGCAGATTGGGGTGTGAGCGACCCGCTTTCGGTGCCTAAAACGGCGCATTTAATGTTAGCGCGTGGCATTTCTAAAGAAGATGTGGAAATGTCAACGTGGACCAATGCATTAACTGCTTACGCGCAATCCGGCCAAATTGATGTTGATGCTTTGATGAAAAAACCAGTGATTGATCAACGTGCATTATTTAGTGATAACTCAGTGTTGCGCGGCCAAAAACCAAAAGTCGATGAGCCAGTTCCTAATTAATCGCAAGCGAGGGTTAAATTCCCCGTGGCTTGCCACGGAATAGATTTTTGAAACAAAAATATACATCGCTGCTTGCGGCGAGGTGTTTAATTTTATATTGAACCGTAAATACTATGCATCAGATTGACCAGCGTTTTACTGTTAGCTACGAATTTCCCGTGTGTTTTACGCGGTCATCTTTTGCTATTGAAAATAAAGTGCTGCGCAATGTAATTGCTCGCGCGGGTGATAAGAAGCACAAGGTATTTCCAGTGATTGATGAGCAAGTGTTGGCAAGTCAGCCGGAATTACTTGAACAGCTACAGCAGTATGCGCTACATCATCGCGATATTATGGAATTAATTTTGCCACCGTTAATGGTGCGCAGCGGCGAAATATGTAAAACAGATCCGATTGAAGTTGAGCAATTTTATCGTATTACCCAAGAGCGTAATATTGATCGCCATAGCTTTGTATTAGTTATTGGCGGCGGTTCGGTAATTGATGCGGTAGGCTACGCCGCTGCCACGGCACATCGTGGCATTCGTTTGATCCGTATGCCTACTACAGTGTTAGGGCAAAACGATGCGGGCATCGGTGTAAAAAACGCTGTAAATTTTATGGGCCGTAAAAATTATTTAGGTACCTTTGTGCCGCCTTATGCGGTGATAAATGATTTTGATTTTTTACGCACTCTGCCCGTGCGTGATCAGCGTGCGGGTATGGCTGAAGCGGTTAAAGTTGCGCTAATAAAAGATAATGATTTTTTTGATTGGTTGTATGAGCACCGCCATTCGTTAGCGCGATTTGAAGATGTTGCTGTTGAATACATGATTCGTCGCTGTGCTGAATTACATTTGCATCATATCGCTAGCAGTGGTGATCCCTTTGAATATGGCAGCTCAAGGCCACTGGATTTTGGCCATTGGGCGGCACATCGTTTAGAGGAGCTTTCGCATTCAGATTTACGTCACGGCGAAGCGGTTGCCATTGGCGTAACCTTAGATTCGTTGTATTCGCAGGCGCAAGGTTTGATTGATGAAATGTTGTTGAAAAAAATTATTACAACCTTAAGTGACTTTGGTTTTACTCTTTATCATCCTGCGCTTGAACAATTAAATATTGAAAAAGCATTGCAGGATTTCCGTGAGCATTTAGGTGGTGAGCTATGCATTACTTTGCTCACCGGTGAGGGAACTTCGGCACAATTTAATCAAATAGACGCAAAGGTAATGCTGACCTGCGCAAAAAAAATGGCTAATTTGTAATGAGTGATTTTTTATGAACCCATTGACCTATTGCAGTAATATCCACGCGGGTGAATCCTGGGATGATGTGCTGAACAATTTAAATGCTCACGCCATCGCCGTAAAAAAAGAATTTTCTCCTACGCAATGCTTCCCATTGGGCCTGCGCATTTCACATCAAGCTGCACAAGAAATTGGCTTACAAGAAATTAATGAATTCCACCAATGGTGCAGTGAACACGACTGCTATTTGTTAACTATTAATGGCTTCCCTTATGGAGCATTTCATCAAACTGTAGTTAAGGCTGCTGTGTATGAACCAGATTGGCGTTGCCTTGAGCGCGTTGTTTACACCAATCGCCTCGCTGATCTAGCCGCTGATTTAATGACACGCAAAACTGACTTATCAATTTCCACGGTTCCTGTTGCGTTTAAAGCGGGCTTTGCAGAATCTGATTGGCCTTGTGTACGCGAAAATATAATTGCATCACTTATGCATTTACAAAAAATCTACCAACAAACTGGCATAAAAATTCGTCTTGCGTTTGAACCGGAGCCTTTATGTGTGCTGGAAACTATGGCAGAAACGATTGCCTTTTTTACGCGCATGACATTTCCGCAAGCGTTGCAAGATTTTGTCGGAATTTGTTTTGATTGTTGCCATCAAGCGGTTGAGTTTGAAGACCCGTCAGAATGCCTTGCACAATTACGCGATGCCAATATTGCTATTGTGAAAGTGCAGGTATCGAGCGCCTTGCGTGCAACGGGTGATGAAATTGCAAATTTGATGCGGTTTAATGAACCGGTTTATTTGCATCAAGTTGTTGCTAAAGGCAACGCTAAAAATAATGTAGAACAAACGTTTGAACGGTTTGTGGATTTACCTGATTTCCAACAACGCTTGCATGCGGGTGGAAAGTTTTCAGAATGCCGCGCACATTTTCATGTGCCGATATTTTTACAACACTTAGGCTATTGCGGTACTACTCAGTTTTTTTTAGAAGACTTTTTACCGCAACTAAATGGCGCAATTCCGTTAGAAGTCGAAACCTACAGCTTTCAAAATTTGCCCGTTCACTTACGCAAAAATTCGGTGAGTGAATCTCTTGTGCGTGAATTACGCTGGGTAAAAAATTTACTTGAACCATAGATAATTATTGTGATTGATCCATTCCCTTTATAAGAATCCAAACATCATGAAAAGAACCGTTGTAATCGACGTGGTAGGTTTAACACGAAAATTAATTGGCGTACACACACCTAATTTGAGCAGGCTGCTAGCGCAAAGTGTAGACATCAAACCTATCACACCTGCTGTGACTTGCTCGGTGCAAGCTACTTATCTCACGGGACAATTACCGCGTGAGCATGGCATTGTGGCGAACGGTTGGTACTTTCGCGATTTAAATGAAGTGTGGTTGTGGCGACAAAGTAATCGTTTAGTACAAGGGCCTAAAATTTGGGATATGGCGCGTGCGAAAAATCCCGCGTTTACTTGCAGCAATACTTTTTGGTGGTATGCCATGGCTACGGGCGCCGATTATTCCTTAACCCCACGCCCGCTTTATTGTGCCGATGGTAGTAAGTATCCCGATTTTTATACTTCACCGTTGGAGTTGCGTACGGAGTTAACGCGCGAACTCGGCACTTTTCCTTTGTTTCAATTTTGGGGGCCTGCGACCGCCATTAAATCTAGCCAGTGGATTGCGGATGCCGCGCTAAAAGTGGAAGAAAAATATTCGCCTACGCTACAGTTGGTGTACTTGCCACACCTTGATTATTGTTTGCAAAAGGTGGGGCCAGAAGGTGATATCAGCAAAGACTTGAGTGAGATTGATGCCGTTGTCGGTGGCTTATTGGATTATTTTGAAAAGCGTGACTGTCGTGTCATCGTATTATCAGAGTACGGCATTTCGGCGGTAGATCATCCTGTTCACCCTAACCGCATTTTGCGCGATGCTAATTTATTAGCCGTAAAAGAAGATTTAGGTTGTGAGTATTTGGATGCGGCAACCAGTAAAGCTTTTGCCGTGTCTGATCACCAGATTGCGCATGTTTATATTCAGCAACCCGAATTAGTTCCACAGATAAAAAAATTATTTGAACAACAGCCAGGCATAGCTCGTGTATTGGATGAGGCAGGCAAACGTGAAATGGGTTTAGATCACGAACGTTCTGGCGAGTTGATTTTATTAGCGGAATTCAATGCGTGGTTTACTTATTATTATTGGCAAGACGATGCACGTGCGCCTGATTTTGCTGGCAGTGTTGATATCCATAAAAAACCGGGCTATGACCCTTGTGAATTGTTTTTTAATCCGAAGCTGCGCTTCCCTATGTTGGCAATGGCAGGGAAATTAATCCGCAAAAAATTGGGCTTTCGTTATGTGATGGATGTTATTTCTATGGAGCCTACCCAAGTGAAAGGCTCTCATGGTTTGGCTGTTGATCACCCCGATGCGACGCCGATTTTTATGACGACTCACACTCCCCTGTTGCCGACTAAAACGATAGCGGCTACCGACGTATGTGATTTAATTTTGCAGCATATGTTTACTGAATAACAGACGCTGAATTAACTAAATAGAGGATGCCACAAGGTGCGTTTAAAATCTGTACTTGCTTTATGTCGTGTGAGTAATTTACCTACTATATGGATGAACGTGATTACTGCATCAGTAATTGTTAGTTCTGTGAATCAGCAACCGATTAATACGCTCGTAGTGGGCATTATTGCCATTGCTATGTCTGCGTTTTATTGTGCGGGTATGAGTTTGAATGATGTGTGTGATTACACCTGGGACAAACAGCATCAACCTTATCGCCCTATCGTTGAAGGAAAAGTTAGCCTTTCGCAAGCTAAGTTAATCACTATGTTTTTATTTGTGCTGGGTTTTGTATTGCTGGCGCTAACACCCTCGTATTCCGGTTTATTTTATGCGCTGGTACTTTTTGCGGTGATTTACAGTTACAACCTTTTTCATAAACAACATTCCAGTAGTGTTTTGTTAATGGCAGGGGCACGTGCTTTAGTATTTGTAGTGACTGCGCAAGCCATTTCCGGCGACTTAAATATTTGGGTGTTAGTGGCGGCAACCTTGCAGTTTATGTATACCTTGTCGCTAACGCTTGTGGGGCGGCATGAAAGCAAGCGCGGTAAACCTTATTCAGGCCCGGTTATTCCCCGGATGATTGCAGGTATGGCTATTCTTGATGGCATAGTGCTGGCGGTGATGGTTGCGCCGATCTGGCTAGCGCTTGGTATAGGGATGGCATTGTTCACGCGTTTTGGTCAAAGGTATGTGCGCGGGGATTAGTCTTGGTGTGTAAACTTTTGAATTAGAAGCAGTAAAAAAAAGCCCCTCAGCATCGAAAGATGTTGAGGGGCTTTTTAAGGAAATGTTTTTAAAAGATCAATAATTGAGAGAAAACTTTTGGCCTAAACTAAACCAGCAAAAAATCCTAGTACATTTTTGCTTCGGGCAACACTTGCCATATAAACAAATACGATCAATGCGAGCACCCATAATATTTTACGGATGGTAAAATTTGGATGTTTAAACGTCAGCACGCCTAGTATTACATACACAACCAAGGCAATTATTTTTGCAAGTAACCAGGGTTGCTCCGATGGGGAGAGGTTTTGGAGTATCGCTAAGCCAATTCCTGTAGCAAGTAATAGTGTGTAAAGAATATGAGGAGCTATTTTAAAAGCTTTGTGATTGGCTGTATTTGAACGTTGCATCATTAATATCCCGCGCACAAAAAAGGCGATGAATGCAATGGCTATGACGAGCATATGGCTGTGTTTTAAAATCGCGTACATGATTGAACCTTTAGTGATTAAAGTTAAATATAATGATTGAAAGTAAATAGGTAAGGAAAGTTTAAATTATTAGGCGCTTAAAGCTTTACCCACAAGAGTTAAAATTGACTCTGATAATGGCAGTTTTAGTGCTGCTTCGTGGCCTTTGCCGGACATTTTATTCCAGGTTTTTTGAATAATGTCGATAAGCTTTTCTTCGTCGTGTTTTGTGGCAAAGTCTTCCATATAAAATTCAAGAAATACTAAACAAACAACATCTTCTAGAGCTTGTACTTCATCATCACGTTTTAAGCTGCGTTTTAGCAATAAATCTTTTACTCGCTGAATAATATCGGTGTTATATCCGTTTGCAGCCATGATTTCCCCTGCCGTTTCGCCGTGAAACGCCGCCAAATCTAAGCGCCAACGCTTATAACCCTGGCGATCCATTGGGTAGTCACTGCGAGGAATTTTCCAGCGGCAAATGTGCTGGCTGCGCGCAGCTAATTGTAAGGGAGTGGACGCGCCGGGGCAGAAACTCTGTAGTTTTTCGCTCATGCGCTGACCATAAATTAGCTCTTTGGCAAGCGCTATATTATTTACTATTTCTGTATTGGGGTCTTGCCCGTTGGCAAAATCAAAGGCCTTAAGAGTTTTTTCGAGTTGGGAATCATCTATTTGATCATGAAAGTGAGTCATAAATTATTCTGTACCTTTGGCAAGCAGTTTCCACCGCTCACTCTTTTATCATGTAAGCGAAAAGTGTCTGGTTTTTCAGCAATGTGCTCAGCTCATGAACCAGAGCGCGGAAAAGAGCTCAATGCGGCTGCGATTGTTGCAGTTTTGGGGAGTGGGGTAAATAGTTGATTTGAGTCAAGAGTTTGCCCGAAATTTGCACAGGATAAACCCGACCTGCTTTGAAATTAAGTGTTTAGATTTGGCACATGAGCTTAGTTTGGGGCACATATATCACAAAGGTGAAAATTAACCTTTACTTAACGGGATGGGGGGAATATAGTTCGCTGGCTGGCCAAATTGCAGCGTGAACAATTATCGTGTTTCATGATTGTTGGTTCACAAATTATTTATGGTAAGTCACATCCGTTGTTCTAGCAGTTTCTATTAGTACCTCGATGCTTCTTCATAAGTAACACCGATCTGTCAGCATTAATATCAATTTATTTAAGATCACCGAGGTTTATTATGGCTAGAAGTTCTGGCACAGTTAAATGGTTCAACGAATCAAAAGGTTTTGGTTTCATCGCTAGCGAAGCTGGCCAAGACGTATTCGTTCACTACAGCGCAATCACTGGCGGCGGATTCAAAACTTTGGCTGAAGGCCAACGTGTTGAGTTTGACGTTAAGCCAGGCCAAAAAGGCCCGCAAGCTGAGAACGTAATTGGTCTGTAATTCTTTTGAATACAGCTAATAAAAAAAGCCGCACCTAGTGCGGCTTTTTTTATGCCTTAAAAACAGCTAAATACTAATTAACTTTAAGTAAAAACATTTTAGGCCATTGTTTACCTGTCACCCAAAATGCTTTTTTATCCGCGTCATATGCTATGCCGTTTAATACGCTCTCTGAGTCATTTAAGTCTAGTGCTTTTGCAATGGGCGATAGGTCTAATATTCCTATTACTTCGCCATTTGCTGGATTAATTTTCATGATTCGGTTGTCGTGCCAAATATTTGCCCAAATAAAGCCATCGCTATATTCCAGCTCATTAAGATTATTAATAGGTTGGTGCTTGAGACTAACATTAATTTTTTTCTCAACTTCAAAATTATCAGTGTTGTGGAAAAACAAAGTGGTGCTGCCATCACTACGGATTAGGTGTTTGCCATCTGTAGTTAAGCCCCAGCCTTCGCCTTTGTAATTGAGTGTATTTAGCAAATTAAAACTGGTTGCGTCAATAACAAATACTACGCCTTCTTGCCAAGTGAGTTGGTAGAGTTTGTTGTTCAGTAATGCTAATCCTTCCGCGAAATATCGCTCGGGGACTTGTTGCTTTTTAGTAAAGGGAGCACTTAGTTTTGCCCATTTGCTTTCTGGTTCAGGAACGGGGTAACTAACTAACATTGACTTAGCATAGAGCCCGCTGCTTTCGTAGAAATAACCGTCTTTAACGACTAAACCTTGGGTAAATAAGCTTGGTTTATGGGTGCGTTCGGCGATGATTTGATAACGTAATTGAGTTACTTGCGCGGCAACTGTTTTGGGTGGCATTTCTGCATTCGCAATACTGCTTAGGCTAAGGCACAATAGCGCGACAAAATGTTTCACAGTGGCTTCCCGACAAGTTGGTAAGTTAAAGGAACAGATTAAAAATCAATAGGTTGTTAAGTAGAGATGTATATTATTCAAAAAATTTTTCCAGAAAATAGGCGAGTATCATGAAGCGTTTACGTTCATTTGTCAGCATCACTTTATTGGGTGGTTTTATGGTGATGTTACCCATTGCCATTTTAATTTTGTTTGCTGAGTGGTTGTTTGGTTTTGTTGCACATTTAATTAAACCAGTGAGTGAATGGGTTTCTACTTGGTCGCCGACTGCAGCCTATATGGCCGATGTTTTGGGAGTCATCGTGTTGTTGTTGGGTTGTTTTTTTATAGGTCTTTTGGTTAAAACTAATATTGGCCAATGGTTGCATGATGTCATGGATGATGTGCTAGGCAAAATATTGCCCGGTTATCACACTATTAATAAATTGGTATCGCAATTGTTAGGCGGTGAAGGCAACGTTTCTTTGTTAAAAGGAGATGTCTGCCGTGCTTACATTATGGGTCGTGCTGTTAATACTTCGGTAACGGGCATTATTACAGCTAAGCATGATAACGGCGATTTCACTGTGTATGTTCCTACGGCGCCTTTTTTAACCTCGGGAATGATTTATCACCTGGGCGCTGAAAGCGTAGAAATTTTACCTCACATGACGGTTGAGGCGGCCATGCGCACAGTGATTGCTTGTGGCAGCGGTTCACAAATAATAACGGGCAAATTAGTACCGCAAAATTAAGTTAGTTATTTTTTAGGTTTTTTCTCAGGATTTTTTGCTACTGGTGATTTGTTATTTTTTACAGGTTCGGTTTCGATCTTAGGCGTCGTTTTAGTTTTCGTTGGTGTAGCTTCAGCGACGGTAAAGCTCTGTACCGGCATCTCGGTATTTTCACCTTGTTCCCGACTTTCGACGTAAATTAACGCCATTGCCACGGCATTGGTAATTTTCTGTTCGGTTTCTTGCATATCTTGGGGCGACATAAAAAAAGTCATGTCCACATCATGTCGAATATAACGTGGAGGTAAGCGATTTAGCGCCACGCATGCAACATCTGCCATAAATTCACGATCTCCAGCCTGGACTCGGCTGCTCTGCTGCATAACTTCCTGCAATACCAGTTTTTCGTAATAGTTGTGCACAAATTCTACTTCGTCACTATGGTAACTACGCGAATTATAGGTGAGCATATTTTTATCTCTTTACTGAGGATAGCAATGAGTATAGACGCGAAATCCAGTTGCAGCCTCATGCGATTTAAAGCTTATTGCGCGTTAATGCTCGTATCACAAACCGAGTCGGGTTAAGCGAATTTGCAAGTTCCGTGGCTATAGGTAGGATTTCGTTATTAATTTGCGCTGCCAGTAATTCGGCACAA
>JANPKH010000271.1:0-2271 GCA_031425935.1 Gammaproteobacteria bacterium | reverse complement strand
CCTAACCACCCATTTTTGCACTTCATGGACTCGTCTTTTCAGTAGGTTACCAGATGGGTTCAACTGACCTCACCTGGGGTGTGCAACCTCATGCGCAAGCGCACCCAGGATCCGTCAACTCACAGCAGTCATTGAATATTCGATCGGATCCCCAGGACGTCCCCAGATGGTATGGCCGTTGCTGTACCATGGCCCATGCTGGCTGGAATCCCTTCGTTCAGAGCCTCCTCCGGGGGACTCCGGTCGCGCAAGGCGATGCTCGAGACTCTGGTTCAGCGCCTCAACATGGTGCGCCTTTCCGTCGGAGCTCTCGCGGTCGTCGCCCTCGCACTGGGCGGCTGCACCGGTCTCATCGATGACGGCAACGGCGGGCTGTCCACCGAAGAGGTCAAGGCTCGCAAGATGTGGACGGAGAAGGCTTCTCCCGTCCTGATGACGTCGTGCGTGGGCTGCCACGCGGGCCAGCGCCCGAACACGGACTTCCTCCTCGGCGACACCGTCCTCGACGTTCGCGCCCGCATGATCGAGTTCACTCCCGCGGTCATCAACCTTACCGCGCCGCAGTCCTCGCGCATCCTGACGAAGGGCGCTCACGAGGGTCCGTCCCTGTCGGGAACCGAGACCTCGGATGTCCTCGAGTGGATCCGCGCCGAGAAGGATGCGCAGCCGGACCCTGGGGCCACAGACCCCGCCGCGAACCTCGAGACCACGCCGTTCACGCCTGCGATCTGCACGAGCGGTACGCCGCCCGCCCCGACCTGCCCGACCAACGACATCGATCTCACCGAGGTCGGCCTGCCCGGCGCCAAGCTCCACTTCGTCGCGACCGCGCTCGGCTCCGGTCTCTACCTAAACCAGCTGAGCATCGTCCCCGGCCCCGATGGCGTGTACGTCGAGCACCCGCTGTTCGCCTCGTACCCCGATGGCGAGCCGGTGGTCCCTGACGAGATCGACCGGTTCTACAACGTGAAGATGAACCTGATGGGCAACACGGCCGGCGAGCAGATCCAGGGTGGCTACGCCGCGTTCCCGCTGTTCAAGCCGAACGCCAAGATCTCCGTGCTGTTCAAGCTCGTGAAGCCGTACCAGGCCGAGACGCCGGGCGGTCCCGGTGGTCCGGGCGGCCCGGCCGGCTGCAAGAAGCTCGAGTCGTTCAAGACCAACGCGCGCGCCCTGTTCGCCGCGCCCGCCGGTGGCGCGGGACCGAGCTGCGTCGGATGCCACGGCGGCCAGAACGCGAACGCGACCTCGGCGCTCAACATCACCGGCGTCAACGCGGCCGACGACCCGACGATCCTCCTCGCCTGCAACCAGATCCTGACCCGCGCCAACCTGGTCACGCCCGACCAGAGCGGCGTGTTCCTCGCTCCTGACCCCGCCAACAACAATCACCCGTTCCGGTTCAATGCTGCCCAGCTCAACACGTTCAAGAACGGTCCTCCGGGGACCGGCGTGCTGGGTTGGATCAACGAAGAGAAAGTCGCCCCTTGAGGAGCCCCATGAAGAGGATTTCAACCATCTTGCTCGTAGCCGCGACCTCCTTCGCTGGTTGCAGCGGCGAACCGACGCCACAAGGCCCCGACGGTGAAGGCAGCGGCAGTGGCTCCGGTGTCCTCGACGAGTGGGACGAGCTGCTCGGCGCCCGCGAGGTCGACTACAACGCGGCCCTCCGCACGGCGGCCCTCCGGCTCACGGGCGATCTGCCGACGATGACGGAGATCGTGTCCATCCAGGGCGCGGCCGACCTCGAGGCGAAGAAGCTCGCCTACAACGCGCTGATCACGGACTACATGAACCGTCCGGCGTTCGCGCGCCAGATGTTCTACTTCTGGCGTGACACGATGAAGATGGGCGACACCGCCGTCCTCGATCGCGCGCCGGCCTTCGCCGCCCAGGTCTCGGTGGAGAATCGCTCGTACCTCGAGCTCTTCACGCAGGCGACGGGCACGTGCCCGACGTTCGCCGAAGCGACCGGAACGTTCACCGCGGGCAACTGCCCCGGCGGCGCTCCGACCGCGGGCGTGCTGACCGACCCCGGCGCGATGGCGCACTACTTCGGCAACTTCGCATTCCGGCGCGTTCGCTGGGTGCAGGAGACGTTCGACTGCACGAAGTTCCCGGCGGAGGTTGGCCCGACGCCGATCGACGTCGGCGGCGCATCGCCGTACCTCGGCGTGTGGCCGTTCGCGAGCATCTCCGGTCTCGCCACCGGCCGCGTCGACTTCCAGGACGTCACCGCGGTGGTGTGCGCGAAAAGCCACCAGACGCTCA
>JANPKH010000270.1:0-13582 GCA_031425935.1 Gammaproteobacteria bacterium | reverse complement strand
AAAAAGAAAAAAAAAGTTAATAACTTTTAATTCTTAATATTTAAAAAAGTTCATCATTATGGTTTTAGTGTAAATCACTCACTACCGTTTAACATTTAAACGGTAGTGAGTGATTTTTTCATGCATTTATTTCACGTGCTCACTACAAAGGCGGGTAGGCGTTGTTGATCAATACTTTAAAGCCTTCGCTAAACCAACGACCCGAATGCGGGGCACCAGCCATAGCACCGGTAGGCACACCGGTTGCTGGAACCACGTAAGTTGGGTCGCAGAAACGATCGAAGCCTTTAGCGGGATCATTTGGATCAATGACATCTGCCATAGCCACACCATCCGACTCTCCTGGTGGTTTAATCCACACGTACGCATCTATACCAGGTTCTGGAGCAACGGTTGGACGCTCGCCGATGCCACTGGATTGATTACACCACATGCCGCGATGGGTGCGACGATCAATTCGCGATTGATTCACAAACGTATTCAGATCAGTACTGGTAGAAACCGCTTTAGGACGATTAGCTCCACCCCACCCGTTGCGCGAGGTATCAACCAACATACCTATCGTGGATGGAAAACCAAGTGTAATCATTCTGTTGCGCCAGGCCTGCACAAAAGCCAGCTCGCTGAAGTGGGGATTAAACTCGAAGAATTTAGCCGACTTCACTTGTGCACTACCCACACTAGTGTTCGCAAGCGCATCGAGAAAGGGCTCTCTTAGTGGCGTGGCATTGGCAGTATTGGAAATAAACCCGGCAACGCTTTTTACTCCATTGGTTGTCCCTTTTATCGCGTCGCCAATAAAGGTGGTTGCTTTGGTGAAATTATCATCCCAACCCAGCCAGCCTGAATGACCTATATCTACGTAGCTGTACACATTCGTTAATGGATAAAGTGCATTTAAGGTGTATTGCGTGGCTTCTACATAACCACCCGCTCCCGCTGACTCCTGGCATTTCGGCACAGCAGTATTGGTGACCAGGTTGGGCAGTGAATCGGGTTCGATAACGGCAACAATACGCAACGACTTATATTTTGCATCAGACAAAATTTGCACAATGGGTGTGATGTATTCATTTTTATAGCGATTGAAACCATCTTGGGCAATTAATAATTCACCATTTGAAGCTAGGGCATTACAGTCGCGGTTCGGTAAATCGTAAATCACGACTTGAATGAGATTTGCGCCCTGGTTTACCGCTGCATCTAAATGTTCGCGTAAACCCATGGTGCCTGACTCAGTGGGTGCAATGGCACCAATGCGATCCATCCACACAGCTGTACTAAAGCTTGCTATTTTTGAGCCATTGGTTTCAGCCATGGCTTTAGCAGACCAAATCGGGTCGACATACCAAATAGCGCCAACAAAAGGATTATCCAAACGTGGTTGAATGGATGTGCTGCTGGTAGCACGGCTGGAGCTTTGTACTGCCAACGAGCTAGGCGCAACCGAGGACACGCTCAAGCTACTCAAGACATTCGGACGTGAGGAGCCAACCATTGAGCTGCCCTGAACTGAAGTGCTGGAGCGCATACAGCATGGGGTACTGGACGGGTTATCTAGCCACTTGGACATGTCAGGAAGCTGGTCGATAGCAATGGTTCTGGGGTTAGCCATTGCAGTTTTCCAGGATTGTTCTGCACCTTTCCCACTCCAATCGCGCGAAGCCCACACTACGCTAAAGCTCCAAGCCGGGTCTCTGGCGGGATCCAGTTGATTAAACGTCTCCGCAATTGCAACGACTTTGTTGTTGCCCACCGCTTTGCAAATATTGAAGTCACTCCAACTTTGGAAATAGTCAGAGGAAACAACATCGGCGTATTGGTCGCCCGGATACCATGAAGCCAAGGATGTACCTTGCCCGCTGGCCATGCCGTTGAACACCCAGATAATGTTATGGGCACCCGCAAGTTGTGCGCGGTTATAAATCAAAACCCACAATTTTTTGTAATTGTCCTGGCCTTTTTTTGCCCACCACATGTAATTGTTGTTGGCTTCGTGGAGCGGACGGAATAAAACAGGCACACCTGCATCCCCCATTTTTTTGATCTCTTTTACCACCAAATCAATATTCTGATAAAGCGCAGAGTTTGGGTTATTCAAGTCTTGATCAAACGCGCAGTCGCCATCGTATTTACCGCCCCCGCGTGGACATTTCCAATGCCACTGGAAGGCAACAATACCGTTTTTTGACTTGGCCCAATCAATTGCTTTTTGTGTTTCACTCGTATTGCCAACGTTGTAACCATCTGTGTAGTTGTAAAAGTCGAAAGCTACTACTGCAGGGTAACGCCCAGTCATAGATTTCACGTAGTCAGCATCGCCAAGATCCGTTTGCCCACTGATGTAGCTGTTATTTTTGAGATAACAAAGCAGATTTTTAACTTTGGCGTTTGCCAGTGGATCGGCAGGTGATTGGCCGCAAAGGGCAATCGAACTTGTCGAACTTGAACTGGGCATCTTGGAGCTTGACGCAGTAGGTACAGAACTCGGGTTAGCTACGGATGATGTCGGCCCGCCATCACTCCCGGAACAGCTTGCCGTGACGCTACCACTGAAGTTGGCCGTCATACCAAAACCCGTCGAAGCGCCTGCACCTAGATTGCCGTTCCAGCTTGCATTGGTCAGCTTGTACTTGGAACCGCTGATTTGCGTAACATTAGCATTCCACACGCTCAGGCCCTGAACTGCCTGGCTGAAGGTAAGGTATACCGTCCAGGATGAAACTCCCGAACCGTTGTTTTTCAGCGTGCCATCAAATTGCCCGCCGCCTTGCCAACTGCCGGTTTGCCTCATGCTGCAGCCGAAACTACTGGGATTAGTCACTGAGCTTACAGACGATGAGCCAATGATTACCGGGGTGGAAGACCTCACTGAACTGGTTACGGAAGACACCGCAGAGCTTGATGTTGGGTTAGTCGGGCTGCCATAGACTTCCACTTCCCACAGTGAATAGCCCCAGGCTGCATTCGCTTTGGCAGTCATGTGGACACGGATATATCGGCCCTGACCAGTCAGGGTGAAATTCTCCACTCCACCCGTAGCATTGGTTTTTGTGGAAAGGTCGGACCAGTTAACATTATCGCTGGACACCTGAACCGTATAACTCTTAGCGAAGGCTGCTTCCCAGCTCAATTTCATACCGGTGATAGTGTAAAAACCTCCCAGATCGACCGTTAAATCCGTGATCCCCGCCGTTAGGGCTGACGCCCAGCGCGTAGCGCCATTGCCGTCAAACGCTTTGCTCGCTTCAAACCCCGCTCCCTCCGTGGTGGTTGCGGTGACAGGTTTATTGAGCGCCAGATTCTGTGCGCCTTGCGAAGTGGACACTGAACTTGCCGTGGAGCTGCTGCCGCAATTGGAGACGCAATAAATAGTGGCCAATTTAGATGTTTGCTTGATCCCGTTAGCGCCGTTAATTAAACGGTTACCCCAGTTGCTTAAACTGTTGACATTAAAGCTGTTGGTGATATCTAGGGCTTGAGTTTCGGCATTGTTGCCCGACCAGGACCAGCCGAGGTAACCAAAGCCATGCTGTTGCGCCCCTGCCATAATGGCGTCTTCATCCACGGCAGCACCTTTATGGTCAGCGCCAAATTCGCCGACCACCAACGCCAGATTTTTATTTTTGAAATCCTGGTAGTAGCCCTGTACGACACTGGCACTACCGTAGCTTTCATACATGTGGACACCAAAAATCGTATTGCGCTGTTGGTCGGCATCAAACACTTGCTGTGCATTGTTGCGCATGGTGTGAGACCAGTCCTGCCCCCAATTGGGCGCATCCAGCAGCAGGGTGTGCTTTACTCCCGCCGCACGCAAACGTTGTACGGTTTGCTTTTGCATAGCCGTCCAGTCACCGGCTTTGTTGTTGCCTATGGGTTCGTTGGCAGGGTTGATAATCACGTAGTCTTCCTGCCCATCTAAAGCCTGGCGAACATCGGAGCTCAGCCAGTAATTCACCACGGCTAAAGGATCTTCGGCGGAAGCGTCATCGCCAAAACCAGTGGCGTCATGGACTTCAAACATGGCGATCAATTTGCTTTCCTTGCACCATCTAATCATCTGTGCCAGTTCCGCGCCGCTGGTACGGCTGCCGGAATGATGGCCATCACTCACCACGAAACGGATGGTGTTGGCGCCCGTACTGGCGATATCTTTTACGGCTTGTTGCGTGGTTCCGGTGTACCACACGTGGGCATGGCTAACGCCGCGCATGACAAATGGCGTGCCGTTGCCTTCCACCAGCTTCCCGCCTTGCACTTGAAAACCCGCGAGGGCTGTGGATGTGGCTAATGCCAAACCCAGCACCGATGCAGGTAACCATCTCGCAAAATGCTTTTTCATAAATACCTCTAAAGTTATTGTTATCGTTAAAATGTGTTAAATGAATGTTACCGGTTACACCCTGACCACGAAAACCCCACGTTTCCTTTGGTGAACTTACTATTCTGTTACTGATTACTTCTTCACGCTAAGAAGGTATTTGTAATAAAGTCACCGCTTACCAACACTTCACTATTTCTCAAGCCGTAATCATTTCTAGTACTGTGTGCTAACCGCAATCAAGTGGAAATGTTTTTATTAACAAGGAATAGACTGTTATTGGTTTAATAGTCAGGCATCAGAAAGTTTAAGCGGATGGAGGTTTTACTCTAGTCATCTGTGTGAATAGACATAAGTGGGTAAATAAATGGGATAAATTAAACAAAATGTGAATCGGGGTAACAATAAAATGAGGTTTTTAAATGTGTGGTGACATCTTCCTCACGTATTGCGCTTAGAGCTAAGAATAAAAAATAGTCAGCTTTTCATTTGCTAGCCTTACACTAAATATAAACAGAGAATTGCGGGGTAGTGACTTCGTCAAGTTTTGCTATATTTCGGACGTTAATAATAATGAATTCAAATTTCCTTAACATTCACGATACGGTACTAGTGCTTACGTTGGTTGAATGTGTGTTCTTAACTGTTCTATTGAGAATTTTACCCACAATCCGCTATCAATCACGGCAGCTGCTTTCCGGGTTTTTTTTATTATCGGCGGGTTGGGTAGTATCAACGCTGTTGTCATGGAATGATGAACTGAGGACCGTATGGATTAATAAGTCGCTCTTCTCGCCCTTATTAATCACCTTTAGCCTGCTGTTGCAGGGGCCATGCCTCTATCTCTATTTTCGTTCACTAACTGAAACCATAGATTTCCGCAGGAAATTTATGCTGATACATTTTGTACCCTGCTCTGTGGCAGCGCTTGCCATCATTATTTTTAATGTTGACGGCACTTCCTGGCTACTTAAAACGCCCATGGCGCCTGAGAAGGAAGCTGCTGCAAGATTTGCCTGGACCGTAATTCGCTGTTCCCCCATTGTGTATATCATTGCCTGCTTTAGGGTAGTAGGTAAGTTGCGCGAGCAATTACGCCAAACCTATTCATCGATTTCCACCATCGAATTCAAATGGGCCTATTTTGTGTTGCTGGGATTCTTCATTCATTGGTTGTGGGCTTTTTTTCAATATCTCACCGGAAATTTCCTTAGCGAAAGTACTAATGATTGGATTGGCAATTTCGAAGATTTTTTGATAGTACTGCAAATCAATTGTTTGATCGTGCTAGGCTTAAAAAATACTCGGGAATTGCTTAATGTTACCCAGCCGGATGTCATAAAAACACCAGAGCAGCGACAATTTGAACCGCAATTGGATTGCGCAAAAATTAAACTGGTAGAAAAAGCGATTAACGAAAAAAAAATTTATTTAGAAAATAATATCAATCTGGATCGATTTTCCGATCTGGTGGGTCTTAAGCCGCGCGATCTTTCTCTTATTTTGCATGTGCATTACCAGCTAAACTTCTTTGAATTTATAAATGGACTTCGCCTTGAAGAAGCTAAAAGATTGTTAGAAGCACCTGAATTTGCGGAAGTATCCATTTTGGATATTATTTACAAATCTGGTTTCAACAGTCAATCCGCGTTCCAGCGATTCTTCAAGCGCATGGTAGGCTGCACCCCAACAGAATATCGCCGCAGTGCGTTGCAGGCGCAGAAAGGCTAGGTTTTTGAGCTTTTTTATCTAGCATTTTTAACAAATTATTTCTCAGAATATTCTGTACAATAATATCGATATAGATACCAGATCAGCTCCTTGCAATACTGCGAAAACTTTATGTGGAATAAATATTTTTTGCAACACAATTATTGGCAATAAAATCTTTTTGCGAGGGTAAGCTTATTACTACGCTTGAAATCCCTTCCGACATTTTCCGCAACTCTTTTTCCACAAGCTGATCATTAAACTCATCTACTTTTGGATGGTAATAATCTGGTAATTTTTCAAACCCGGAAAATATTGCTAGCCAGCTATTAAATTTGAAGAAATCAAGTTCATCCAGTGAGATGTCGGCAGAGACCGTATATTCTTCAATGCGTGCGCCTAAGCTGTCAGGGATTTTTATGTTTCGGCAATAGTCCCAAAAAGACTCACCTTTTCGTTGGTTCAAATAATAGTGAAGTATTATAAAATCTCGTATTTTTTCCTGGTTAGTCATAATCATTTGGTTGGCTCTTTCGGCGAGCTTTTCATAGTGATTATTCTGCGGGAAATGGCTGTAAAAAATTCGCAAAGACGATTGCACGAGATAAATACTGGTTGATTCAAGCGGCTCCAGGAAGCCACTGGCCAAACCCAGCGCTAGCACATTTTTATTCCATGCTTTGTTTCGAGCGCCGGTTACAAATGGAATAAATTTTGGATCGGCTAGAGGTGCACCTTCCAGATTTTTTATCAGTTTGTTTGCTGCTTCATCATCACTTATAAAATCGGTGCAATATACATAACCATTTCCGGTTCGATGCTGAAGCGGAATTCGCCATTGCCAACCAGCGTCTACTGCAAGAGATCGGGTGTAAGGTGGTAACGATCGATCACTTTCGCAGGGCATAACCACTGCTTTATTACATGGCAACCATGATGACCAATCGCGGTAACCTGTATGCAAAGTTTGCTCTATTAGGAGACCGCGAAATCCCGAGCAGTCAATAAAAAAATCACCGTTAATGCTTGTGCCATCAGCCATGTTTACTGCTGTAATAAATCCCGTACTTGAATCTTGCGTTGCATTTACCACGACTCCTTCATAACGTTCAACACCTATATTTATGGAAAATTTACTGAGAAATTGCGCGAATAAACTGGCATCAAAATGGAAAGCATAACCAAACCGACTGATATCCATTGCCTCTGCATTATGTTTCGGCAATGCGAATTTATGTTGTCGGCTCATTTGTGTGGCAAGTGAATAATTATCAATGGGCCCCGCTTTTCCTGCGACATACATTTTTGTCCACAGGTGATGGAATGAAACTTTATTTATATTTGCACCGAAAGATGCAAAGGGATGAAAAAATGCTTTCCCAGGTTTATACCAATCCACAAAATCAATGCCCAGTTTAAAAGTGGCTTGGGTATTGCGAATAAAATCTCGCTCATCAACTCCCAATTCATCGAGAAAAACTTTCATTGCGGGAATCGTAGCTTCACCTACGCCGATGGTGCCAATTTCTTTGGACTCTATTAACGTAATTTTCATCCTGTCTTTTGGAAAACGTTTTGCTAATAGCGCTGCAGCCATCCACCCTGCTGTGCCACCACCAACAATAACTATTGAACTGATTGGATTTTGTTGCATGAGTATTCTTCTATTTTATCGCTATATTTTGGCTGCATACTAACGAAGCACAAACAGTATTCTTTGTTTCGAATTCATTAGTATTAACTTTTTTGAGGCGCTAACTTTTATCGTTATAACAATACTCATAATGAAAAAAGACAAGCACGCGCCTGCCTTTTTTCGTTTGCACTATTATTTAAAATTTGGCATTAACACCTAATGTTATGCGGCGTTCAAAATTATAGTATTCACTTCTAAAGTCTTCCCAGTGTACGTACTTGCGGTTACTTTCTTCTGTTATATTTTGAACATTCAAATTAACATCAAAGTTTTCCGTAATGTGATAAGTTCCACCAACGTCGACATACAATGTACTATCTTCCCATTTATCAAGGCCGCCAACTATGCCTTTTTCACTATCATTGGCAAGCGGGTCTGTGGTCCAGTTTACATATTGACCATCGTATTTTTTGCCGAGATAATTTGCTGCTAAACGGAATTCGACAACATCATTATCAAACCAAAGCACGAGATTCGATTGATTTTTTGCTGTGTTGTTGAAAGGAATAGCACTATTATCAAACGCAAGTTTCTGACCTTCTTTTTCGCTTGGTGAATAGGTGTAATTCCACGTCATACCTGTATGAGAAAGCAATCCAGGTAAAAAATCGAAGCTTTGTTGATACGAGAACTCCGCACCTTGAATAGTGGCATTTTTACCATCGATTAAAGTCTTATGCGTACCGCCGTTACGCACTATTCCATCGGAATCAGGATAGGCAACTTGTTCGGACTTTTCATCGCTAAACCCTGCTACATCCATATAGAACAGAGTCAACCCAAGTAGAGTAGATTCATTTGGATACATTTCAAAGCCGAGATTATAAACCCCTGTTTTCCATGGTTTAAGGTTTGGATTACCACCATCCTTAACTTCAGAAATTGGTTGATATGCGTGACCATCTGTAGCATCCACTTCTTGGCTCTTATATCCAGTGATACCACCTTCACCGTAATTATTTAACGGCTGCATTGAGGTCCGTTCATCGTAAGAAAACTTAATTTTATAAGTATCATTAAGCGCGAAATTAAGATTTACGCTGGGTAAAAAATAACTATGATCAACGTAATCAACTTTATCGCCTTTATCCACCAATGTTGTGTGATTGTGATCTGAACCCGCGATGATATTAGGTACTTTATCAATGTCAGTGATGTTGCGATGCACTGCAACCGTATCCGTTACGCGACGAACACCTGCATTACCCGTTAGCCTTACGGCATCGTTCAAATTACTATCAAAGTTAGCATTAATATAAAATGCATCACGTGACTCCACAATTTCATAGGTAGCTTGCGGACGCGAATATTTAACATGTTTGGTGTCATACAGCATATCCATAAAGGATAAGTGGTTGCCTACTTTGGTAGCATCAACCATTGGGAGGCTCGCATCGAAGAGAGAAACTCCTTCACCAAAATCACTTACCATATGCACATAAGGCAATACATGAGCTTCATCAAGATTGACCCCACGAACTGGTTCGAAGTTAATTTTTGGATCGGTTAAAGGGTTCTGAGTTGTGCCTACCTGAACGCGATAATTACTCAAAGCACCTTGAGGAACAAAATTGGCAGTGTAGCCAGCTTCATGATATTTGGTCAGCATCTCGTAAGTTGGATATTTTCCTCCTACCTGTGCCTTGTCAGGATCATAGGCACTCAATCCTGTATCCATAAAATACTGAAAATCATCGCGGGATGCAGTGCGTTCTGATTTACGAATACCGAAATCAATAGAGGTAATACCTGAATCTGCCAATTTAAAACTGCCATCTGCACGCAATACATCCAGGCTTACATCTTGACGCTCACCTTCAAGCCAAGAAGAGTGGAAGTACCATGCTTGAGGGTCCGCAAGAGCGGCTGCCAATGCCGGGTCGAAATCGACAGTAACATTATCGTCATGCGCCATAAATGTTACGGGATAGCGCTGGCTGATAAAACCTGGATTAACTACCCGCTTATCACCAGCAGGGTTGTATGCCAATCCATCAAGTCCGCCTGGCGAATCTGCTTTCTGAGCCAAGGTTAACTTATCAGTACTGCGATTAGCTCTTGAATTTACGTACCGCAAGCTACCGGTAAACGCGCCACCTGCATCAAACTTTAATTCGAGGCTATTATTCTGCGCCGCTGTCTTACGATAATCAGATTGAACGCCGCCACGAATAGCGCCGTCCATCAATTTCTCCGTGCCTGTTGCGTAAAATTGGGCAAACATATCTTTCTGCCCTACCGGAGTTATTCCATACAACTTGGTAATGTTGGCTCTGTTGTAACCCACTGTCTCATCGCCTAGATGAACATAGTTGCCGGCCGCTTTTTCATCCATGGTGTTATAAAACGAGTCAAAATTCACTTCAAAAGCATCACCAATTTTACTGTTGAAGTTATACGCTAACCCCAAGCGCTCGCGCTCGGTGATGTTTTTATATAAACGGGGGCCGTCCCAATTGGACATAATCAAAAATCTGTCGGCTTGATCGCCATCACCATTAGCATCATAGTTGCCACCCCAACTTGCCTCATCTTGTACGTTATCGCCGGCTTTTGTTTTAATTTCATTGTCAGAAACAGTTTGATCGCCATACGAAAGCGCGAGCGACATAGCAGTTTGATCGCCCCAGTTATAACCGACAAAAGCACTGAGTTCCGGGTCAGTCGTTTCAGTAATGCTGCCTGTGGATGCTTGTACCCGCGCAGAAGAATTCAAACCTTCGTCCAGAGTCAGTGCTCTACGAGTGAGCAAGTCGACTGAACCACCAATACCGCCTTCAAGTTGTTTGGCACTCATGGATTTATAAACATTGCTGCCTGAAATTAACGATGAGGGCACATCCTGATAATTGGCTTTGCTATCCAAAATGTTTTCCGCTGTTAAAAATAACTCACCGTTCATGGTGGTTAATACTTCACCACTTCCGCGAATACTAATAACCCCACCTTGCCCTGCTGAGCGGCTAATTTGCACACCGGTTACACGCTGTAACGAGTCAGAAATTGTAGTATCTGGCAATTTGCCTATGTCTTCTGCTGAGATGGAATCAACCACTTCTGCCGAATTACGTTTGATATCAATCGCTCTTTCCTGCGCTGCACGCACACCCGTTACTACCACTTCTTCAGCGATATCTTGTGCTTTTGCTAGGCCGGTACTGGTAAATGCCAGAGCTGCAATACAGGAGGACAATAAACTCTTTTTAAATTTTATGGATGGATGCATGGCTAGAACCCTCATTAATGTTTCTTATAAATTGATGTTGTGTGGTTGCTTGTAGGTGAATCTTAGGCGTCGGTTAATACTAAAATGAAACCGGTTACAGCCGATGCAGAGTACATGGCGACGGTTGTATTGGCAATATCGAAATGCTGGCTTTGGATTTTTAGCTAGGAAATATGTGCTTGTATTGGAGAAGGTGGGATACCGAAGGGCTTTGTGGAGTTGCACCGATAATCTAGTTATTCATCCCCTATTGCCGGGCCTATGTATGATGAGTATTCTGCGAGCTCAGTTAACAGATTAATTCTATTTGCGTCATTTTAAGTTACGCGCTCATAAGGCCATGTCCATTTCATTATGAAAGATTTAATCCCCACCAATATCATCACCGGCTTTCTCGGCGTAGGTAAAACTACTGCGATTACTCATTTGCTAAAGCATAAGCCGCAGGATGAAATTTGGTCAGTGCTGGTCAATGAGTTTGGTGAAATTGGTATTGATGGCGCGCTACTCAAAACTGTCAACGCACATGTGCGCGAAGTTCCTGGTGGTTGTATTTGTTGTGTTGCTGGATTGCCAATGAAAGTTGCGTTGAACATGATGATTGCCACTACTAAACCTAACCGCATTATTATTGAGCCAACCGGTCTTGGGCACCCCGAAGAAATTATCAATACCTTGTTGGGTGAATATTACGATAAGGTACTTGATTTGCGCGCCACGATTACGTTGCTTGATCCGCGTAAATTGAGTGATATTCGTTACACGGAGAATGCGAATTTTCAAGATCAGCTTGCGATAGCTGATGTGTTAGTAGCCAACAAAACGGATTTGTGCGGCGAGCAAGAAAAGCTGGCTTTTGCAGAAGTAGTGGACACTTTTGTGCCACCAAAAAAAGCTCATTATTGGATTGCGCAAGGGCAGTTGGATGTGTCCTGGTTAGATTATCCGCGCGCGAATCGCACATTAAAAAACCCGCAGCACCATCGTAAAAATACTTTAAATCCGCAGCGGGAACTGTATAACGCGGCCATCACTTTGCCAGAAGATAAAGAATTTATTCGTCGCGAAAATCAAGCTAATGGTTTTTATAGTTGTGGTTGGTTGTTTAACCCGAAAATTGAGTTTGATTTTAATAATCTATTTGGCTGGCTGACAGGTATAAATGTGCTGCGTGCAAAAGCTGTAATGAATACGAATAAGGGGGTTTTTATCTTTAATGCAGAAAATGGCGTATTGAGTGTAAATCAGTTGGATGTGCAAGCAGCAAATGAAATTCTTGATAGTCGAATTGAAATAATAGACGATCACAAAATTGCAGTTGACGCTGTTGAAAAAGCATTAATGGCTACGCTATTAATCACTGCGGCAGACTAAGTAATCGCTGTGACAGAATAAGTAAACACTGCGGCACAATAACGATAATTTCCAAACAAGTTGAGGGTAATGGTCTATGGTTAAGGCTAGAATGGGCAATGATTATTCTACGGATTATAAAAAAGGGGTTTATGTATGTTGTTGATATCACTGTTCGCGATTTTGGTTTTGGCCGCCTTCTTCGTCTACCGTCAAATTGCTCTTTCGGCAGGGTCAGCGCTAGTGATACTGGCTTGGTTGGTGTTTAGCAGCGTTGAGCCTCGCTTATTGTCACCTTGGGCGTTAATCCCGCTTATTTCTTTTCTCCTGGTAATTAATGTTGGATCTTTGCGTCGTGCGCTTTTGACTAAGCCAGTATTTGGCATACTCAAAAAAACTATGCCGAGCATGAGCGTTACCGAACGGGAAGCCTTGGAGGCGGGTACTACATGGTGGGAAAAAGAGCTATTTAGTGGTAAGCCCAATTGGAACGAGTTTGCGCAAATAACCTTGCCTCAGTTGACGGCTGAAGAACAATCATTTTTGGATAACGAGGTCAGTGAATTTTGTAGTTTGCTGGACGAATGGGATATTCAGCATAATCGTAAAGATTTATCGCCAGAGGCTTGGCAATATCTTAAAGACAAAGGATTTTTTGGCCTTATTATTCCTAAAGAATTTGGTGGCCACGACTTCAGCCCCTACGCTCAAAGCCGTGTTATGAGCAAAATTGCCAGCCGTTCAGGTACTGCAGCCGTTACTGCGATGGTGCCTAACTCACTTGGGCCTGGCGAGCTGCTCATGAAATATGGTACCGAAGAGCAAAAGCAATTTTGGTTGCCCAATTTAGCCAAAGGCATAGAAATCCCCTGTTTTGGTTTGACTGGTCCTGAAGCTGGTTCTGATGCGGGTTCAATTCCAGACACAGGTATCGTTTGCAAAGGTATGCACGATGGTAAAGAGGTGTTGGGTTTACGCCTTACATTCAGTAAGCGTTGGATTACGCTTGCACCTGTCGCAACGGTGGTTGGTTTAGCGTTCAAGTTGCACGACCCTGAAGGCCTCTTAGGCAATCCAGATAAAAAAGAATACGGCATTACCTGTGCGCTGGTTCCTGCTAATCATCCTGGTATGGATATTGGGAAGCGCCATAATCCAGGGTCGCCATTTATGAATGGGCCAGTATTTGGTACCGATGTTTTTATTCCTGTTGATTGGATCATCGGTGGTGCTGCTATGGCCGGAAAAGGCTGGCGCATGCTGATTGAATGTT
>JANPKH010000269.1:0-9068 GCA_031425935.1 Gammaproteobacteria bacterium | reverse complement strand
GCTGTGCAAAGTAAAAACATGGAAGGAGCGCCTTAGCTGATTTTATGAAGACAAAAAGGTCGCTCCCCGAAACAGCATTTAGCGAAACATCTGAAAGTCATTGCTAGACTCAGAGCTGTGGTGATCGATTGTCATCGCTCTTTGCAAGTACGAGAACATAATAATGAAAAACAGTTTTTTAAATATTAATGAAGTATTTCTGATTATTACCATCATAGAATCATTATTTTTAAGTGTTTTGTTAAAAGTCTTACCATCCAAATACCCACAACCACGTAACATTCTGGCATTTTTCTTTGTGCTTATATCAGGCATGCTATTGACTACGGTAATCATTTGGAATGGTTATTTACAAACACTAACCATCGCCCACTCTAACCTGGTTCCACTGATTCTATCCTGTTGCTTACTGCTACAAGGCCCCACTTTATATCTATACCTGCGCTCATTGTCAGAACCAATAAAGTTGTGGCGCTGGTGGAATGCGCTGCATCTTCTACCGTCACTAGTCGTTTCTAGCATCATTTTGATTGTAGATATTGATGTTATTGATTGGTTACCGTGGACACCACTTTCACCGCAAGATCAAGCTGCCGTGAAGTTCGTCTGGGCGATTTTCAAATGCTTACCGCTGGTATATGTACTGGCTTGTGTTTATGCCGAATACCGCTTACGGCAAGAACTTAAAAATGTTTACTCTGCTATTTCAGCTAAAGAATTACGCTTGGCAGATTTGGTGCTAATGGGCTTCTTTATTCAATCATTTTGGTCCGTTGCCGCGTATTTTCTGAGTGGCTACATTAGTGGCGACATGAATGATTTATTAGGCATTTTAAATACTTATTTGACCGTTTTACTCGTGAACATGCTGTTTGTATTCGGCATCATAAATACACGCCAGCAGTTGAATGTAAGGCCTCCTGAAACGACTAAACTGGTCGACATTTCTAAAACAGACGAAAAAATAGCGGCAATAGAGCGCGGCTTACATGAACGAAAATTATACTTAGACAGCCAAATCAATCTGGATCGCTTTTCAGAGCAGATTAATGTTAAGTCACGGGATGTTTCGGTCATTATAAATTCACATTATCAATCCAATTTTTTTGAATTCATTAATGGTTTTCGTGTTGAGGAAGCTAAGCGCTTACTGGTAGCGCAAGAGTGTCAGGAAGATACAATTCTGGATATCATTTACAAATCCGGCTTTAACAGTCAATCGGCTTTTCACCGATTTTTCAAACGGATTGTGGGAGTTACTCCATCGGAATACCGCAAGGCAACATTAAAGGCTAACGCCAAAATAGATGTATTAAAATCGCTTGAATAAATGGGGCCAGCGGGCGAATCAAAATTGCAGTATTCAAAAATTGCTATAAGTCACGCACACCCCAAGGCAAAAAAGAACTCTCTCTTGAACACATTGTCTTTCTCTTTCTGCCGTAACATCAGCCTTGGATCCCCTTTTCAACGATACCTATTACTTAAAATATTGAATGAGCGTGTCAACCTTTTTTAAATTACTGCGTTATAAGATTAAATCGGTAATTTAATGAGGAAAAATATCATGCGCGTATACGTTAAAAAAAATCAATATTTTCGGGCTGCTATATCCTATATAAGTATAGCTTCCTTGGCTGCCTGTGGCGGCGGTGAGTCAGGTAGTTCGTCTGCATTGTCAAGCTCATTGGCGACGTTGTCCTCTTCAGCTCAATTATCATCTGCTTCCTTTTCGTCTTCGTCTTCGTCATCGTCATCGTCATCAGATTTGTCTTCCTCGTTGTCGTCTTCATCACTGAACGATACTCAACGCATAAGCGCCGCAACATATACCGCGCAAAATAATTCGTTATGCGCAGCGGTCAAACCTTTCTATTGGGAAATTGGTGATCAGTCAGCAGCCTTGGGGTCAGGTACAACGGGCGACAACACCTATACCGCAGAAACTATTGTTCCTATCGCGTCTGCATCCAAATGGATTTTTGGTGCCTATGTGGCGCAATTACGCAGCGGCAATCTAACCGCAGATGATATTGCTTCACTCACGATGCGCGCAGGTTACACAAACTTTAGTGACGCAAGTTGTATGAGATTTTTACAGTCAATGAAAGACGCCCAAACAGTGAGCGAATGTTTCCAGGCAGCCAACTCAAGCGGCGGAAACAACAGCGATTTTAACCCCATGACTGTTGGAAATTTTTTCTACGGCGGTGGTCATTTTCAAAAAACAGCAGTTGATCTCGGCTTAGGTTCATACAACAACCTGAACTTGCAAGCTGAGGTTCAACGCCTACTAGGAACTGATTTTGCTTTCACTTATACATCCCCACAGGTAGCCGGCGGAGTAGCTACTTCCGCCGCCAACTACGCGATCTTCTTGCGCAAAATACTTAACAATCAGTTGTTTATTTCTACTCTCCTGGGTAGCAACGCAGTGTGTACTAACATCAATTCCACTATTAATAGCACCACATGTACCGAAGTACCTATTTACACTCCTGCCCCCGCTTCAGAGTATTTTGATTACTCATTGGGACATTGGCTTGAAAACGACCCAGTTGTTGGTGATGGCGCCTTCAGCAGCGCTGGTACATTTGGCTTCTACCCATGGATTGATGCCACTAAAACATATTACGGCGTACTAGCGCGCAAAGACTCTATGGGTAGCGGCTTCGAATCGGTATATTGTGGTCGTCTAATTCGCAAAGCCTGGGTCACCGGTATAGCGCAATAACCGCGACGTTGTCTGGTCAGAAGCATCAACAAAAAACCTCATTCGCTTTGACAACGCAAAGTGAATGAGCGAAATGGCTTAAATGCCAACATTATTATCAAGCGACGATTTTTATTAATTGACTAGTGGCGATGACAAAATAATTCCTTCACAATCTACTTTTGAATTTATTATTTGCCAACCAACATGACCAACAAAACCCCCGACAATAATTTATTCGCCCAACAAATGCACGATGTGAAGCCGATTAAAGGTGAACCAAAAGTTGTGCTGGCCTCGGCTCACCTGGACAAAACTAACACCGAAAAGCGTCGCAAAATGGCAACGGCCGAATTGACCAAAGATATAAATTTCCTTTCCGGGGAATATATACAACCTGTTGATCCACTCGCCATTTTGGAGTTTAAACGGGATGGAGTACAAACTGGCGTATATCGTAATTTGCGTTTAGGAAAATATCAGATTGATGCACGTTTGGATTTACACAATATGACCGTTGAGCAAGCGCGTACTGCCGTGTTTCAATTTATTCAGGATTGCATGAACTATGATATTCGCTGTGCATTAATTACTCACGGTAAAGGCGAAGGACGCGAGCAACCCGCACAATTAAAAAGCTGTATCGCGCACTGGTTACCTCAGTTTAATGAAGTAATGGCATTTCACTCGGCACAACAACGACACGGCGCAAGCGGCGCAACTTATATTTTATTACGTAAAAGCGAAAAGAAAAAATTAGAAACCTCAGCGTTACATAACAAAAAATGATGTCGAATGTTAGAAGACTTCTCGCCTGCTAATAATTTCAAAAATAGTATTCAAATATAGGCACCCCATTAACTAATCCTCATAGCCCTATGCAATACAGCGTATTAAGCCATTCAATTTTGCGTGCTCGCCGCGATTCGCCTATCATGCTCCTAAGTTCAGTAGCCCTAAGCTTTGTCTTACTCTACCTCCCTATCATTAAATTACGTCTAAGGACATCTCATGAGCGAAGTACAACACCACCGTTTAATTATTCTTGGCTCTGGCCCTGCAGGTTACACCGCAGCGGTTTATGCCGCACGCGCCAACCTTAAGCCAGTGCTTATTACCGGCATGCAGCAAGGTGGACAATTAACTACCACCACAGAAGTTGAAAACTGGCCCGGCGGTGTACATGATTTACAGGGTCCAGATTTAATGGTGCAAATGCAAGAACACGCTGAACGCTTTGACACCAAAATTGTGTTTGACCATATTCATGAAACTATTTTGACAGAACGCCCGTTTAAACTGATAGGTTCAGACACTTACACCTGTGACGCTTTAATTATTTGTACCGGCGCTTCTGCACAGTATTTGGGCTTGCCATCAGAGGAAGCTTTTCAAGGCCGCGGCGTGAGCGCTTGTGCAACTTGTGACGGATTCTTTTATCGAGGTCAAAAAGTCGCCGTAGTGGGCGGCGGAAATACTGCTGTAGAAGAAGCATTATATTTATCGAACATCGCTAGCGAAGTCACCTTAATTCATCGTCGTGATAAAGTGAAATCAGAAAAAATTCTGCAAGACAAACTCTTCGCCAAAGTTGCTAACGGAAATATTAAGATATTGTGGAATCACCAACTTGAAGAAGTACTCGGCAATGATTCTGGCGTTACGGGTTTACGCCTGAAAAATACGCAAGATGGCAAGGAACAAGCCATTGATGTATCCGGTGTGTTCATTGCCATAGGTCACAAACCCAACACTGATATTTTCACCGGCCAGTTGGAGATGAAGGATGGTTACTTGAAAGTACAAAGCGGCCTACAAGGTAATGCAACGGCAACTAATATTGCTGGAGTGTTTGCAGCGGGTGATGTGGCGGACCATATTTATCGCCAAGCAATTACTTCATCAGGTGCAGGGTGTATGGCGGCACTGGATGCAGAAAAATATCTAGATGATTTGTAATTTTCATTCGGTACCCGTCATTCTTTGCACAGCGAAGAAGACGGAATAATGTTTGAAAAATGATGGCCGTCAATAAACAATAAGGCAACCGAATGAAAAATATCATCTCTCCCATTCTGCAAAAAATTCAAAACAATACAACACCCGATTGGACAATTGTGCTTCGCGACACTCTTGCCGCTCTCGATTGCCCTGCAGGCACTTTGCATAGATTAGACATAGAAAGCCAAATGTTAAATTTAATCACGCAACGCGGACTGCCTGAGGCAATAATGCCTATGGTAGCAATAATTCCTGTTGGTAAAGGTATGGCAGGTATTTGCGCCCAACGGCGCGAAGCGGTGCAAACATGTAACTTACAAACCGATAATAGCGGCGTTATCCGCCCCGGTGCTAAAGAAACAAAAATGGAAGGTGCAATGACTGTACCTATCTTACACAATGGAACCTTGCTGGGTACGCTTGGTATTGCAAAGCCAATTCCTTATGAGTTCAACAAAGAAGAAACTGAAGCGCTTGTTGCCATCAGTAATGCGATTGGCGCATCTTGGGCGTAATGTCTGAAATCGAAATGATTTCCGCTGCTATCAATTCGATTTATCATCATCCTTTTTCTCTGGGCAATGATAGCTTTGTTTTATCTTTTCGTTATCCATCGAATGCAAGTGCACATCAAATCCCCATAAGCGATGTAAGTGGCGCAGCACTTCATCCGTTGAACCTCCTAGTGGTTTTCGATTATGCATTGTATGGTGCAGTGTTAACGCGCGATCACCCCGCATGTTAACGTTGTAAACTTGAATATTCGGTTCACGATTTCCCAAATTGTATTGCCCTGCCAAAATTTCACGCAGCTTTTTAAAACCGCGCTCATTGTGAATTGTAGCAATTTCAATATCACCATCTTCATCATCATCAATAATGCTAAATAATTTTAAATTACGCATTACCTTAGGTGACAAAAATTGCAATATAAAGCTTTCATCTTTAAAATTGCGCATTGCAAAATGCAGCGTTTCATTCCAATTGCTTCCCGCAATATCAGGAAACCATTCGCGATCCTCTGCGGTTGGGCTTTCACAAATGCGGCGAATATCCATCATCATATGGAAGCCCAATGTGTACGGATTAATGCCACTAAAATGAGGGCTATCGTAAGCGGGTTGCGCAATAACACTTGTGTGTGATTGTAAAAACTCCAACATACACCCTTCTGTTATCAAACCGCGCGCATAAAGTTCATGCAATAACGTGTAATGCCAAAAACAAGCCCAGCCCTCATTCATCACTTGGGTTTGACGTTGCGGATAAAAATATTGGGCAATTTTGCGAACGATACGAATAACTTCACGTTGCCAAGACTCTAGCAACGGGGCATTTTTTTCTAAAAAATAGAGAATATTTTCTTGCGGTTCGGAAGGGAACCTTGCCTGATTTTTTTCTCCATCTTCGTTCACAGCTTTAGGAATAGTACGCCAAAGATCATTCACTTGTTTTTGTAAATATTCTTCACGCTCTATTTGACGATGTTCTTCCTCTTGTGCGGAAATTGGATAAGGGCGTTTATATCTATCAACACCATAATTCATCAGCGCATGACAAGAATCGATAATCGCTTCCACTTCAGAAATACCGTAGCGCTCTTCACACTTACTAATATAATTTTTAGCAAATACTAAATAATCAATAATCGAATCAGCGTCTGTCCAGGTTTTGAATAAATAATTTCCTTTAAAGAAAGAGTTATGGCCATAACACGCATGAGCGATAACCAAAGTTTGCATCGCCATGGTATTTTCTTCCATCAAATAGGCAACACAAGGATTTGAATTAATGACAATTTCATAAGCCAAACCCATTTGACCGCGCTTATATGAATTCTCAGTACTTAGAAATTGCTTGCCGTAAGACCAATGATGGTAACCTATGGGCATTCCCACTGCGGCGTAAGCATCCATCATTTGCTCAGAGCTTATCACTTCAATTTGATTCGGATATGTATCAAGGCCAAACTCTTTTGCTATTTCACCCAAAGCTTGATCACATTCACGAATTAATTCAAAGCTCCATTCAGAGGTAGTAAAAATCGGTTTATTCATGCAACCTTCTTCTGAAAAAGTTCGCGAAATACGGGAAAAATATCTTCAATACCAATAATATGTTGCAACGAAAATCGGTCCGGATGTTGAGCTCTAACTGCTTCGTAAGTGTGCCATAGAGATTGGTGTTGATTGGGAGTAATTTCAATATATGAAAAATACTGGCAAAGCGGTAAAAGTTTATTATTCATTAATTCCATACAGCTATCTGAATCGTCCCCCCAATTATCACCATCAGATGCCTGCGCTCCATAAATATTCCATTCATTTTGTGAATACCGCGATTCAATAATACTATGCATCAATTTCAATGAGCTCGACACAACTGTCCCACCCGTTTCGCGGGAATGAAAAAATTCATCTTCATCCACTTCTTTAGCACTCGTATGATGGCGAATAAAAACTATCTCAGTTTTTTCATAACTTCGTTGCAAAAATAGATATAACAAAATAAAAAATCGTTTGGCAATGTCTTTAGTGGCCTGATCCATAGAACCCGAAACATCCATAATGCAAAACATAACGGCTTTAGAACGCGGCACGGGTTGTTTAACATGTAAATTATATTTTAAGTCGAATGTATCCAACCACGGAATATGCTTTATAGCTTTAGTTAACTTGATAATTTCACTCTGTACGGCGTGAAGTAATACTTCGTCACGCTCGCCGACTAGTTGCTGCTCCATGAATTGTAATTGCTCTTGCAGCTCTTGTAACCTACGGCGTTTTCCCGCTGTAAGAGCAATACGCCGCATATTCGCAGAGCGTAAAGACCGAACAATATTTAATTTTCCAGGATTACCTTCATTCGAAATTCCCGCACGGACTTTTTTAAACTCCTCAATTCCTGACAATTGACGTTTAATGAGATTAGGCAACTCCAAACCATCAAACATAAAATCTAAAAATTCTTCTTCAGACAAAGCAAATGAAAAGTCATCTTCTCCTTCGCCCGAGTCACTGGCTTTTTTCCCCCCTGCACCTGTGCCGTCTTTCGGGCGCTCAACTCTATCGCCTTCAGAAAATTTTTTATTGCCCGGTAGCACACGGGTATTATGGCCGCCATTTCCGTGATGAATTACGGGCTCACCAAGATCTTTACTTGGAATGCTAACTTTTCCACCTTTATCAATATCTTTAATGGATCTTTCGCTAATCGCATCGGATACTGCTTTTTGAATTTGTTCACGATAGCGCCGTAAAAATCGTTGGCGATTTACAGCACTTTTATTTTTTGAATTGAGACGGCGATCAATGATATAACTCATATTCAACCCTTAACGCAGAAACTTAACGGATACCCCAGATGAGCACCCAACACAAAGCTGGATGCCCCGGAGGAAATCAGCAACATTATTGCGATTTTCTTACCCTTAAATACCATTCAGATAACAAGCGAACTTGTTTTTCGGTATACCCGCGCTCTACCATTCGTTGCACAAAATCCTGGTGTTTCTTTTTATCTTGTGCAGACGCCTTGGCATTGAAGGATATAACCGGCAATAAGTCCTCAGTATTCGAAAACATTTTCTTTTCAATCACGGTCCGCAATTTTTCATAGCTGCGCCAATCGGTATTTTTGCCAGAGTTATTGGCCTTAGCACGTAACACAAAATTAACAATTTCATTGCGGAAATCTTTCGGATTGCTAATGCCAGCTGGTTTTTCAATTTTTTCTAACTCTTCGTTCAATGATGAACGATTTAATATTTCACCAGTTTCATGATCGCGATACTCTTGATCCTGTATCCAGAAATCAGCATAGGTAACATAACGATCAAAAATATTTTGCCCATACTCGGCATAAGACTCTAAATAAGCCGTTTGAATTTCTTTGCCTATAAAGTCGACATATTTTGGTGATATAAATTCTTTTAAAGCATTTAAATATTTTTCCTGAACTTCTTTTGGAAATTGCTCTTGTTCAATTTGCTGTTCGAGTACGTACATTAAGTGCACCGGATTCGCAGCGATTTCAGTAGGGTCAAAATTAAACACTTTAGATAAAATTTTAAAAGCGAATCGGGTAGACAAACCTGTCATGCCTTCATCAACACCTGCCGCATCTTTATATTCCTGCAACGATTTAGCTTTTGGATCTGTATCTTTGAGATTCTCTCCATCATAAACCCGCATTTTAGAAAAAATGTTGGAATTTTCAGGAGCCTTAATACGTGAAAGTACAGAAAATTGCGCTAGCATACGCAATGTGTCGGGCGCGCAAGGTGCTTTAAACAATGAGCTGTTGTGTAGTAATTTTTCGTAAATTTGCATTTCTTCTTTAACACGTAAGCAGT
>JANPKH010000268.1:0-2964 GCA_031425935.1 Gammaproteobacteria bacterium | reverse complement strand
CTGGTCATGGCACTAAGTTCGCATTCAGCGATATTTAGCCAGCTTCCATGCTTTGGGGTATAATGAAACTCGATACGCTTAACCAGGTTACGTGCTTTTTCAGCAGGAAAAGCCTCGTAGAATGCCCCGCGGGTATGCGTATTCAAGTTGTCGCATACCAATATTATTTTTTCTACATGAGAGTAATGAGTGGTTAATAATTTCTCCATTTCAAAGGCCCAGTCAACTTTTGTGCGACGCTCACGAACCGTTACCTCTCTTTTCCCTGCTAGTGGCTCCGTAAACATAAAAATTGAGGCTACTCCAGCCCGCTCATATTCATAATCGACACGTTCTGGATGGTTTAAAGTGGCAGTAATTGGAGGACGCGTCTCGCTTAATAACTGTATGGGTTGTTCGTCCATGCAAATAACCGGAAGTGAAGCATCATAAGGTCTAGAATAAATTTCAAGCACATCTTCCATACATGCAGCAAATTCACTATCTGATTCCGGAGGAATAACCCAATACTCTATTTTTTTACGTGTTAATCCATTTTTTTTAATGTCTGTCGAACGGTTTCACGACTAATCGTTTCAACAATTTCTAACGCTATCATTTGATTTTTTAGTAATGTCAGCGTCCAGCTTCCATAACCCGCTGGTGGAGTGCCAAGTCGCATTGCAATAAGTTCAGCTTCCTGCTCTCCAGAAAGTAATTTTGTTCGAGCTGGCTTACGTGGTCGCCTCCCCGCTAACGCTAGCTCAAAACCTTCTGTTACCAGCCGTTTACGTACATTTTCGACCGTTCTTACTTGGCATCCATAAGCTTCTGCAATTTTTTCATCAATCCAATTTGAGCTCTCTGCGTCTGCTTTTAATAAAATATGCGCACGCATTGATTTTTGGGAGCCTCCCTTTAATTTTTTTACCACGTCTTCCAATATTTGTCGTTCCTCTGCAGATAACCGAACAATATATTTCTTCATAACATCCTGTCACACCATAAATAAAATCAGGATGGATTTTATATCAGATCACACGGATGAAAAAGCAAATAAACACTGTAGGATAAATTGGCAATTCATATCAAAACCTGGGCACAAACTGAAATCAATTTACCCGCAAATTCAATGTTGACGAGGCACTAGCCTGTATGCTTAACGAGTGCCTGAATGGAAGAACACTTTACCTGCCTTCTTTAGGACTCTGTTCTACTTCCTTAATAAGAGAAAAGATTATGATGCCCGGCGTGAGGAGATCGGAAGCTCACTCCAACCAAACCATTCAATCAGGAGTTCATCTGTTTTGGGTATATAGGATGGTGGTCTGATATTTGCAATTTACCGATTCATTTACATAGATAATGAACGCACTCGTAAGAGTATTGACTAGGCCAACCAGGATATAAATTCACAGAAACTGTAAAATAATCCCACTTACCATTATTAAGTAAGGATAAATGTGGTGTCATAAAAGTAGTGGTTTTATTATCTAGTACTTGCACATAGGAACCATTGTTAAAAATGAATTCTATAGTAGAGCCCGCGGGTATTGTTTTTTTAGAACGGCAGATAAGATAAGTTGTTGTATACTCATTAGCTAGGAAAGAACTTTTAAACTCTGATGGAATTGATATATCGTCAAACCCATGGGCTCCTTTGTATTCACAACCGTTCTCGGCAAAACTAGTAACCGCTGTAAAAAATAATAAGAGTGCAATTAGGGTTGTTTTCATGATCATTCCTTAAGTTGAAGCAGTCGGCTAGTGCAGGATATTATACCTTCATCAAACCGGATTCAACGCCCTATTCAGAACTAATTAACTTTGAGCTTCGGGACTTGTTCCCTGACGCAAAAATTTAAAAAATCATCCTAAAACCCTAGTTTTTTGCTTAGACTGGTTTTGTAAAAAGACTCAGAACAGGGAGTCCCAAGGTTGGTTATTAACATTCCCCAAATTTTAGAAAATAAACTATCTATTGATTAACTAATAGGATAAGGGGTTGCCAGAAATGAAAAATGTCCCAAAGTAAAATTGAATCGGCTAGACAATTGTTCGCTTCTGACACACCACCTGAAGATGATGCACAAACCTTGGTATTACTGAACAGAACAACTAAGAGGTGCTTCTTCCACGGGATCCTCTATCCCCTTGGGTGCTACGCTTCGAGTATTAATCCAGTCAGTTAATTCTTTCTCACTTTCTTTTTCAAATTCATATTCCATATGATTCGCAGAGGACAGATAAGGAGTGGAAACATGTTCGCTAAAACCCTTCATTACACCTGCTTTAATGTCTTCTATTGAAGTAAAACTATGAGCTCTGACTAAAAAACAAAGATCTGCTGACTCATAAGAATTGATAAAAAAACCATCTGGAGTAGAGCCTCGGATTGTTAGATGAGGTTTAATCACCAGCCCCATCGCAGCTATATTTGCTTTTAATAAATTGGCTTCCGCTAACGTATCTGGGTGATCCTTACCCTTACTTGTTAAATAACTGATAGAAAATCTAACAGCTTTAACATCTTCTAAATATTTTATTGTTACTGACATAAATACTCCAGTTTGGTGACATCAAATTATTATAATAATATTAAGTCAGGAAGAAGGGAATAATTCGTTTTACTTCTGCTTCCATAAAATTTTCTGATTCAATTAAATTGATAATAAAACTATATCTAGTAACTTGCCTTACATTAAGAGCTCCGCGCTAAATGCAAAATCACCCGTTTACGGACGCTGAAAAAGCGTCCTTAAACTAAATTCAAATTGTTCTTCTAGAGATAAACCTAACTACGGTAATGCTCAGTATATTGCTCAAGCAATGTCCTAATCATAGTTTGATAATGGGTATGTTGCTCTTTAGCTACTTTTTTAAAAAAATCCACACTCTCCTTTGTTAAGGCCAGTGTGACCTTTACAGTTTCTTCTTTTAAAACCAATTCTTCTGGTGATGGTAAAAAATCAGCAACCAATTTAA
>JANPKH010000267.1:0-2878 GCA_031425935.1 Gammaproteobacteria bacterium | reverse complement strand
CTGCTGGAAGGCGGTGTAGTCCACGTAGGCGCTGTCCGTGCGGGGCAGCAGGCCACCGTGCTGGTAGCTCATGCCCACGGTGCTGGCCTGGTAGCCCATGAACACGGTGATGAGGCCGACCGCGATGAGGATCGGGAGCCTGTTGCGCAAGACGCGGCTTGCAAGCCAATGCCACATGCACTTCCGGGGGATGAGGTGCGGCAGGGTCGCCACGCCAGCTTGCGCTGCGCATCCCTGTGCAGATCATCGGCCACGGACCGCAGACCCGTCCATCAACGGAAGCGCGGGTGCACCCCAGCTCCAGGTCGGGCAAGGAAGACCCCATTGCGGGGCGCGGCGCCACCAAGGCTATCGGCGTGCGTGTGCTGCGCTCCTCAATTCAAGTGGGAGCCCGGCTGTCCCATGACATCAATGTCGATGGAGTCCACACCGGGCACCCCATGGCGCTGGCAAACGGTTTCCATGCGTTGCACCACGGCATCGAGCGCTTCCGGACTGAAGAAGCCCACCTTCCTCAGGGCCATCATCCTGGGCACAAACTCGAACCAGCTCATGATAAAACCCTCCGGAGCGAATTCCGCGGCGATGGCCTCCAACTTGGCCACGTCAGGGTCCGTGATGAAGAAGATCCAAAGGTGATGGCTTCGCTCCAGTTCAGCGCCCCATCGGCGCCGCAACTCCGTTGTCGGGGATCGTTCTTCCATGTTGATGAAAGTCACTGAGCCATACCCTTTCGCGCACCGCCGGTTCACTCGCGTACCACCCTGAACACACGCTGCCCCGTTCCATCCGGTGCCACCACGCGCAAGGTATACACCCCCGCCGCCAGGTCTGCGCTACCAAGGGTGGTGGCTTCCCCGCCGCGCGCCAGGCCCGAGGCCACCAACGCGCCCTGGGCATTCAAGAGCGTATACCGGAGCGTGCTGCGGGGGCGTAACGTGAGCGCATCGGTGAAGGGGTTCGGGCCCAGGAGCACGTCGCTGTCGGCCAGTTCGGGCAGGCCGGTGCAGACCTCCACGGTGAAGGGCACGGTGATGGAGTCCGCACAGGTGTAGGTGCGGGAGACGGTCTCTTGGAAGTAGAGGTCGATGCCGGTGGTGGTGCCGAATTGGCCGGTGCCGCGCGGGTAGAGGGCGCCGTTGGTGAAGTAGTAGATCTGGTTGGCGTTGGGGTCGGCATCGGGCAGTCGCTCCAGTTGGATGGTGTACACCGAATCGCGCAGGACCTGGGGGTGCATGTTGCCGAGGATATCGGGCAGGTAGCTGTTCAGCGGAGGGGTGATGGTGTCGGCAGCGATGACGGTGCCGCCCACGCCGGTGCCCTGCCGCAGGGTGACACCGTAGCTGAAGGGGCCGTTGACCCCATAGAGGGACACGATGAACTGCTCCAGCCGCCCACTGAAGGCCGGGCTGAAGGACTGCCAGATGGGGGTGCCCACGGCCACCGTGCCCTGCCCGCCGCTGGCATAGCTGCCGATGCCGGTGGCCTGGTCGATGAAGGCGATGCTGTCCAGCAGGTCGGCATAGGCATAGGTGGCCAGGTGGGTGCCGAGGCCGAGGGCGGCGGGGTCCAGCACGCTATCGCGCACGCCGTTGATGGAGATGATGCCGCCGAGCGGATCGCCCTGGAGAACGAAGGGTGGGGACTGGAGGCAGACGGGCTGGGCGAGCTGGGGGATGCTGAGCGCGGCAGGTGGTGCGACGGTGATGGTGGAGACGGTGGTATCCGTGCAGCCGAACGCGGAGTTGATGTAGAGCAGCGTGTGCGCGCCTTCGCCCAAGGTGGCGGGCACGAAGGCGGCGGTGTCCTGGCCGTCGATCCAGATGGCGTCTTCGGGCGAGGCGGCGTTGTCGCCGAAGAGGTGGACGGTATCCGCGTCGGTGCTGCAATAGGCCTCGGCGAGGTTGAGCATGTAATGCGGTGGCAGCTGATAGAGCTGGTAGTAGCGGATGGCGCTTTGGCACGGCGGCAGGGCATGCACCCAGGTGCGGAAGGCGGCATCGCGGTAGGCATCCACGTTGCTGCTGCCGCGTGTGTAGTCGTAGTAGGCCCAGTTGCTGCCGAAGCCGGTGACGTGCGTGTAGGCATGGTCGGCCACGAGTTCCAGGGTGTACACCGCGTTGTTGGCGATGGGCACGAAGGCCACCACCGGGATGGAGAGCCACGCGGTGTCCGGCACGGCGGGCGCGGAGAGCGTGCTTTCGTGCAGCAACACCGCACCGATGCCCTCACCACTGTACACGCGGAGGCGGAAGGTGTTGGGCAGCGGATCGTGCAGCAGGAAGTCTACTTGCGTCAAGCGGCCATCGGCACCGGCGCGCAGCGTCTGCACCAGGCTGTCCAGCACGGTGTAGGTGTAGTTGTAACTGTTGTACTGATCGTAGAAGAAAGAGGACTGGTCAATGAAGGTGCTGCTGTCCTGCGGTGTGCTGGGCGTGTACGTCACGTGGTACTCACCGGGCGCATTCGGGGTGTTGATCAGGGTGCTGCCGTTCACCAGCGGCCCACCGAAGCTGCCGGGCGTGGGTGTGGCGCTGAGGGCGATGGAGCCGGCGTTGTGGCATTGTCGCGTATCGAAGGGCGTGATGGTGATGGGCGTGTAGCTCTGGCGGAGGTTGGTCTTCACGTTGTCCAGCACAAACTGCATCACCTGCGCCTGGCCGGGTGTGAAGAGGGTGTTCACGCAGGGCGAATAGCACATGATGTTGGTGGTCTGCGGCGTGTAGGCCTGGCCGTTGGCATCGGTACCGGTGCCGATGTAGGTGCAGGAAGTGTAGTCGATCATGCCGGCCAGCCCGAGGTTGGGGTCGGCGGGCGTATCGCAGATCAGGTCGCCGGCGGTGGTGCAGTTGCTGCTGTCCACCAGTTCGGCACCGAG
>JANPKH010000266.1:0-3334 GCA_031425935.1 Gammaproteobacteria bacterium | reverse complement strand
CCAGTGCCTATTTCCGGTTCTTCTTCCCCGTCAGTGTCTATTTCCGGTGCGTGAGTATAAGTTTCTGGAAGAAAAAGGTAATAAATGAGTTCTTTGGGCATTTGATTTCCGGTTCGTATTATAATTATTGCTAAATACTGGTGTTAATTGCGATATGTATGGCTCTGTTCTTAAGGAAATTGTCTTCAATATATACAGTATAAATAAAAAAAAGTACATGTCTACCCGTATAAAATACGTGCGCCGAGGTACTTGAAGATTATCCAGTATAGTGCCAGTGACAAGAACCAGGCAAAACTAGTCAAATATACTAATTTTTGTTATACTTATTTGATGGGGGCGACATGGTTTCGACGTGGATTACAAAGCCCTAGGAGCGTGCCGAGCATGTAACCTTACTCGTAAAAATAGATTACAAATTTTAGTCGCAAACGACGAAAAAAACTTCGCAGTAGCTGCTTAAAAACCAGCTTTGCGCCGTTACCTGGGCTTGCTTATGGGTCCAATCATAACGGTCATTTAACATGAGATCGCGACTGGAATTGCCTTTGAGAAAGTCGCTAAATTAAGAAGGCTCACTGTTTACCATCCTGCCAATCGGAGAGTAAATAGCCAAATTAAAAGATCTGGCTACGCATGTAGAACCGAAGGTAGAGGATTTGCGGACGCGAGTTCAATTCTCGCCGCCTCCACCAATTGAAAGTCCCCAAACGTCCAACAAAGGCCAGATAGCCCAGTAAAAAAAAGGCTTCTGGCCTTTTTTACGTCCAGAGTAATCCTGATCTAGCCCCGACTTCACGGACACCTCACTAAGAGAGTAAACTCTCTAATATCGAGGTGAAAAAATGAACGAAAATATTTCAAAGAAACAAATTAACAATCGCAAAAAATATAGCCCTCAGTTTAAAGATCAAGCAGTAGAACGTGCTGCAAAGGTCGGCGTGCCACAAGCGGCAAAGGATCTTGGCATTGGGGAATCAATGCTATATTACTGGAGAACCCAAAAAATAAAGGTGGGGATCCGATTGAAAATCAAAAAATTCAGCAAGCAGAAATGGCAAGGTTAAGGCGGGAAGTTGGTCGTTTAGAGGAGGAAAATACCTTCTTAAAAAAAGTGGCAACATACTTCACGAAGGAATCAAAGTGAGGTATGAGATGATAAAAAAGAATACGGAATATTTCCCAGTGGCGATGATGTGTAAAATCTTTTCCGTTTCACGGAGTGGCTATTATGCTTGGCGAGATCAGCCAGCCTCACAACGCGCGCAGGAAAACACTATTTTAGCTGCTAAAATTAAAGCTATTTTCGATGACGAACATTCTCGAGCTGGAGCTAAGCGTATTGAAAAACGCTTAAAAAGAGAAGGTGCAAAGATTGGTCGTCATCGTGTGGCAAGAATTATGCGTTCACATGGTTGGAGAGCAAAAGCAGCAAAGAAATTTAAGGCTACAACAAACAGTAATCACCAGTTACCTGTTGCGCCTAATTTACTAGGACAAGATTTCTCTGCCAGCAGCCCAAATGAAAAATGGGTTTCTGACATCACCTACATCTGGACAGAAGAAGGCTGGCTTTATTTTGCAGTGGTAATGGATCTATATTCACGGGTAATTGTTGGCTGGTCGATGTCAGAGCGTATGACATCAAAGCTTGTTATTAGCGCGTTACAAATGGCTATTTGGCGCCGTAAAATACCTCGCAGCATCATTATCCATTCCGATCGCGTCAGTCAATATTGCGCACGCGATTATCAACAATTATTGGCTGATAATGGTTTTATTTGCAGTATGAGCAAACGAGGTGACTGCTACGATAATGCCAGTATGGAAAGTTGGAACCATAGTTTTAAGGTTGAAGCTGTCCATGGTGAAAAATTTCCGACGCGTGCTTTTGCAAAAAATCATGTGTTTGATTATATCGATGTGTATTACAATCGAAAGCGTCTTCATTCTAAACTTGGCTATTTAAGTCCAGTATATTTTGAAGAACAAATGGTCGCTTAGTAGAGTGTCCGTTTTTTCGGGGCGACATCAATATATGATTGCAATATTTTTGTGGCCAGTTCCGTTTCAATAGGCTTTGAAAACATGGCTAAGAAACCAGCTTCTAAGCATTGTGTTTTTTTATCTTCATCGTTGTGTGCGGTTAATGCTACAAACGGTGTCTTATAGTTAAGAGAGTCCGCGTTTTTCTTAATAACACGTATAATATCAAGCCCTGTTCCATCGGGAAGCCCAAGGTCAGATACTACTATGTCGAATTTTTCAGTATTTAGTATTGCTAATGCTTCAGCGACATTTTTAGCAAGTGTAACCGTGCAATGTGCTCGTTCAAATATACGTTTAGCCACCATACACGCCAATTCATGATCTTCAATCACTAACACACGCGTGTTGGTAAGAGTTGTATCTTTGTCCGGGGTGATGGTGGGGTATTCTAGTGTTTGTTGCTTGGTAGATAAATTATTTTCTGAAGCCACAAAGGATAACGTGACTAAAAATTGTGTACCTACATTTAACTGACTTGTTACTTCAATATTCCCGCCAAGCTCATCAACAAATTTTTTAACAAAACTCAGCCCTAGGCCAGTACCTTTATATAAACCTTGGTTAGATGGATTTAGGCGTGTAAATTTTTCAAAAATTAAACCAGTTTTATCTTCTGGAATGCCAATGCCGGTATCGCTGACTATAAATTGAATGGATAATTTATTTTTCTTTTTATCCAGAAGTTGGACAATTAATTTAACTTCTCCTAGTTTGGTGAATTTAAGGCTATTACCAACCAAATTGGTTAATATTTTCTTCAACCGATAGCTGTCACCTTTAACAATTTCAGGAATTTTTGGATCAAATTGTAATAATAGTTGAATTCCTTTGTCCTTGGCTGCTGTGCTATTTAAGTTAACTATATGCGAGGCGATATGATGAATATTCATCTCTTTCGATTGAATAGCATGACGGCCATATTCAATATTTTCAAAATCAATGACTTCATTACATAGCTCTAGTAACTCTTTGGCAGATTTTGTGATAGTAGGGAGACTTTCTAAATTTTGTTCATGATTATTTGAATGACTCAGCATTTCTAATGCGCTATAAATCCCAGAAGCAGGTGTGCGCAAGTCGTGCTGCATATTTTCTATAAATTCAGATTTAAGCTTATTAGCAATTTCTGCTTTTTCTTTGGCTTTTTTTAGCTCTTCCTGGGTTTCTTTTAGTTCGGTGATGTCAACAGAAACCCCTAGGAGTCCCGAAACGTTGCCGAGGTTATCATGTAGGGGTATTTTTTTGGACAGCCAAATCGTTTTTTGGCCATTAGGAAGTATTAGAG
>JANPKH010000265.1:0-1748 GCA_031425935.1 Gammaproteobacteria bacterium | reverse complement strand
GTTGCGCAATTTTACGATGCGCAGGGATTTGTAACCGAGGCCGCAATTGACGAATTGAGGCTTGGTTATAACCCGAGTACGTTAGTATTTCAGGGTCCGATTATTGAGGAAGAGGCCACCAATGTTTTGACATACTCGCATGACTTTACCCATGCGGCGTGGACAAAAAGCTTCTCATCTTCTATCACGTTGGATGGGGCAATGGTATCTCCTGACGGTACATTAGGTGCTTACTACTATGATGCACCCACTAGCTCTGGAACACTGTTTCATTTAAACCCTTTAACAACGGAAGTGATGACATTTTCAGTGTACGTAAAAAGAATTCCCGCATCGGGCATTTTTCAAATGTTAGGCGTGGGTGCTGGCGGTGGTGCTTCTTTCAACTTGGCGACTGGGACGGTTGTTTCTGGTGCGGCCACGATTCAAAGCTTGCCTAACGGTTGGTATCGATGTTCTGTCACTGGACTGAAACAGGCGAATCATGTTTTTCTAACGATGAATGCCGCGAATCAAGTTTTTTATGTGTGGGGTGCGCAGATAGAAGTTGGTTCCGTAGCAACCAGTTTAATTTATACAACCTCTACCGCCGAAACGCGCGCAGCTGATTTAGAGGCTTCTGCGCCTCCCTCGCTCGTGTTCAGTAATGTGACGGAAGAGGATGCGCCAGTGTGGAACAGCGTCACCGCTTTTACCGCTGGGCAAAAGGCGGTTGTGCTGGGCGATTATCACCGCGTCTACGAGTCGGTTGGTTCAAACACGAATGTGTTCCCGCCAGATAATCCCAGCGATTGGATTGATCAGGGTGCAACAAACCGCTGGCGAATGTTCGATATGAATGTGGGCACAGAAAAACAAACGGTGAGTGAAGACTTGAATAATTTAATTAACGTAATGTTAAATTTCGACACCGTTGTAAACACGATTACGCTGTTAAATTTATTCGCGTCGAGTGTAAGAATTATCATGCGTGATGAGTTTGGAAATATTGTGTATGACTATTCGCAGGATTTATTAAGTGGTGTTTATGAATCCACCTGGTGGTCATTCTTTTTCGGCGGTCGCACTCGCATAACATCGCTGTCGCTAACTGATTTACCTCCTTACTCGCCGTCAACCATCGAAATGATTTTAGAGGGTGGTGATGATGTTGCAAAAATCGGAAAAATGATTATTGGCTCTGCGGTAGATATTGGCTGCACTCGCTACGGAACCAGTGTGGGCATAATTGATTTTTCACGTAAGGAGCGCGATGCATTTGGCAATAATTTTATCTTGCAGCGTCGTTATGTTGACCGAGTGGATTTTGATATACAAATACTCACGCGTCGTGTTGATGAAATTAAAAAACTACTTTCAGAAATTCGAGCAACGCCAGTTTTGTATATTGGTGATGATAGTTTTCAATCAACGATTATTTATGGTTTTTACCGGGATTTTTCAATCGTTATATCAGGGCCAAGGCTCTCAGATGCAACACTACAAGTAGAGGGGATATAGACATGCCAGCACCAATCATTGGTGATTTACCGATAGCGCCAATACCGGCAGATTCGCCCGCTGTTTTTAACTCTAGGGCGTTTAGCTTGGTTGCAGCACTTCGTGTATTTGTAACGCAGATTAATGCACTTGTGGCTTGGTTAAACTTAAATATTTTTGATACGGCAGATCTAGATGAATTGCCGGGTGGGGTAACGTCTGGAGATATGGTTGAGGTTACACGGGATGATGTTAGATACCGGACTGAT
>JANPKH010000264.1:0-19259 GCA_031425935.1 Gammaproteobacteria bacterium | reverse complement strand
GCCACAACCGCAAATTCATCGGCAGCACAAACGGCGGCTCAAATTAGTAATATGACGGGTGTAAGTGCGCAGGCGTTTACAACGGCCACTATTGGCAGCGTAAATATTACTCCAGCAGCTTTTGCATCGCCGTTGCAAATTAGTGTGAACGGTGAAGATTTATTAGCTTACACCGCTGGCGTTTTAGATTCCGCTGTACCCAATCCTAATGTCAGCCAAAGCAATTTTAATAATTATCTCGCTGCGCGTATTAACGCAAATGTAAATTTAACAACCTTAGGGATTCGTGCTGAAAGTGGTAGCAACCCAGTCACTGGGGCACCTGAATTACATCTTGTTGCCGCTTCAGGAGTGAATTTGGATATTCGCTTTAACGCAACCAATGCTTCTGTTAATAATATTAGTGTGAACGATGGTTCAGGTAACCCTGACGTTCAACTAGATGGTGTTAATACAGGTTTTAATGAACAAAGTGCTACTACGGTCGGTGGCAAGATTGATATTACTTTAGCTGATGGTATTGTCATGAGTACAACACCAGGTGTAAGTCAGTTATTAGGTGATTCTACGGCGGCAAATTTTGCGCAGAGTTCTTATGTAGGATATCAAGTTAATATTTCTGGTCAGCCAAAAGCGGGTGATATTTTTAATATTAACTTCAATACGAATTCTAAAAATGATAACCGTAATGCTTTGGCTTTAGCTAGGTTAGAAACTGCTGCGACTATGCAAGATGGCTCACTGAGTTTTGGTCAAGGTTATGGCCGCTTAGTGGAGGAGCTTGGTACTAAAAGTAATTTATCGAAAATTAATACTGAAGCCAGTAAAAGTTTATTAGAACAAACCAAAGCATTGCGTGACGGTGTTTCGGGAGTAAATCTTGATGAAGAAGCTGCGAATTTAATTTTATTTCAACAAATGTACACTGCTAATGCGCGTGTTATTACTGTGGCAAAAGATTTGTTTGATACCTTAGTAAGGTCGTTGGGCTAGGTCGTTGGGTTAGTTCATTGGGTTAGATAAAAATTATCTGCCTTTTTTTGGAGAGCAATCATGCGTATTTCTACTTCTCAAATATATAGCATTGCTGATATTGGCATGCGTGATGCGCAAGTTGCTGTAGAAAAAACACATGAGCAACTATCGACGGGTAAGCGTGTACTTTCACCGTCGGATGATCCTATTGCAGCAACGAGTATTTTATCGCTGAATCAAGAGCTGTCGCGTACTGCGCAATTTAAAAAAAATATTGATGCTGCGGTAAATAGTTTGGATTTGGAAGAAACTGCTTTGAAGTCAGTAGATAGTATTGTGCAACGCTTGCGTGAAATCGCAGTGTCTGCAGGTAATACTGCCGTGTTTACGTCGGCCGACTATAAAGCCTTAGCCGCAGAAGTAGATAGCCGCCTGGATGAGCTGGTTAATTTACAAAACACTCGCAACGCATCGGGCCAATATATTTTTGCGGGTTACCAAAGTGAAACAGTGCCTTTTGTTGATGAAGGTGGTGGAAACTATTCCTACCAAGGTGATGAGGGGCAGTTACGCTTGCAAGCATCGGCGACCGTGACTGTTGCGGTGACTGATTCCGGGAAGCGTTTATTTATGGATATTCCGAGTAGTCATAACACATTTAATTCGTCTGCTAGCTCAGTAAATACCTCTTTACCTGCGGCTATTATTACTGTGGGTGAAGTTGTTGATCAAGAGGCATATGATGCTTTTTACCCGCAAGATATGCAGATAACATTTAATCAAGATTCAGCGGTTATTCCTTCTGCGTCGAATTACACTATTACGGAACGCGCTTCAGGTAGAATTTTAGCGGCCAATCAATTGTATGTAGCGGGCCAGGATATTGAACTCAATGGCGTGAAATTTGCGATTTTTGGCACACCTGCATCGGCTACTGTAACAACAGCAGGCGATAGCTTTTTTATTGAGTCCACCAATAAACAGAGTTTGCTAACATCTGTTACGCGTTTTAGTGCAGCGATGAAGTCTATAAAAGACACGCCTGCTGGCAAAGCAGAGTTCGCAAAAATGGTAGCTAAAACGCTGACTAATTTAGGTAATGCTATTGTTAATACGAGTACAGTGCTGGGCGATTTAGGTGCACGCCAAAATATGTTAGAGAGCACAAAAAATTTACATGAAGATACAGAAGGTTATGGTAAAACAGTGTTGTCGCAATTGCAGGATTTAGATTACGCTGAAGCTTCTACACGTTTGCAAATGCAAACCATGGTGCTCACTGCGTCGCAACAAAGTTTTGTGAAAATCAGTGACTTGAGTTTATTTAATTATTTATAAAATTGATTGGCAGCTATTTATAAAGTTATATTAGCTATTCAACCCTTCCTGATCCGTTGTCATACTCGCGAATACATGAATGTGTATGCGCGAGTATGACTATGAGGTACATCATAATGAGCCGCGAAAACTTATTGCAACCCCTCAATAGTTTGCTGACGAAAGCACAAGAATTATTGATCCTTGCACAAACTGAAAATTGGGATGATGTACAAATACAGTTTGCCGAGTATCAGCAACAGATGTCTTTATTGGCAGATGCAAACTATCTACAAGCGCTGAAAGATGAAAATTTAGCAGCAGAAGCGCAAGCATTAATTTTACTCATTCAAGAATTCAATCAACAGCTCGACAGTATCGCTGAACAAACCCACGCTAATATTTCGTCAGAATTACGCCAACTTATTCAAGCTGATAAAGCCTTGGATGCATACCGTCGGTAATTTGGCGATTCAATCTTGCAATTCATTCGCTTATTACTTTCTGCAATACAAAAATGAAAACACCGCCACAAATGATTTAAATACTGCATAAAAATCTCCTCAAGCTCTTCAATAGTCGGACGATAACCTTTACAGAAGTGCTGATAGTGCTTTGTTCAGGCTTCATCAACCCACTACTACAGCACTATTTCTGTAGTTAGAAATAACAAACTTGGAGATACATCATGTCATTAGTCATTAACACAAACGTGGCTTCATTAAATGCTCAACGTCAGTTGGGTGGTTCAGGTATGGCTCTTGATCGTGCTACTGAACGTTTATCATCTGGTCAACGCGTTAACTCTGCAAAAGACGATGCTGCGGGCTTGGCGATTGCAAACCGTATGAGCTCTCAGGTTCGCGGTCTTGATCAAGCTGTGCGTAATGCGAATGACGGTGTGTCACTCATTCAAACCGCTGAAGGTGCTTTACAAGAATCTACAAACATTTTGCAACGTATGCGTGAACTAGCGGTGCAATCTGCCAACGGAATTTATTCAGATGCTGACCGTAGTACGCTCAACGCAGAATCTAAACAATTAAAAGCAGAACTTGATCGTATCGCCAGTACTACCTCGTTCAACGGTAAGAATTTGTTAGATGGCTCTTTAGGCACTACTAAATTGCAAGTAGGTACTTTGAATGGCCAAACAATGGATTTGAACGTAGGTAATTTTAGTACTGGCTCTATGGGTGGCGCTGCAGCAGATATCGTTGGCGCTGCAACAACTGGTGGATTAGCATCCTTAACCGCTATGGTTGCTGCTACCTGGACCATTAATGATGTTGCTATCCGTACCTTGGCCGATGCTTCTGCAGGTACACGCCTTGAGCAGAAATTAAGTTCCATCAATGCTGATTTGGATGGCAAAGGCGCTGTAGCCTCAACCTTGGTTGAAGCAAAAGCAACAACTTCAGGAAGCGGTGTTTTGGTTACCGGTACAAGCCAGCTAACTATTGCGTTGCTTAAGGCTGATAACACAACTCAAACCACGATTATCACTGGCACCAGCAACCTTCAAGAACTCGTGGATAGAATTAATTCTGAGTCCGGTGTACAAGCAAAAATTAATGAATTAGGGCGCTTGGTTTTATCGGCTGAAAATGCAGTTTCTATCACAACAACGGATACTTCAACTGGCCCTGTCGATGGCGCTACCGGTCTTACCGATAACACTTTTAACTTTAGGATGGTGTTTACCGATACAAGTGCTGAGCAAAATGGCGTAAAAATTGAACGCGGTGGTTCAGGTAGTGCTGCTTTAGATGCTGCTCTAGGTTTGAATGCAGCTGATGACAACGGTAACATTCAAAGTGCTACTGTTGCGGGCGCTGCAGGCACAACAAGCAAAGGTGATTTAATCATTAATGGCGTAGAGATAAACGCGATAACCTTAGTCGGAACGCCTGCGACTGATGTGACCGAGATTATCAAGAAGTTGAATCAACAATCTGCTGAAACGGGTGTTGTTGCTTTCGTGGGTACAGAAACCTCTGGTTTCGCTTTGCGCTCAGTTTCAGGTGAAGAAATTTCGATTAAATACGGTGCTAACGCAACAGCGGCAACTGTACTAGGGCAATTTGGCTTAAAAGAGCGTAATGCTACAGAAGGTCAAGGTTCGGTTAGTAGTATTGATATTTCTACTGCTGCGGGTGCAAATAAAGCCCTTAGTATTATCGATAAAGCTATCGATCAAGTGAGTTCACAACGTGCGGATTTAGGTGCGGTAAATAACCGTCTTGACTTCACCGTGGCTAACTTGAGCAACATCTCTGAGAAAACTACCGCAGCTCGTTCACGTATTATGGATGCGGACTTCGCCTCGGAAACTGCTAACCTCAGCCGTTCACAAGTATTGCAACAAGCAGCCAGTGCGATGTTGGCGCAATCGAATGCACGGCCACAACAAGTATTGTCGTTGTTAAGGTAAGACTTAAACCCGCCGGAAGTGATTCCGGCGGGAGCTTCTTTCAGGAGTAAATTATGAACAACATTACTAAAGTAACAACGCCACCGGTACAGGTTAAATCTGTTCCGGTTTCTGTTGTGCCAGAAAGCCAAAAAACCGGCAATGATTTGCCACCTGCTGTAAAAGCGGCAATTTCTAAACCTGCAGGTGTTGCCGACCGTCAAGTTGTAGATGCACAGGTAAAAGCCGCCGTTGCGCAAATGAATGAATATATTCAATCAACGCAACGCGATTTGCATTTTAGTTATGATGAGAGTTCTGGAGAAACAGTAGTGAAAGTACTGGACCGCTCAACACAAGAAGTTATCCGTCAGATTCCTGATGAAATATTCTTGCGCCTGGCGGAGCAGGTAAACAATGATGAGCCATTCCACTTTTTTAACGCACAAGCTTAAAGGTTGTAGTTGTACGTTAATGTGCTGTTTTTTACAGTGTTTTATTACCAAAGAGCATTTTTTTAATGCTCTTTTTTTTGCAAAAAATATTTGCACGTTTGATACATTTATTTTTATAAAAAATTAATAGTTTTTCTATTTTATTCAATTTTATTTATCGTATTTTTCCCTTTCCGCTATTTATTCCACTGCATACATTAAAATTTTTCGCGTATAAACGACTGTATTGTTTATGAGTGCATTTTGCGTTTGTGACTGCTATTTTCTCCCGCCCTACGTCATTCAATATTTTCTTGGCACGTTCTGTGCAAAAGTCGACATAGGCAACGCGTACTGAAATTTTTCGTTAATTTCATGCAAGTCTTGTCAAGAAGTTCTGTAGAAAGAAGCTGTCGAACTTCATCAATCGACTTGTCACAGCAAATGGTCTCTGTATTTAACCCGCGAAGACTGCGACAAGAAAAATCATTAGGAGATTTATTATGTCTTTAATTATTAACACCAACGTCGCCTCTTTGAATTCACAACGTCAATTGATGGGTTCGGGAACCGCTTTAGATCGCGCCACTGAACGTTTGTCGTCTGGTCAACGTATTAACTCGGCGAAAGATGATGCCGCCGGCCTCGCTATTTCCAATCGTATGACGTCGCAAATTCGTGGTTTGGACCAAGCCATGCGCAACGCGAACGACGGCGTGTCTATGGTGCAGACAGCAGAAGGTGCGTTGCAGGAAGTGACCAATATTTTACAAAGAATTCGCGAGCTTTCCATTCAATCGGCAAATGGTATTTATTCAGATGTCGATCGCGGTACTTTAAATGCAGAGGTACAGCAGCTTAAATTGGAGCTGGATCGTATCGCAGACACCACATCATTTAATGGGCAAACATTATTAGATGGCACGATTGGTAAAACCGATTTGCAAGTTGGCACTGAAGCTAACCAAACCATAGAAGTCAATATTGGTTCATTTAGTACTTCGTCTTTAGGTGGAAGTTCAGGCGATATTGTTGGCGAGGCTACCACGACTGGCCTAGCTGCGCTAAACCTCCTCACAGCGGGTGATTTAATTATTAATGACACCAGTATTGGCGCTTTGACCACAGGTACAACTTTGAATAATACGCTCGCACTGGTTAATGCGAGTTTGGATGGAAAAGGCGCTGTTGCATCGGCTATGGTTGAAGTAAGTGGCGATAACGTCGGCAGTGGGGTTTTAGTTGCCGGCACCAGTAGCTTAACCCTTGCAGTGGTTGATGGTGATGGTCTAACACAATCCTATGTTTTAACGGGTACGAGCACGTTAAAAGAACTAGTTGGTAAAATTAATTCAGAAACAAGTCTTGAAGCTAGCTTGAACGATATGGGAAGGCTGGTTCTACATCGTGAAGGGGCGTTATCCATTACGGTTACAGATTCTTCCACCAATAACGTAGCCTCAGGTTTGGCGGATGGTGCGGTAAATTATTCTGTGGTGTTCTCTGATACTAGTTCAGATAAGCGTGGAGTGAAAATTGAGGCAGGCACTATAAGCGCTGCTGAAATTCTTGCGTTGGGTATTGATATGCAAGACGACGATCGTAATTTACAAGGAGCGACTGTTGGTGCTGGAGCTACTACCTTGAATAAGGGCGATCTCATTATTAACGGCGTAGAGATTGAAACCATCACCTTACCTGGTGGCTCTGCTGCAGCAAACTTGGCTGAATTGATTAAAAGGATTAATGAACAAGCCGATGCGACAGGAGTCGTAGCTTTTGCAGGCACCGGTACGAGTAATCTTGGTTTTCGTTCCGTTGCCGGTACAGAAATTTCCGTTAAATTTGGTGAGGGAGCTGTAGCAGCAACTGTGGCAGGGCAAACGGGTTTACAAGAACGTAATGCGGCTGAGGGCAGTGGTTCGGTTGCCAGTATTGATATTTCGACCGCAGAGGGAGCGCAGAAAGCTCTTTCCATTCTTGATAATGCTATTGAAGAAGTGAATAGCACGCGGGCGGATCTTGGTGCAGTCAATAACCGTTTAGAATTTACCGTGAATAACTTGTCGAATGTATCAGAGAAAACATCACAAGCGCGCTCGCGTATTGTGGATGCTGACTTTGCTTTAGAGACAGCTGCGTTGAGTCGTGCATCCGTGTTGCAACAAGCAGGCACCGCAATGCTGCAACAAGCCAATGCAAGGCCGCAACAAGTACTTTCATTGTTGAGATAATAATAAAAGAGTAAGCCCCATAAAAAAACCGCTGATTTTGTCAGCGGTTTTTTTATGGGGTAATGAATTGAAATGGCTATTTAATATTTTCTATAATATGTTTCACCAGCAAATTATAATTTTCATTGAAGTGGTGATCGCCAGCCATACTAATTGTTTTTACACCAAGCTCACTAGTTTGCATGCAACCAGTTTCTTTATCGTCTGTACCATAAATACAGATACTATTTGCCCATTGCATGCTTTTTAATTCTGGCGGTATGGGCAAGCGATTTGCATTAGTATCTGCATTAATCCAGCTGGATAAACGAAATTCGAAGGCGGCAGTTTTGCCCATGGCAAGCAATGTAACAAGTGCCACATCAGTTTTATTTCGTTCGGAAAGTCCATTGGCAATAAAAGGTAATACATCCGCACCAAATGAATAACCAATTAAAATAACTTTTTTCGCTTTCCATTTTTGGCGATATTGATCAATTATTTCGTTTATATTTTTGGCTGTTTCTTCCGGTGTTCTGGCGCGCCAAAAATAGCTAAGCGCATCGAGTGCAACTGTGGGAATACCTTTTTCGGCAAGAATTTTTGCTATCTGCTTATCAATTTCGGCCCAGCCACCATCCCCGGTTATGAGTACAGCCATTATTTCTGGCGGGTTTTTTTCAGTTGGAACTTCGATGATTGGTAAGTTATTTTCTGTATTGTTGGATGTGACTTGATCAGAGAGGCGTGGATCTAACCACTGTAAAATTTGTATCGCTTGCGTTATTGGATCGGTATCGGAATTAACAGAGTTAGTATTAATATTTTTAGCAATGGTTAATTTAGCATTGCCAACTTGTTCGATAAATTCAGTGCTTTTCACATTCTTTGCAATTAAAGCACTTTGAAAAACATACCAGTTAGTAGATAAGTATCCTTGTGGTGATAAGTGAGTCATCGTTGTGCCTGATTTTTCATTAGCATTACTTAATAAACAAAGCGGTACGTTGGTACTAATGTGAGGCGTAAAATTAATGCTTAGGCCGGCATGAAAATAATGCTTATCTGTCTGTGCTAAAGCTGCATAAACTAATGTGGCGCCCTCTTTATCGCCGACTAAAATGGGTAATTCGTTGCTATCAATATTGTAGGACTTTTGTAATTGTTGGCTAATAGTTTTTAATTCCTCCGCAAGCTGCACGCATTGGTTACCTGCATTTTTAATGGATGCTAATAATAGTTGGCTGTCAATGGTAGCTACGTAATAGCTTAGTTCTGCAAATTGTTTAGCGTAGTCAGTTGCAAGATTAGGCGAGATGGAATCGCTTATATAAATTAGCAAACCTTTTTCTGGCACTGGTGCATGAGTAAGATTGAATGTGTAGTTATTTACTACAATTTTTTCAGTTATGATTTGTGCGTGATCATTGCCTCTGTTGTTTTTGTCATGTGCGAATTTCATACCGATGACAATAGCGACAATGATGCAAGCAGTTAGGGTTAAGCCAATACCTATAATCAAAATATTTTTTTTTCTGATTTGTAAGTTCATTTGAATGGGTCAATTCTCTCTTTGGTAAAATTAAGTTAGTGAGACTTCTCATGCTTAATCGCAAGCGAGGGTTAAATTCCCCGTGGCTTGCCACGGAAAAGATTTTTGAAACAAAAATATACCTCGCTGCTTGCGGCGAGGTGTTTAATTTAAGATCGTACTTAATTAAGTTGAATAATAAAAAATATAGATTATTTTGAAAAAATGCCTTTAACACCGCCAGAAATTAAGGTGGTGGCAGCGAGTAACGCTGAGGCTGTTTGTAATCCGGGCGGTGCTGCTAAATAAATAGGTTGCCATTCCGGGTTAAATTTATCTTTGTAAAAATATACTCCTTCAAAATTATAGAAATCGCCGCCAATACGAAAAATGGTATTACCAATTTTATGCCACAGCGGTGCAAGTGCATGATGTTCGAGGCCAGATAACGGTGCCATGCCCAGCCCAAAATAGGTGAAGCCTTGTTCTTTGGCCCATAGAATGAGGCTAATGTTCAAGAACTCCATAATGCCGTTGGGCGTGCCGGTTAAATAACGCATAAGATCAATAGAAATTTGATGTTTATTATTTAATGGCCAAATATTGCAGAAAGCGAAAATTTCCCCATCTTTTTTAACAACTGCAATACTGCAATGCCGCAAATATTCTTCGTTGAAAAAACCCAGGGAAAAACGTTTTTCTTTAGCATTTTTTTCTTTAAGCCATTGATCTGAAATTTCTTTTAGCTGAGGTAAGATTGCATTTACATCAGCCGCATGAATAATCTCAAAGATATAACCTTCGCGTTGGTATTTGTTAATGGCACTGCGAAGATTTTGTCGCTTTTTGCCTTCAAGTCCAAATGATCCAAGCGGTATTAATGCTTGCTGGCCTAGTTTAATGAGACTTAAACCAAGGTCAAGATAAAGGGGAATGCGTTCCTTACCAATTTCATAAAATGCGATTTGTGCAGCCACCTTATCTGCGGCTTCACGGAATTCCCATACTAATTTTTCAAATTCTGTAGGGTCGCCGACGGGGTCACTCATTGCAATCCAGAACTTGTTGGTAACGCCGTACATTAAAAAGCTTTTTTTGGTTTTGCTCCATAAAATATATTTGTCGCCTGTGAGCACCAAATGATGGTCGGTAGAATTGGAGTTATGAACTATTTCGGTTGCCAAATCTAACTCATCCTTTGTAGGTAGTGTTAAACCTGAGCTGGTTCTACTCATTAATCGATAAATGAGAAATCCTCCGCTGACTACTGAAAGGACGAATAAAGAACGTAAAAATCGTGGCGCGTCGCCCTCTAGTGACACTTGCCACCAAAGCTCGTTTGAATAAGCAATATCTTTGTAAGAAAAAAAACCGAGCCAGGTGGATATGCCAAGAATAGCGGCACCTGTAATTAATTGCTCGAGGGGGATTTCTAATTTAAGCAATGCAGATTTTCGATAAAAATATTTTCTGGTGGGAATAAACGCAATTAGCATCAAACCGAGAATACTCGCCTCTTCAAAATCCCAACCTTTTGCCAGCGAGGCTACTATGCCAACGGATAACAATAGTATAGTGGCGACGTAGGCGGAATCTAATTTGACACTCACCGCGCGCGACAGAAATATCATGCCAAGGCCGACGAGGCTACTTACTAAATGTGAAAATTCAATCAACGGCAGTGGAACAAAAAACTCCAACCATTCCATGCGTTCGTGAATACCTGGTGTAGCGCCAGATAACAATAAAATACCGCCGCCAATCAGCAGCAATACCGAAAATAGTTTAGGGGTAGCTAGTTGTAATAGTTTTAATGCGTAATTAATTTTTAACCGTTCGATAACACGATGAAATTTCGTTTCATACATCACCATTAATAAGCTAGCGAAAATCAATGGCAGTATGTAATACATAATGCGATAGATAATTAATGCGGCTAACAATTTATCGGGTGGAAATTTATTGCCAGCGAGAAGGATGAAACTACTTTCAAAAATGCCAATGCCGCCCGGCACTTGGCTAACAAGCCCAAGCAGCTGCGCTACTATGTAATAAATTAAAAATTCGCTGAAGCTTATATCGGCAATACTCAGCAGCGGGATATATAAAACAATGGCAGCAATGGTGAGATCAAGCGTGCCGACAATAATTTGTCGTAGTGCAATTGTTGGCGTGGGTGGCGATAGTTTGAATTTACCAAGTTGGATTTGGTGTTTATTGAAGCCGCTGAGTATCAGCCAACTTGCCACCAAAAGTGTGCTGATAATCAATAGTAGCTTCAGCGGGCCATCGGCCAGCATTGTGTTTAGCGTCATGGTAGGTGCGGAGGCTAAAACTGCAATAATTAATAATGTGAACGCACTTAAAAAATAACTAATCGTGCTGAATGCAGTTATTTTAGCGATAGCACTTTTACTTAGGCCCCATTGGCTATAAAAGCGATAACGAATACTGCCACCGGATATTAATGCTGAGCCTACGTTGTGGCTAATCGCGTTGCTTAAAAAGGAGCCGAACAAAACATATTTATAGTCGAGCTTTTCCCCCGTATATTTTATGGCTACTCGCTCACATACACTAAGGGTAACGTAGCCAAAAATTCCCATCACTAACATTTGCACAAGCGTTTCACTGGAGCATGCAAATAAATCGTTTATAACATTTTGCCAGCCGTAATTTGCAATTTGATGATTCACTGCATACGCGGCCACTATGAACAATGTAAAGCTAATGAGAGGAGTTAGTTTTTGTAAGGCGACACGATTGAACATGTTGATTCTTGGATGGCTAAAGGCGGCGAATAATACCATTAAGCGCTCCTGTAGAAATTCACATTTTTGTGCTTGATTCGCTAGTTTTGTACGAACTCACATTTATAGCAAAATAATTGGGATTTTATAGGCAATTGTTTTTACAGCAGTCAGAAAATCATAGGTGTACGTGTTGGTATGATCTGTGCTCTTACTTATTAATAAGCAGCATTAAGAAGCATTAAGAAGCATTATTAGGTAAATGTAGGGTTAATTAGGCAGGTTTTATACTGTTATTTGTCTTTTACATGCCGTTTGTAGGCAACTTTTTGCCGCTATTCATCGGTCAGTTTCTGAATAGCTTTTTTAGCAAAAACGTCAAAGTAGGCTAAAGTTTATTCAATGTTTGCCGCTAAGGTTATTGAGTAGTTCTTTCTTGTTATCGGTTATTCAACTTTCGCCTTATTGTTTATCGTCTTTATTGTTTTTTTTGTTAATTGTTTCGAGGTGCTACTGTGGATCCAATTTCAAGCACTACTAGTTCTACCGCAGGTACCGGCAGTAGTATTATTTCAGCTCTCGGGTCTGGGTCTGGCATTAATACCACTGCACTTGTGGATACTCTGGTAAACGTCAGCAAGCTAACGGATACCAATAGGCTTACGACAAAAAAAACGTTGCTCGAGACCCAAATTTCTGATTTTGGTTTGCTGCGTAGCTCTTTTTCCAAGCTAGAAACAGCTGCTTCCGTATTGGCAAGTGAGGATACCTTTAATGCAAAGTCCGTATCCGTACCCACTACCACATTAATGGGAATTACCAAGCTGGATGCTAAAGCTGTTGCGGGTGATTACAGTATTAAAGTGGATGCTATTGCTCAAGCCCAATCCTTCAGTTCTGGTAATTTCAGCTCGCAAACAACAGCAATTGGCAAAGGTACTTTGGCTATTCGTTTTGGTAGCTGGAGTAACGAACTTGTGCCTGCTGGCTCTCTAGTATTGGATGCCTTTACCGTAGATGCCACTAAAACTGGCGGTACTATCACTATCGATGACAGCAATAATTCTTTAACTGGCTTGCGCGATGCTATTAACAAATCGGGTTTAGGGGTTAAAGCAAGTATCGTCAATAATGCCGGTGTTTATAATCTCGTTGTCACTGGACCCTCGGGAGCTACCAACGAAGTAGAAATTACCGCTACAGAATCGGGTGCACCCGGCTTGGCAAGTTTTAACGTGAATAACACAACCAAAAATCTTACTCAGGTGCAAGAGGGTAAGAATTCCGTTGTGCGCGTAAATGGTATGCAAATAACGCGTTCGTCGAATCATTTAACCGATGTTGTCGATGGTTTGGAATTTGATATATTCAATAGCTCAACCACTGAAACAGTCAATATAAGTATTTCTGATGATAAAGCTATCGCTGAAAAATCTATTCGGGATTTTGTTACGGCTTACAATACCTTTCTTTCTGAAAGTGGAAAATTGGTAGGCTTTGATACAGAGAAAAATGCATTTGGTAGTTTGAAGCAAGACCCATTGGCAAAAAATTTACTGCAACAAGTGCGTACCCTATTGGGTGCGACAGTAACGGGTGTGAGTAGCGCCTTTACTTCTTTAGCTAGCTTGGGGATTCGTACCGAGTTAGACGGCACGTTGAAAATTGATGACTCTACTGCGCCCACGAGTTTCCGCTCAGCTATTGATAAAAACTTTACTGCCGTTCGCGATCTTTTTATTCCTAAAACATCATCAAATAATGCGCAAATTGTTGTAACCAAACAGAGTGCCAAGAGCGTACCAGGAAGCTACGATGTGGTGATAACGCAGCAGCCTGCTAAAGGGAAGCTGGTTGCGGATGCAATGGTTTCAACTTTCCCACTAGACACAACTGGTAAAACCTATACTTTTACCGCAGCTATAGACGGTATAAGCGCCTCAGCCATTACACTTCCCGTTACTAATTACTTGACGGGTGATGCCCTTGCTGCCGATTTACAAACACGTATCAACTCTGATTCAGCGTTAGTTACCGCTAAATTGAGTTTGAGTGTTGTTTACAACAGTGGCACTAACAAACTTGAATTTACGTCTAATGCATATGGTGGTGGCAGTAATGTTGCTTTCAGTGCAGTAAGTGCTGATATGGCGGATATGGGTATTAGTAATAGCACGGGTACCGCGGGTGCAGATGTTGGCGGCACTGTGGGTGGCGTTACGGCTTTTGGGCTTGGTGATGTTTTGTTGCCTGCATTGGGTAGCAAAGCAGAAGGGCTTAGCATGCGCATTGAGCCGGGAGCCACAACGGGAACGATTACTTTTGCGCGGGGTTTTGCCGGAACTTTTACGCGTTTAATTGATGATTTTTTAAAAACCAACGGAATGATAAAAAACCGTGAAACCAATATTACTAAGGAAGTTGCTAAAGTAAAAACAGATCAAAAAACACTTGATCGGCGTAGCGAAGCTTATCGGGTGCGCTTGCAGTCACAATTCAGCGCCATGGAAAGCATTGTGCGTGGTTTAAAATCCACCGGTACCTACCTGACCGGGGCGTTCAAAGCGTTGTCCGGGGATACTTCTTCCAACTAGTTTTTTGTGTCGGTAAAAAATGCATAAAAAATAAACATAAAAAAACCCGCAAAATTTGCGGGTTTTTTTATGTAAAGTAAGGCTTTTCGATTTTAGATCAATGCTTAAATCGCTACAGTTTGAATTTCAACTGCTGCAATTCGCTTGCCTTCATCTGCTGCCTTTTGGTAACTGGCAATTTCATTAAAGTTTAAGTAACGATAAATTTCGCTGCCCATACTGTTAATTTTTTGCGCGTAACTATGATATTCCTCTGGTGTTGGCAGCTTGCCCAGCACCGCCGCAATAGCCGCTAATTCGGCTGAAGCAAGATACACGTTAGCGCCATTACCTAAGCGGTTAGGGAAGTTACGAGTAGAGGTTGAAACTACCGTTGAGTTAGGCGCAACACGCGCCTGGTTACCCATGCACAATGAGCAGCCTGGCATTTCAGTGCGCGCGCCTTTGGTGCCGAAAATACTGTAGTAGCCTTCTTCCACCAATTGATGCTCATCCATTTTGGTGGGTGGAGCAATCCATAAACGCGTAGTCAATTCTTCTTTGGTGGATGCCAAAAGTTTACCCGCCGCGCGGAAGTGACCGATGTTTGTCATGCATGAGCCGATAAATACTTCATCAATTTTTGCTCCGGCGACGTCGGACAATATTTTTACATCGTCCGGGTCATTAGGGCAGGCGAGGATAGGTTCTTTTATGTCGGCCAAATCGATATCGATAATCGCAGCATATTCTGCATCTTTATCTGCTTCCATTAATTGCGGGTTAGCAATCCAGGCTTCCATCTTCTGCGCGCGACGCTCAAGGGTGCGCACGTCGCCGTAGCCTTGTTGAATCATCCAGCGCAACATGGTGATGTTAGAAGTCATGTATTCAATAATCGGAGCAGGATCCATCTTGATGGTGCAGCCAGCAGCTGAACGCTCCGCAGAAGCATCCGAAATTTCAAACGCTTGTTCAACTTTCAAAGTGGGCAAGCCTTCAACTTCCAGGATGCGGCCCGAGAAAATATTCTTTTTGCCTTTTTTATCAACTGTTAATAAACCGGCTTTGATGGCGTAGAGGGGAATCGCGTTAACCAGGTCACGCAAGGTGATGCCGGGTTGTAATTCACCTTTGAAGCGAACGAGTACAGATTCCGGCATATCCAACGGCATAACACCGGTAGCTGCGGCAAATGCGACCAAGCCAGAGCCTGCAGGGAAAGAAATACCTATAGGGAAGCGCGTATGAGAATCGCCGCCTGTGCCGACTGTGTCTGGCAGCAACATGCGGTTTAACCAGCTGTGAATAATTCCATCGCCAGGGCGCAGGGAAACACCGCCACGGGTCATAATAAAGTCGGGCAAAGTATGTTGGGTTTCGATATCGACTGGTTTTGGATAAGCAGCGGTGTGGCAAAAAGACTGCATGGTTAAATCGGCAGAGAAACCCAGGCAAGCCAAGTCCTTCAATTCATCGCGAGTCATAGGGCCAGTAGTATCTTGTGAACCCACGGTAGTCATATAGGGTTCACAATAAGTGCCAGGGCGAATACCTTTGGTACCACATGCCTTGCCAACCATTTTTTGCGCCAAAGTGTAGCCTTTGCCGGTATCGGTTGGAATTTCTGGCAAGCGGAATAGGGTACTCGCCGGTAAGCCCAAGGCTGCTCGTGCTTTGGTCGTTAAACCGCGCCCGACGATCAACGGAATACGGCCACCAGCTTGAACTTCATCCAACAACACATCTGATTTCAAACTGAACTCTGACAATACTGCGCCTGTATCGGCGTTGAGGATTTTGCCTTCGTATGGGCGAATTTCAATTACATCACCCATGTTGAGTTTTTCTACCGGGGCTTCGAATACAAGCGCGCCCGCATCTTCCATAGTGTTGTAAAAAATCGGTGCTACGTTATTGCCAATACACACTCCACCGGTACGCTTATTGGGTACACCGGGAATATCTTCACCGATAAACCAGAGAACTGAGTTGGTTGCTGATTTGCGTGAAGAGCCAGTGCCCACCACATCGCCCACAAATACCAGCGGGTAGCCTTTCGTTTTGAGTGCAGCGATTTGCTTGATAGGGCCAATAGTGCCTGGTTGATCTGGCGTTAAACCATCGCGCGCCATTTTAAACATTGCTAAGGCGTGGAGAGGAATATCAGGGCGCGACCAAGCATCAGGTGCTGGAGACAAATCATCGGTGTTAGTTTCGCCGGTGACTTTTAAAACAGTGAGCTTGGTGCTTTGCGGTACTTTTGGTTTGCTAGTAAACCATTCGCCGTCGGCCCAGGATTGGATTAATTCTTTTGCATATACATTACCGGCTTTGAATTTCTCTTCCACATCGTGAAAGGCATCAAACATCAGCAAGGTGTGCTTCAATTCGTTAGCCGCAAGTGGGGCTAGGGTTTTGTCATCCAGCAAGTTAACAAGCGTTTCAATGTTGTAACCGCCGAGCATCATACCGAGCAGTTTTATCGCGAGAGGCTTATCAATAAGGGGAGAGCTAGCTTCGTTTTTCAAAATTGCGCTTAAGAAAGCTGCTTTAACGTAAGCGGCTTCATCAACACCGGGAGGAACACGGTTGGTGATTAAATCCAGTAAAACTTCCGCTTCACCAGCGGGGGGACTCTTTAACAGTTCAACCAATCCTGCGACTTGTTCTGCATTAAGTGGTTTAGGTGGAACACCTTCAGCGGCGCGTTCGGCAACATGGTTACGGTAGGCATTAAGCACAATTTTATCCTCAGTAGTGTGGGTTTACTCCCTCCGCAGGATCTCTGCTTCAGGAGGCTATCCATGACCTTCATGGACGACCTACATGGATGTAGGAAGTGTCCCCTAAGCGTTTGGAACGCGGAGGACCGACCTACATGGATGTAGGGAGTGTCTCAAAGTGCCGGGAGCACGTTGGGACGAATTTAGCTACTCTGGCAAGAGCAGTAAATTGGGCGCCAAGTATACATGATGAGGTAATGACTGTTAACTAAGCCAAGCGGTTTAAAGCAAGGCAAAAATTTTGAGTGGGTGGAACGATTTTGGGAAAACGAGATGATTTAACTCTTACTATTCAATTAGGCGCTGCTTTTGTTTTTCATTCATTAGTGCAATCAATGGTGCTAATCGATTGAGTGCTGCAGCCATTTGATTTTGTGCCATCTCGGTTTTACCTTCAGCAATTGCTTCCAACAATTTATCGATTGACACCACAACAGGAGGTTCATGAGTTTGAGTGTTTTCAAGTTTTAGTATTTGAACCTCACCACTGCCCACTTTTTTCGCATTACTTAAGGCTTGTTCCGCCGGTTGAATCATCTCTTTGACGGTGGCTGGGTTGCCTTTTCTATCAATAGTAATACCGGCGGACATACTGATAGTGATCGCTTCTCCACCTATCGTTATTTTGAATGACTTTATTTGTTCGCATAAACGCTTCGCTAAAATAATTACTCCGTCAGTTTTGGCCATTGGCAGAATAGTGACAAATTTTTCATAACCATATCGCCCCACACTGTCCTCATTGCGAATCACAGTCAGTAACCTGGTAGCAGTTTGCTTAATGATACGGTTAGCTGATTGTTCTCCAATGCGTTTATAAATTGCTTTAAAGTCGTCCAATTCAAATATGATCAACGCCAGGTTTTCCGCGTGACGATTCACAAAAGACAGATCTTTTTGTAGCTGCAGATTAAACCCGTTACGGTTTAATGTACCGGTTAGTAAATCAATGTCAGCACTTTTTTGCAGGTTAACTTTATCTCTGCGGTAACTGGCATGAGCTTCGGCTCTGGCGATAATCTCTGTGGATTTAAAGGGCTTGCCGATAAAGTCAGTAGCACCTAATTCAAGTACTCTTCTTTTGACATCCTCTTCGTCAGCAGCTCCTGTGATAACAATGATAGGTTGATTACGAATACCTTCATTTTCAGATTCCCTAATCCGCTGAATGAGACCATATCCATCCAGTTCAGGCATGCCTAAATCAGTGAAAATCACTTGGATAGTATTGTCATCGCAGATTTTCTGCCAAGCCTCCTCTCCGTTCTCGGCAAGTACCAGGTCGAATTGCTCCGATAAGATTTTGGTTGCGGTTAATCTGACTACTTTGGAGTCGTCGACAAGCAGAATTCTTGCTTTTTTCGCTTTCGTTTGAGTATCTGCGTCGTTGGTTTCAGTCATGGTCATCAATCTATTGTGTTAGTAGTGAATTTCTTAACTATAGAAGATAGTTGGGGGAGTGGGAGGTTATCTATCAGGTCAAGTTAGCGTATTTAACGCCTTGACACCTGATTTACGCTAAGAGATGTAATAACTGATTGTTCAACAAAAAAATGGGGCTCGCTATTCTCTGACTATCGGGGAAATCCATGGGGGTGAGGCTCAGTGCGGCCGATAATGTCAGTCTTAGTATCTTTGGTTTTAGTATCTATAGATTGCTGACATTTTTATATATGGTTTCTATACAAGCTTTTCTATAAGGCGCGGGAATTTTTCTAGAGACATGTGGGGCTGGGGTGAATTTGATTGCACCTATATTTATTTAATGCGTGTTTAATGTAGATTTTTATGACTGAAAGGAAGGGGGCCTGGACACGCGTCTGCGCTAGTTAAATAAGGTGAATTTAAACAGACAATTTTCCGATGATTTAAATCTAAATGCGCTATATTTTTTTCGTGGTGCTGTAAAAATAATTCATCAAAAGCGCCGCTTTTTTTCATTTTTGTCAGGCCTAATGCTATGCGCTTTGCCAGTTCAGGAGTGTTTTTGCTGACATATAAGTATGTGGGGAAATTATAATAAATCAGCAAGTTTTTATCGATTTCAATAGCAGGAAAAATTTTCCTTTTATCTTGATAGATAGATTCAATTTCATTGCTTCCCAGTGCGATGCAATCAATACGTTTTGCGCTTAACATGGAGAACAAATTATCATAAGACGCTATGGCTATTGGTTCTAAATGGTTAAATTTGTAGAAGGCCACATCGATCCAAAGACCTTGGCCAATTTTGATCTGGTTAAGCGATGCAACGTTGCTAATTTTAT
>JANPKH010000263.1:0-7019 GCA_031425935.1 Gammaproteobacteria bacterium | reverse complement strand
TGCAGCGCTAATAGACGTACTGGAGTGGCCAACACCAAAGGTGTCAAACTCGCTTTCATCGCGCTTAGGGAAGCCGGACAAGCCGCTACTTTGGCGAATCGAGCCCATTCGCTCGCGACGAGATGTGAGAATTTTGTGCGGATAGGTTTGGTGACCCACGTCCCAGACCAAACGATCTGTGGGAGTGTTGTACACGTAATGCAGAGCAATAGTCAGTTCTATAACGCCTAAACCTGCACCAAAATGCCCACCGGTTTGGCCAACGCTAAACAACAAAAACGCACGCAACTCCTCTGCTAGTTGCGGCAGCTGCTTTTCGTCGAGCTCTCGCAAGTCTGCGGGACAGTCAATGCTATCTAAAAGCGGGGTGGTGGGACGACTAGTGGGTATTTCGTGAAGCATGAGTTGCTATCATCTTATAGAAACCGGCATTGTAGGCTTACAGCGACAGGTTGCCTAGGGCGATTTAAACAAGACACATCACAAACTTATGCCAAAATAGGCGAGTTGTTTTTAGGTGGTTGTTTTTAAGACGGGTCTTTCGATTCTTCCATGGGCTTTTCCATCAGGTGTTAAAAAATGCAGAAAATTGTGATCGCAAGTAGTAACGCGGGCAAATTGCGGGAGTTCGAACAATTACTTTCCAGCCGTGGCTTCGAATTAATACCGCAATCTAATTTTGCGATGAAGGATGCCGACGAAACCGGTACTACTTTTGTGGAAAACGCAATTATCAAGGCGAGGCATGCTTGCGCTCAAACTGGGCTGCCAGCGATTGCGGATGATTCTGGCATTGAGGTGGACGCCCTTCATGGCCGTCCCGGAGTCTATTCGGCACGCTACTCTGGCCTTAATGCTAACGATACTGACAACAACAACAAATTATTAGCCGAACTGGCCAGTGTGCCCGCTGAAAAGCGTACCGCTCGCTATCATGCGGTGCTTGCCTATATGCGTCATGCCGATGACCCAACTCCTATTTTGTGCCATGGAAGCTGGGAAGGCATCATTCTTACCGAGGCGCGCGGCCAAAATGGCTTTGGTTACGACCCATTATTTTATGTACCTTCGCATAACTGCACTGCGGCAGAATTAGAAAAAACTGAAAAAAATCGTATTAGTCATCGCGGCCTGGCAATGGCTGAATTATTAGTGCGCTTACAGAAATAATATTTTTTTTATTTAATATATTTATTCCATTGAGTATTTTCATGCCTCTGATTCTACCCCCGCTTTCGCTTTATATTCATATCCCATGGTGTATTCGCAAATGCCCCTATTGCGATTTTAATTCGCATGAAGCAAACCTCGCTATTCCTGAAGCAGAATATGTTGCGGCGTTGCGTTTAGATTTAGAGCAGGATGCCTGTTTGGCGCAAGGCCGCAAACTTACCAGCATTTTTTTTGGCGGTGGCACGCCGAGCATGCTGTCCGCAAATGCGATTGCGCAAATCTTAAATGATGCAGAATCTATCATTGGGTTTGAACCGACAATTGAAATTACTTTAGAAGCAAACCCCGGCACTTTTGAGCAAATAAAGTTTTCAGACTTTCGTGCTGCAGGAGTTAATCGTCTATCCATCGGCATTCAAAGTTTTAATGATGTGCAATTAAAAGCGTTGGGACGTGTGCATGGTCGCGATGAGGCTCTACGAGCGGTAGCAGTAGCACGTAAGGCGGGTTTTGATAACATCAATATAGACTTAATGCACGGCTTACCCAAACAATCGAGCGAAGCCGCGCAAGCAGATTTGGCGCAAGCAATTACTTTAGCGCCAGAACATATTTCTTGGTATCAACTTACTATTGAGCCAAATACTGCATTTTATTCCGCCCCACCGTTATTGCCTGAAGAGGATATTTTAGCGGATATTCAAGATGCCGGCCAAGCTCTGCTTGCACAATCAGGATATGTGCAATATGAAATTTCTGCCTACGCAAAAAATAATAAATGTGCGCGCCACAACATCAACTATTGGCAGTTTGGTGATTACTTGGGCATTGGCGCTGGCGCACACGGCAAAATTACTCTGCCACAACAAGCGCATATTATGCGTTTATGGAAAACTCGTTTACCTAAACATTACTTAAATAACGCTGATAGCGATAAAATTTCCATCAATCTTAACGGTCATCAAAATGTTTTTGGCGGCGGCAGTGATATTCTCACACCAGAGTCTTTACCGTTAGAATTTCTAATGAATGCATTGCGTTTGAACTCGGGTGCGCCGACACAATTTTTAGCAGAACGTACGGGATTAAGCCTGAATGCTCTTGAACCACAATGGCGAGCATTAACAGAAAAAGGACTAGTTGAAAATGTGGATGGATTTTTGCGAACTACTTTACTCGGACAACGTTTTTTAAATCGAGTGCTGGAAGCCTATGCGGCGCCATAACATCTTGACTCTCTAGATTAAAAATTATTAGCGACTTTATCTTGAACATCTACATTGCTAAGGCGTAACCAACCTAATACCGCATAACGGCTATCTAACATATCGCGGTACGTTTGCACTATCACTGCGTTGGGTATTTTTTGCTGCTCAAGCATGCGCAGCCGCTCAACTAAAAAAGCAATATCGTTCTCTATTTTTCGCGCAACGTCTTCACTATTGAACTCTAAATCGCCAATATTTAGTTTTTTCATACGGGGGTTTTCCTAGCCTCCTTTTACAGGTATTTGTCATTATCCATTTTTTATAAAGTTGTCACTAGACGATAGTGACGTCAACCTTTGTGCGCTTTGGCTTACATTCGTTGTTTCTTACAAAGCGTTAAGGCAAATAATCCAGTTGCCGCCAAAACAATTGATGGGCCAGCAGGGCTATCCCAATAAAAAGATGCAGTTAACCCTAAACTAACAGCAATACACCCTAACCCGCTAGCAACTATAGCCATCGCTTCCGGGGTGTGGGTAAGACGACGGCTGGCGGCAGCTGGAATAATCAACAAAGCGGTAATTAATAATACGCCCACTACTTTCATTGCTATAGCGATTACCAGTGCCATTAATAACATCAACGCGGTGCGTACTTTTGTTACGGCGATGCCTTCAACCTGCGCCAATTCCTCGTGAACGGTAATGGCTAACAAAGGGCGCCAAAGCCATGTGAGCGCAATTATCACGCTGATTGAAATTATCCATATTGTAATTACATCCAACGAATTTACCGACAAAATATCGCCAAACAAGTAGGCGAGCAAATCAATACGTGTATCACTGAACATACTTACGCAAACAAGCCCAAGCGCAAGCGTGGAGTGGGATAAAATCCCCAACAATGTATCTGTTGCTAAAAAACGATTGTTTTGTAGAGCTACAAGTACAAGTGCTAACAATAAACAGCCGAGGGCAACAGCAAGATTAAGATTAATTCCCAGCAATAAACCAAATGTAATTCCCAGCAACGCAGAATGCGCAAGCGTATCGCCAAAATAAGCCATTCGCCGCCACACAGCGAAAGCGCCAAGCGGCCCTGCAACTAACGCCACAGCAATTCCCACAAGTAGGGCATGGAGTAAAAAATCAGGCATTGTGATGATGCTCGCAGGAGTCAGTACAACCAACGCTACCCGTAATCACGTTACCGTGCGTGTCATGTTGATGATCATGGTGATGAGTATAAAGCGCTACCTGTGACTGCTTGTTCACTCCTGGCTCCGCGATACTTGAGCCAAATAATGCGAGATATGCAGGATCATGAGTAACTTGTGCAGGATGACCGTAGCAACAAACATGTTGGTTGAGACAAACAACAGTGTCGGTGGTAGCCATAACCAAATGCAAATCGTGTGATACCAGCAAAACACCGCAATTACGCGCTTTACGAATATCATTAATCAAAGCATAAAGGGCTGCTTGACCACTTACATCCACACCTTGCACCGGTTCGTCCAGTACTAATAACTGGGGATCACGCAGGAGTGCGCGAGCAAGCAGTACGCGCTGGGTTTCGCCACCAGAGAGTGATTGCATAGGGGTGCGGGTAAGTTTCTCTATACCGGTAAGCTGTAAGACATCGCCCAAATCAATACGCGGCTTACCGCCTAATGTTAAAAACCGTTCTACCGAGAGAGGTAAGCTAGCTTCGAGATGCAATTTTTGCGGCATATAACCGATACGTAAATCTTTACTACGAGTGATAGTACCCTCATCGATTTTGATAAGACCCAGAACGCTACGCACTAAGGTGGTTTTACCCGCACCATTAGGGCCGATCAGGGTTACAATTTTACCTGAGTCAATTTGTAAGTCCGCGTTTTTTATAAGGTGGCGTCCATTACGCACCACACCAACAGCCTGCGCCTGAATTAATGACTGTGTGTCAATAAATGCAGATTTTTCAAAAGCGGCAAGTTTTTGAGTATTAGTCATTTCATCCTCTTTGCTACAAGACTAAAGCTTGCATAATGTTGTTATCTATAAATATGGTTACACTATAACTGCTCACTCTTATCTTTCAAACATAGGCTTTTTAAGAAGGAAGCTTCAAAACGAGGAAAAAAATGATAAAAAAAATTTTGTGGATAATAACGTGTGGATTTTTCAATGTCGCGCTTTATGCCCAAGCACAGCCGGTGGTGTTATCTAGCATTAAACCACTAACGCTGATTGCCCAAGAAATTGTCGGTGATTTAGCTACAGTGGACACGCTCTTGCCAGACTCAGCATCACCACACAATTATCCACTTAAAGTATCCGACCACACACGCTTACAAAAAGCCGATGTAATATTGTGGATTGGCCCAGAATTAGAAAGTTTTTTACAAAAGCCACTCTCTAGCTTACCAGCCTCTCAACGTATCACTGCTTATGAATTATCAGGACTCTATTGGCCAGAAGAAGAGCCTCATACACACAATGAGCATCATCACGCGCGCGATCCACACTTATGGTTAGATCCACGTAACGCGATATTAATAGCGCAGGCATTGAGTGAAAAGTTAATAAAAATTGATGCCAGAAACAGACTCACCTATACAGCAAATCTACAAACTTTTATCACTAAGACAACAAGATTAGATGCCACTTTGACAGCTAAACTCAAACCTTTTGCAGGGCGCGGCTTTGCGGTGTACCACGAGGGCTATAGTCATTTTGTTAAGCATTATGGCTTATATCAATTGAATTACGTCACTTTTACGCCCGAACAAAAGCCAGGCGCAAAGCATTTGCATCAACTTAGAAAAATGTTGATTGCTGAAGGGTGTTGTTTATTTTTAGAACCCTACTATGAACAGCAGTCCATGCGAGATCTAGCAAAAGAATTAAATTTACAGCTGGGTATTTTAGACGCGCTGGGCAGTCAAAATGTCAAAACTTATGACCAATTATTGGAGCGTATGGCTGAAGCTTTTTCACATTGCCTTGCGAATGGGCGCAGCAAGCGAAGCCTGTAAAGGCTGCTGTAGCTTGATTCCGCGATCAGCTAAAGCATCAATCTGGCGCTTATTTAGCTCAATGACAAAGCTATCGTAACAACTTCTAACGTTTCGCTCTGAAGTTAATGCTGCTTCGCGTAATAAATCTAAAATACCTTGCTGTGTAGCAAGCTTGTGGCGCACACCTGTAAGCCGATAATACTGGCTGCCTAATTGTTGCAGGCGGAAGATGGCAGTTTGCGAGAAAATGAGTGTATCCATAAAAGACTCCTTCGAAATTAAGCATCATGCTGAAATAGTGAACAACAAAATCATCTGAAGCCAGCACAGTCTAGGATAGGAATTAATCAGCGATGTTTATACACGCGCCATTATTTTATAAATGTTTGGAATTGTGACGCAGGTAAAAAATGACCCCATGCCGCCATAACTAAAAGCTATAAACGGAACATGGAGCCAATGCAGGATAAAACTGGAGGAAAAAACAAAGCAAACACAAATTAAGCCTGCTCAACAAGTGCTGCAGCAAACCAGAGAAATCATGGATACAACATCCTTAATGTAATAGCGGCAAGATCATATAAGTGATCAGCGCCATCTTTAACTAACGATACCAGAACTCGAACGCTTCCAAATTTACGAGCCTAATGACTAAAGCATTAGACACAAAGCGCATAATATATTGTACAAAATAACCGTTCGCTAAAAGCTACCGCGCTTGCGGTAGCTTTTAGAAACTCACCTTGTCAGCAGCTTCTTGCTTAACAATTACTGGTAACTCTTCAGCAATTTTAGCGCTCAGTAAATCACTTACTTCTTGCACTTTTTTGTCTAAAAATGCGCCCAAATCTGACAATTCTAGACTTTCCGCATCATTTAAAATATTAGTGCTGATGGAATTTAGTGACGTAGGGACAGTTTGAGTTTGCACGTCATCAGCGTACACAGGCGCAGCTAACAACAAAGCTATAAGCATTACAGATAAATTTTTCATTACGATCTCCTTTTGGGGGTTTAGTTACAATTCAAGGCAATTGTGTTACCTCTTGTTACTCATAGTAACACAATATTTTATTTTGCCTACCCTTTATCTAATAATTTTTTAACATAAAAATATATTTTTATTGAATATCAACAATTTAGAAGAAAACTTTATTTGTGATCTGGATCGCAATTATTATGCTGCGGTAACACATAGAAGTTTCAGATTGCATGCTACCAGAGCGTCTTTTCAGTGCTGACTTTCCTTCTACGCGTACACTGGGATCATTTGGTGTATTCTTCGTGCGCTAAAAGTTAGCTGGATTTACTACAGAATTTTTTAAGAGCACCCACAATCATGGTTTCGCAACCCCTTTCTTCTGCCCCCTTAGTCTTAGTGGATGGCTCATCCTATTTATATCGTGCCTATCATGCTTTGCCGCCTCTTACTAATTCTAAAGGGCAGCCTACGGGAGCGGTGAAAGGCGTTATCAGCATGCTCCGCCGTTTAATAAAGGATTACCCGCGAAGCCAAATTGCTGTGATATTTGATGCAAAAGGTAAAACATTTCGCGATGAACTGTATGCAGAATATAAAGCGAATCGCCCAACCATGCCGGATGACTTACGCCCGCAGGTAGAACCCATTCATG
>JANPKH010000262.1:0-2371 GCA_031425935.1 Gammaproteobacteria bacterium | reverse complement strand
GCTAAACGTATACTTTCTAAATTAACGCGTAATGTCTCGTTGTTATTAAATTGCTGCAGAAGTCCCATCATCCTAGCTTTTAAAGGTTTATTATCCGCTGGGAATCCGTCGCGTTTATCAACAGTGCGCCGCCAAGTATTTTTCTGCGTTAATAAAAATTGGGCAATAGCAATAAATGCTGAATGATTCTCCACTACTGGTGCGGGGAATTCAGTTAAGTTTCGGCACGCACAACTAGGGTGGTCAGGATTTTCGACACTTAAATTTTCTGCAGCATAGCGCAAAACATACATTAATTCATCCGCTTCAACAGCTAGGATTTCGTAACATGTGAACAAATATTCATGCACAATATGATGTAACCCAGATTGTAAAACATGACGAAATTCATTCGAAGTTAAATTTTTTCGATGCACCATTATGTGTGGCAACCATTGATCACGGCGCGCTAACATATGAATGAATAGTTTCTCAATTAGATCAATGCGATTGTCTAAGTGCAGTTGTAATTTCGCTAATTTATCCGCATATTTTTGTTCTGTTGTTAAATGACTGAGCAATCTTCGTGTTGCTATTAAGTAATAATCTTTCGCATTATCAATAGTCTTAACTTTAGGGCTGAGACCCGCTAACAATGGCATACGTCGTGTCAAACTCAAACATAAAGCATCAATAGTTAAAATGCGTAGACGTTGCGGATTGTTGAGTAAATTCCACTGTAACCGTAGGTCTTGTTGCAGTACTGCTTCGGCTAATGCTCTGGTTTTTTGTCCATGTGGTTCAGTGGGATGTGAACTGTCTTCAGCTGCGGAATGCAGCGCTTGTAAAATGCGATGACGCATTTCAGCTGCTGCTTTTCGAGTAAAAGTGATCGCGAGTATTTCTTCCGGCGATTGACAGGCTTGAGCGAGTAATATTAAAAAGCGTTGCACTAACAATTCAGTTTTGCCAGATCCCGCCGGTGCTTGCACTATAAAAGAATGATACAGGTTTAATGCACGTTCGCGCACGAGCTGATCAGGGATGGAATGAGTGCTAGCTTTTGATGGTGTTATAAGCTCAGTCATCAGCAATTCTCGCTTTCATGTATGCGACACAATGCTTGCAGATCACAGTACTGGCAGGTCTTTCCAGGTTCTTTTGGATCTACAGATGCTATTCCTGCTTGGAAATTTATAGCTAAATGAGTTAAAAATTCACGCTGCTTAGTTTGAAAATCTTCCCAGCTTTTTATAGTTTCATCTTGACGTTGCTGATCAATACTAATAATGCCAGATATCGCACAATCGCTTGCACTTATGCCTTTATACTTTGAACCATCAGCACGAATAATAGCAAATGATAAACCCTTAATAGGCTCTGCACTGGTTAAGCAATATAGCGGTAATTGTGGGTCGTCTGGGCGTTCGCCAAACCAATCATTGATGCTAGGATTGCCCGTTTTATAATCGATCACAATATGACTGCCATCCATTAGTTTGTCTTCGCGATCCACGCGCAGTTGTAACGCTAAACCGCCTAATTGTATTTTTCGCATGGTTTCACGTGCGAATACTATAAACGGCGGTCGTTGTTTTTCTATTGTTAACCATTCATGGATTAAATGCTGGAGTCGTTGATATTCTACTTGGAAAAAAAGCTTATTTTTTAATAAAGGTCGAGTTATTTTTTTATTATTTAGTGTCTCTGCTACCATTGTTTTAATTAGCGTCGTAAGTGCTTCTGGTTGGTAATGACATAATGTTTGATGATTTTCTAAAATGCCCCAGATTTTTTCCAATATTTCATGTAGATAAATGCCGCGTTCCTGTGCGCTTAATCCAGCAGTAATGTTGGGGATTGTATGAGCATTAAGACGTGATTTGGCGAATGCACGAAACGGGCAAGCAGCTTGATCTTTGAGGATCGAAGAACCGCCGCGAATGCTTTCGTTTTCAGTGACTGGCGGTGCGGTATTATCTGTTATTTTTTCTAATATAACTTGCCTCTCAAACTTGTGGGAAGGCGGGCTAGAAGATAAAGCTGAGGTGAGTGACATTAAACTTCCTTGCTGCTCTTGGGAGAAAGCAATTAATGGACTGGGTCTTAGCGGCGTGTCATTTTTTTGTTGGCTATAGCTAAAAATAACTTGTTCGGCACTTTTGCAAAACCGTTGTGTTATTTTCTCACTAAAAGCAAACTCACGTTCTGCGGATGAATGTGGCATTTTTAATTTACGTTGTAAATTAATTGGGATAAATGGATTAGGCGATGGTGCTTGTGGCCAAATATCATCATTCATTCCCATCACCCAGCAACGATTAAATTGCGTGCCGACTGCTTCTAGAATTCCTAAAATTTGTATGGGGCTGTCTAGGCTACGAGGTTGAAA
>JANPKH010000261.1:0-6687 GCA_031425935.1 Gammaproteobacteria bacterium | reverse complement strand
CGAAGTAAATTAACCTCCCCCATTGTTATTTAGCAAAAAAAGGACGTTTGACTGATTAACTGAACCATAGTTAATTTGTTCCTTATCACAACGAAGTGTTAAAGTGCGCTTACAGACCATCATTGTTATGGATGCTTAGCGAAATGCCGATACCTGAAAAAATAACCCTTTACCACGAAAAAAGTTTACTTGATCGCACTATCGATAGTATTGCCGCTCTAGAAAAACCATTGAGCACATCCGACTTCATTAAGGTTGGAGTAGCAGCACAGATACAAGAAGGCATTGATCGATATCGTGCCCAAGCAGCCAACCTATCTTCCCAAGCACTTTATGAGGAAGACCATAAACCAGCTCGTCTTGCAGCGCATTTAGAACAAGCAGGAAAAACTCGCCCTCAACGATGCCACCCTCATGCAATTGTAGCCGGTAAGCATAAATACGCAGCAATGGTAAGACTCTTCATGTCACGGCTTAAAATTCGAATAGATGATTCGGACAATGGAATGTGGCTACCCGAAAATACTGCTGCAACACCGCATCCAGCATTTCCAAGCGCCCCGCCCCATAGTCGGATTCATCGTTACAATTACTATTTTTGGGTTCACTCTCATCTCAGCGAGTCACCTGGAGAAAATGCTTTTAGGGCAAGATTACAACTCATTTCCCGTCAGCTACATCAGGGTGCATTTCCCAGCTATGTCATGCTACCAAAAGGCGCTGGACTACCTAGAGGAATACTTAAATGATATATCGACTCAGATTTGATCGATTTAATTATATGGTTTTTGATATTTGGCCAGATGAAGTGGAAGCAAAACTAGGCGATATGTTTATATTACATGAGCCTCTTTGGAAAAACTTTTGGCAGCCCTTATGTGCACAATTTACAGATGATAGCGACAAACATAATGTGATAAAGCTACCTGACATTACTTGTTGGTTTACCGATAGATTGGCATTAAATGAAACCGCTTATAACGCGTTATGTTCATTACTAGAGCCCTATGGCGAGCTATTACCGGTTACTTGTGAGGGAGTTTCATATTGGATTCTACATGTCACACAAAAAACTGGTATGGAAGTCGTAGATCTAACTAAAAGTCATCGCGAAGTTATTGAAGAAGCTGAATACATAGGAGTGCAATCATTAGTGTTCAAGGAAGAGAAATTATCTGATAAATTAATTTTCCGCACCGAATTCAACGGCTACAAAAATATTTATTGTACCGAAAAATTTAAAACTGTGATTGAAACGCTGGGATTAAAAGGATTACTTTTTTCTACTGATCTTGCTCGCGTCAATGAACCCTAGATCTTGATAGGAAAGGCTTTAGGGTCAAGTCTTTATTTTTGCTTAATAAAAACTGCCGCTTAGATCGCCATTATACAGATTGGGTGCAAAAATTGAGTATGTCGATGAACTTTATAGATGTTACAAATATTTTTAAGTATTGGATAACGGCTGATTGGTACATTGCATTACTCATGTCGTTTATTATTAATTCGACAATTTATGCATTAACTGCAAGCTCATTCAGTTTTATTACAGAAAAATTAAGCTCAGCTAATTTGGTTGGTGCGTACATAGATACGCGAAAATTAAAAGATGCTCAGATCAAAAAGGAAATATTTTATGGTGTTTTTGCGTGTTTTATATTTTCCATAACAAGCCTACTAATTAGGAGCCTAAGTAATAATATCTGGCCTGAAACTGCATTGAATTTTGCCGTTCAATTAATAGTTTTCCCCTTATTTTATGAGTCATATTCATACTTCGTCCACAGGCTTTTACATATTAGGCTATTTAGGAAGATTCACTCTATTCATCATAGTTCAGTGAGGGTTACCCCTTGGAGTGCATACAGTGTTCACCCAATAGAGGCTTTATTTATTGGGGTGAGTGCACCTTTATTTATGTTTCTATTCCCTATGAGCCTAAGCGTTGTCCTAACGCTGCATATTTTTGGTATGGTTTTTACTATACTGTTACACTCAAACTTTGCAATAAATGAATCCCTCGTGCTTTCCTCCAAAATAAACAATTATACAAATGGTCATGTGCTACATCATCAGAAGAGTCTAGTGAATTTTGGGTTTGTTAATTCATTTTGGGATAAAGTTTTTAAAACAAATTCGGTGAGTTCGTTAATAAAAGGACTGGAGTAAACCGCCCCCTTTTAATTGAAATGTTGATAACAGATTTGCACGGATCAGGTTGCGCGCAAAGCAGACAGCCCCAAAGAGTGACTGCCGCGTATCAAATATTGACCCAACTAAATACTCAGGTTGCTCCGCATAACTAATCATTGATCGCATGATCTCAAGATTCAAGATGCACCTAGGGAAAAACTACTCATTGGAAAACATTATCTGGAGGGGCAGACATTAGCTCGAGGGGTAGAAATTATCTGAAGAGGAGAATGTTTCCCCTGCAAAAACTCAACTACACTTAGACCAGAGCCAATAGGCACACTAACCTCGTATTGCGCGATTCATACTACCCATTGATGAGCTTCCATTGACGAACAAAAACGCCTCTTCGACGACACTATCGCTACCCCGCCACCCCGTTAGGCGCACGTGCCTTTGTACTATCGCACTTCTTTCACTACTGCTTGGGTTAAGCCAGCCAAACCTAGCCTTTGCCGCCGAGATTCCCGAACACATTAGTTTTCAGAATATTATTGAAAATAAGGATTTCATCATGGGCGAAGGAACGGCGATTCTGCAAGACAGCCAGGGATTTATGTGGCTAGGGGGCGGCACTGCGCTCATGCGCTACGATGGCTACGAATTTCGCCACATTACCTTAGCCGCCAACAATAATAAGCCCAAGGAAGTATCCAAGAGTTTTTACGTTAATACGTTATTTGAAGATAGCCACCACACTCTCTGGGTGGGCGCACGCGAAGGACTATTACGCTACGATCCACGCAAGGAAACACTGGTTGAAGTACGCGATAAAAACAACCAAAAAACAGAACTTTCAACCACGTCTATTTTACATTTCGTAGAATTACCAAGCGGCGAGATACTTGCAGTCTCTCGCTCTGCACTATTTATCATAGACGCAAGCACCAACGACTACACAACCCTTATTCCCCTTCCCGCAACGCTTAAAAAACCTAGAGAAACCATTACGGCCTACCTAGACCCCGCTGGCACAATCTGGCTAGGCAAAGAACATGGTTTAGAAAGTATCGATTGGAAAACAAAACGCGTTACAACTCACAGAGTTAATCCTGGCACAACCGATCCTCATCAAGACGACGCCGTTAGAGATATTGTTTCAGACGGTGCGGGTAAGCTTTGGCTCGCAACCTATTATGGTGTGGTGCACTATGACCCCAAAACACAAGAATTCAAACGCTACATAAAAGACCAAGGTGATCCCTATAGCCTGGGCGGTAACGATACGTGGAAGTTGGTATTGGATTCTCAAGGCTTATTATGGGTAGCCTCGGATGGCGGCGGGCTATCCGTTTACGATAGAGAAAAAGATCGCTTTGTTAACTATCAAGCCGACTCAGGTCGCCCGGGGGCTCTTAATACCAATAAAGTGCGTACGGTTTATGAAGATAGAAATGGCGACATCTGGGTCGGCAATTATCCTGTGGGCATTAATTTTTTTGATCGCTCAACAGCCCCTATAACCAGCTACACCGCAAACGCGCTTAATCCCAACAGTCTCAGTAACAATTCTGTGCGATCCATTTCAGAAGATAAAGACGCCAACTTGTGGGTGGGCACGGACGGTGGTGGATTAAATTTTTTTGATCGCAAAAAAAATACCTTTACCCATTTTAAAAGTAACCCCAAAGACCCCACTACCCTTAACGGCGATTCAGTCCTTACCACCTACATTGACGCCAACGGCATTGTCTGGATTGGCACATGGCAAAACGGCTTGGCGAGTTACAATCCGGTGGATAAAAAATTTACGCGGTATCCGTTTTCCACCAATCAAAATATCACTAAAAATGGCGGCACTTCAGCTGAATTGAATAACCCCATTGTCTGGTCCATCAAGGAAGACAAAGCACATAATTTATGGATCACCACTCACTATGGCGGAATCAGTAAATTCAATCAAAAGACAAAACTCTTCACACATTATTTGCATGTTGAAGGAGACCCCACCTCGCTAATGGGCACAATGGTCTGGACAACGCTGGAAGACTCCAGCGGCAAGCTATGGATAGGTTCAACAAACGGCTTAAGCCTTATGCATCCCGAAACCGACAACTTCAGCCATTTTGTAAGCGACCCCAACAACCCCAACACACTGGGCAACTCAAACGTACTCGCACTATTTGAAGACAGCAAAAAACAGCTGTGGGCCGGTACTGCATCTGGCTTAAGTGTGATGAATAGAAACACCAACACTTTCACAACCTACAACAAAAGCAACGGATTTTTAGACGACACCATTCAACACATATTAGAAGACGCCGACGGCATTCTCTGGGTAAGTACCAACAACGGATTTTCCTCATTTAACCCAGAGACAAAAAAAATAAAAAACTACAATCGCATTGGCGGGCGGCTAATCGGCGAATTTGCAATGCACGCAGGAGCCCTTAGCAGCGCAGGTGAAATTATCTTTGGCGGCGTTGAAGGGCTACGAATTATTAACCCCAAAGCGCTGAACGAAAATAAAAAAATTCCGCCTATCGCATTAACAAACTTTAGCATTTTTTCCGATAACATAGCCGTTGGTGGCGCTGATGGAATATTAAAAACATCCATTAATTTTACTGACTCAATCACCATTGATCACAAAAAGTCGATGTTTACCTTTAGCTTTTCGGCACTTAATTTTAGAGACCCCGAAAGAAATCAATACTCCTATAAACTCGAAGGGTTTGATGATAATTGGATAAGCGCTGGCAATCAACGCACTGCAAAATACACCAATCTCGATGCAGGAAATTATGTGTTCACCGTGAAAGGCAGCAACAATGATGGTGTTTGGAATGAAACAGGAAAATCCATTAACATTACCATTCTTCCCCCCATTTGGAAAACATGGACGGCCTATCTTCTATATGCATTAATAACAATTATGCTAATAGCGAATGTGGTGATTAGCCAACGTCAAAAATTAAAAGTCGCGCGAAAAAAAATCGCTCTGGAGCGCGCGGTGAATGTGAAGATGAAAAACCTGGACACGCTTAAACAAAATTTTCTCGCCAACACATCACATGAACTGCGCACACCGCTCAACGGCATTATCGGCCTCGCCGAATCAATCAGCGCAAGTCCTGTGGAACTGCCTGCCGATATTAAACAAAAAGCAAAAATGATATTACAGAGTGGAAAACGCCTGGATAGCATTGTCAATGATATTTTGGAATTTTCCCAACTTGCCAATAACGAACTCACACTAACACTCAGCGATATTTCACTAAGCCCTTTAGTCGCGCGCGTACTCATAGAACTAGAAGACCGTCTTACCGAAAAAAATCTGGTTGTTTTCAGCAACGTTGCAGATGATGCCGTGGTTTTTTCAAATGACCAACGGCTATCGCAAATAATCCATCACATCATTGATAACTCCATTAAATTTACTCACCAGGGCTCTATTACCATCGCACACCATCAGGATTCTCAATTCGATTTTATTAGCATTACTGATACAGGCATCGGCATCGCACCCGAAAATATTGCACCAATATTTTCCGCTTTTAATCAAGTGGATGGCTCAGCAAAGCGTGCAGTAGAAGGAGCGGGTTTAGGTTTGTCGGTAATTCAAAAGCTGGTTGAATTACACGGCGGTGACGTTAGCGTAGAATCTGTAGTAGGTACAGGAACCACCTTTCACATCAGACTGCCACGATCAATAACTGCTGCAAAATGCGAAGGAAATGATATCGCCCCAAAAGAAGAGACTATCAAAAAAAACCAAAACACGTATTCGACACAAATCCAGGGCTCAACCAATAACCCTCATTTTCCACAGGATTATTCAACCGTTCACACACAAGAATCGACACTACTAAACGAAAGAAAACACAAAGTGCATACTGTATATTTCAATAGCCACTTATATGCAAACGAAGCTTCTGTTCCAGTTCTCGCCAATACGGACAAACCCTATAAAATTCTTGTTGTCGATGATGACTCAGTCAATCGTATGGTCGTTAAAGCCCATTTACTCAAACAACAGTTCAATACCGTCGAAGCTATTGATGGTGATATGGCATTAAAAGTTCTTGCAGAGCAAGGCGATATTGACCTTATTGTTCTCGACGTCATGATGCCAAAAATGACGGGCTATGAAGCCTGTGAATTATTACGAAAAGAATATGGCTTACACCAACTGCCCATTATTTTTTTAACGGCCAATCATCAACCCCGTGAAGTGGTGAAAGCCTTTGCGGCAGGGGGCAATGACTTTATTACCAAACCCATTACCGCAACATCACTCGTTGAAAAAATAAAAACGCATCTTTCACTGCTGGAAGAGTTCCGACACATTAACGCGCAGTTGAATACCAGCGAACCTTACAATACAGAAAACAATCCAGCACTTAATCCAACTAGAAATGACGCCGATTTTTCTACTCATCACTATTTGGATTTACACATCGCCATCGCCAACATCATTGAACAAATTTATTGCCTCATTCCACCTATTAACATGATTGGCTGCTGGATGTACAACGAAGAAAATAATTTTAA
>JANPKH010000260.1:0-2173 GCA_031425935.1 Gammaproteobacteria bacterium | reverse complement strand
GAACCTGGCTTCGTTAAAATGGCGCGGATCACCGTGGACAAGCAGAGCCGCGAAATCGGCGAGCTCGAGCGTGTCCTGGCTGGCGGATTCACCGGCGGATCGGGCGAGGCGAAGCCCTTCGGCGAAGTCGAGAAGAGTATGCATGACCAGATGATGGCCGCGGCCGGCGCCACGCTGTCGGAAACCTGGGCCCGCAAGATGATCGCGCACCATCAGGGCGCGGTTGAGATGTCGGACGTTCTGATCCGACAGGGCGGCAACCCTGAGGTGCTGGCGATGGCGCGCCGCACAGCCAAGGACCAGCGCGCCGAGATCGCGCATATGGAAGCCATGTTGCGGGGCGAGGGAATGCCCGCTGCCGATGCGCCTCCGGCGAAGGTAGCGGACAGCGCTGCCACGGCGGCTCCCCGGACGAACGCAGCGGCCAAGGCCTCGCCGACAGCCGTACCAGCTCGTCCCAAGCAGGTCGCACCGCGGCCGTCACCTAGTCCAACGCCGGCGCCGAAAGCGGAGTGCCTTCCCGAGCACCGAGCCGCGGGCCACTGCTGAAATCTCGGTGGAGACAACCCAGAGGCGCGGAGATCTGCGCCTCTGGGCTTTTCGAGCATTCTCAACAGGGGAAAACGGATGAAGAGCTTTCTCGTCGCGGGCACCGCGCTTGTCGCGGGCTTGAGCGGAACTCCTGCGCAAGCGCATAAGACCGACTGTGGCGCTCAACGCCCAGCGATCGAGCGGGTTCTTGCCGACTATCGCTCGGCGATCGAGCGCCTCGATGCGCGGGGCACCGAGCGCCTCTTCGCGCCGGATTCCGCCCTCGTCGAGAATGGCGGCGTCGAGGGGACGTACGCGAATTATCTGGCTCATCATCTCGGGCCGGAGCTTGGCCATTTCCGTTCATTCCGCTTTGCCGATCATCGTATCGATCTTTGGTGCGATGGCGCGGTGGCGGTCGCGACCGAGACTTATACGTACAAAATCGAGCGCATCGAGGGAGCTCCGATTGAGCGCCGCGGTGTCACCACGTCGGTGCTGCGCAGGGCCGACCGAACCTGGCAAATCGTCAACATGCACGGGTCGTCGCGGGCGCCTCGCCCCGCGAGCTGATGCTTGTTCCGTGGCCGTCTCGTAAGTGGTGAACACGCACGTTCGTATTTAGCGCGCAAAAAGGAAGGATTGCGGATGTCAGCGGCCGCCAGGGTTGCCGGTAAGGTTCACAAGTGGCTCGCCCTGTTAATGGCGATCCAAATCCTGTTTTGGTTTGTGAGCGGCCTCTTTTTCGCAATCGCCCCGATCGACCAGGTGCGTTCGGAACACGTAAGGGCGGCGGCGCCACCGCCCCCGATTTCGGTGCGGCTTGCATCGAGCGGTTTGCAGAGGATTGTCGATGCGGCCCCCGGCGAACGGATCGAGATTAGGACCATGCTGGCGCGGCCGGTCGCTTTGATTGCGCCTCACGAGGGGAGGCCTCGGCTTTATGATCTGACTACCGGTGAGCTAATCTCGCCTTTGCCAGCTCGCCTGGCCCTCCAGATCGCCGAAGCTGATTACATTGGTGAACTTCGCGCGGCGCGGGTCAGGTTGATCACCGAGGAATCGACGGAATACCGGGCGGCGTTGCCTGCCTGGCGGGTCGATTTTGATGATGAGGCAAACCGAGCGCTTTACGTGGCGCAAGACACGGGCGTGGTGACGGCTAGGCGGTCGACGCTTTGGCGAGTGTTCGATTTCCTCTGGTCGCTACACATCATGGACTTCCAAAACCACGAGGACTTCAACACCCCGCTCTTGATAGGTGCGACCGCCTTGAGCCTGGTTATGATTTTTGCGGGCATCATCATGTTTCCGAGCCGACTTGGATACAATGCCTGGCAGCGCAGGAGGAGAAATAGGCGCGTGCCGCGACCCTAGAAAATCGATTCAAATCGCCGGTTGGCTAGGCAGATAATGGGGCGCCTCGCACGTCCGGTGTGAGGCTCGGCCGACACCCCGACCTGCGTCTGCAATGGGGTCCAAATCAGCCGCATCCACCGGTCTGACACGATCCCAAGCTTAAGTCACTACTTGCCTAAGCACGAACTCACTCGAGTATCGCGTCGCCATCCGGGTTAAAGATCATCCAGAACAACATTTCGGACTAAACGTGGGCAGCATTTTTACCTATACGTTACCTAGC
>JANPKH010000259.1:0-1902 GCA_031425935.1 Gammaproteobacteria bacterium | reverse complement strand
GTCAGCATCAATACTGCCGTCAGATTGTTGAAACCATTCATGTAGAAATCACTGATAACTTAATCTATTACAATTCAGTAAAAGCTATCTGCGTAATTGTTCGTGATATCACAGAGCGCAAAAAAGCTGAACTGGAGTTGTTTGAAGAGAAAGAACGGTTGCATGTAACGCTCAAATCAATTGGCGATGCAGTAATCACGACTGACATGCAAGGCTTGGTTACTTATCTCAACCCTATCGCAGAAATTATGACTGGCTGGAGTAATAGACAAGCAAGCGGAAAACCTCTGCCTGAGGTGTTTCATATTATTGATGAGCGCACACAACAGCCGGCCCATAATCCAATTGAAATCGTTTTAAAAAATCAAGTAACTGCTGGACTTGCTGAAAATACCATTTTAGTGCAAAGGTACAGTGGAGCTCATTTTCCCATCGAAGACTCCGCCGCCCCCATTCGTGGAAAAAGTGGTGACATTATCGGCGTTGTTTTAGTTTTCCATGATGTTAGCGAAGCCAAAAAAATGGCTGCCGAAATGACCTATCAAGCAACGCATGACTCACTTACGGGGCTTGTCAACCGCCGTGAATTTGAACGACGAGTTGATTTGGCGTTACAAACGGGCAAGATTCAACACAAAGAACACACCTTGCTATACCTTGACCTGGATCAATTCAAAATAGTCAACGATACCTGCGGCCACGTGGCAGGCGATCAGCTCTTGCGCCAGCTAGCTAGCGTGCTTCTGTCTAAACTGCGCCAGACTGACACATTGGCGCGCCTGGGTGGTGATGAATTCGGGGTGTTGTTAAACGGTTGTCCCACTGCAGCCGCGGAAAAAATTGCGGAAACACTTCGCTTGACCGTGAGCGACTTTCATTTCGTATGGGCGGATAAAAGTTTTTCAGTAGGCGTAACTATTGGCCTTGTCACCTTTTGCAATGACGGCATAACACTAACGGATGTACTGCAGATGGCAGACTCCGCATGCTACGTCGCTAAAGAAAAAGGCCGCAACCGGGTTCAGGTATATTTGCCCGAGGCTTTGGAGTTCGCGAATCGCCACGGGCAGATGGGCTGGGTCGCACGTATTCGTCATGCACTTGATGAAAATCGATTTGTTTTATATTCGCAGCAATTTCTTGCCCTTAGGCCCGATAGTTCCACTGGATACCACCATGAATTGCTGCTACGCATGAGGGAAGAGGATGGCACCTTAGTGGCACCAATGGCGTTCATTCCTGCGGCCGAACGCTATGGACTTATGTCGCAGATAGACCGTTGGGTAGTGGCCACTGCTTTTTCCAGATCAACGAGCCTAAATCGCAATCGAATAGAGCAGCAAATTTTAGCGATCAATTTGTCCGGCACCACATTGTGCGACGAAAGCTTTTTGCCTTTTGTTCACGACCAATTTGAAAAATATGGCATACCACCCGCGAATATTTGTTTTGAAATTACCGAGACAGCAGCCATTGCAAACCTCACTCAAGTGATAAAACTAATTCAAGAATTACAATCAATAGGATGCTTATTTGCACTGGATGACTTTGGCAGCGGTATGTCGTCCTTCACCTACTTAAAACATTTGCCTGTTAATTATTTAAAAATAGATGGCAGCTTTGTGAGGGACATGATTAACAATCCAATTGACCGGGCAATGGTCGAGTCGATTAATCACATCGGTCACGTAATGGGAATTCAGACGATTGCAGAGTTTGTCGAAAATGAACAGATAGTGCAAATGCTTCGCGACATCGGAGTAGATTTTGCGCAGGGTTATGCCATTCAAAAACCTGAACCTTTTTCCGAAATATATGCAGCAGACTTTGGGAAAGTAAACGAAAGTTAAAGTTACTAACGGGACAGAAATAAAGAATACTGTTTGATTCGAAACCTTAGGA
>JANPKH010000258.1:0-2564 GCA_031425935.1 Gammaproteobacteria bacterium | reverse complement strand
TTTTCGGTAGCAACTGCGGCCATGTTATTTTCCTATTTGAAATATAAATTATTTACTTTATTTAAAGCGCAGCAGTAATTGCTGCAGTCGATTCAAATAAATCTGCTACTAATCCATAATCTGCCCATTGAAAAATGGGTGCATCTGGATCGTGGTTAATGGCGATAATCATCCGGCTATCTTTTATACCAGCGATGTGTTGGGCTGCACCTGAAACACCAATGGCAATATAAAGATCCGGTGCGATTACTGTACCGGTTTGGCCTACTTGACATTCGTTTGGTGCAAAACCAGCATCAACTGCTGCACGTGTTGCACCTATAGCTGCATTAAATTTTCCGGCCAATGGCTCAAGCACTTCTTTAAATTTTTCAGCGCTGCCGAGTGAGCGACCACCACTAATTACAACGCGTGCTGCACTTAAATCCGGGCGCTCACTATGCTGAATGTGCTCACTAACAAAACGTGATAATTTTTTATCATCAGCTTTGCCATCAGCTATGGATTCAATGGGAGCTGATTGGTTAGCATCTGGCGCTGCATCAAACGCCGTAGGGCGAATGGTTAACAGTTTAATAGCTTCATTGTTTTGCACTGTCGCATTCAAACCACCTGCATAGAGCGGGCGCGCGTAAGTATTGGCATCAATAATACGGGTCACTTCAGATACCATATCCACATTTAATAACGCGGCAACCCGTGGCAATAAATTTTTACCAAAACTAGTAGCAGCAACGATAATGTGTGAATAATTTTTTGCGATGCTATGAATCAAGGGGGCAAAATTTTCCGCAAGTGGTTTTTCGTAAACAGAATTATCCACGGTTAATACACGCGTTACACCTTGAATATTGGCGGCTTGTTGCGCAACGGAATTAATATTTTCGCCAACAACAAGTATATCAATTTCAGCACCAATCGCTTTCGCCGCAGCAATTGCTGAACGGGTTGCAGCTTTAATATTTTTTTGCACAGATGCTTCCGAAGCAAATTCGGCAATAACAAGTATGGACATTTAAATCACCTTCGCTTGCGTGCGCAACACGTCAATTAATTCTTGCACATTGTTGAGTTTTTTACCGGGTGCACGTGCAGCAGGTTCTGCAACATTAATGGTAACAACGTTGCTAGTAGCACTAACGCCCAAATCGGCAAGCGCTATGGTTTCTAATGGTTTTTTCTTCGCCATCATTAAATTAGGCAATTTAAGATAACGCGGTTCATTTAGACGTAAATCTGCGGTCACTACTGCCGGCAAATTTAATTCGACAGTTTCCTGTCCTCCATCAATCTCACGCACTACCGTAATTTTTCCATCGTTAATTTTCAAACTCGATGCAAAGGTTCCCTGCCCTACATTTAAAAAAGCGGCAAGCATTTGGCCAATTTCAGCAGCGTCATCATCAATGGCTTGTTTGCCCATTAAAATAAGTTGTGGCGCTTCGCGTTTAGTAATTTCACGCAATACTTTTGCGGTGGCAAGCGAGTTAAGCGGTTCGGGGGTTTCTACTAATATGGCGCGGTCTGCACCTAATGCTAAGGCGTGGCGCAGTACATCTTGAGCGTTAGCCGCACCTGCCGTAACTACAACAATTTCGGTTGCAATGCCTGCTTCCTTTAAACGTACAGCTTCTTCTACCGCGTGTTCGTCAAACGGGTTGATGCTCATTTTGACAGAGGCAATTTCAGCACCTGAACCATCTGCCTTTGCGCGAACGCGGATATTATGATCCACCACGCGTTTGATACCCACCAACACTTTCATGCTTAATCCTCAAACAATGACATTTTTTGTGATTATAAAGACTTATTTGATATCTGCATAATTGATTACATTGATATTATTAATCAATAATACTGATATTTAGTGTTGGCGATAATCAGATAGCTTTTTATAGGAACAATCACCGATTTAGGAGCAACCACTGATGAAATTCACTTTGCGACAAATAGAAGTACTCGTTGCGGTAGGACGCGAAGAAAGCGTATCACGTGCCGCAACTGACATAGCGCTTAGCCAATCAGCTACCAGTATGGCGTTGGCGGAGCTGGAAAAGCAGTTTAATACGCGCTTATTTGATCGTCAGGGTAAACGTTTGCGACTCAATACAACGGGGAGGCAAATCATGCCTCAAGCCATGGAATTGCTCGACCGGGCTCGACAATTACAATCGCTACTTGAAGGAAACGCGGGTGCAGGCTCACTGCGCATTGGTGCAACACTCACCATTGGCAACTATTTGGCTACGCTTTTGATCGGCGATTATATGCAGCAAAACCCGGGCAGCCGTGTGGAGTTAGCGGTACAAAACACTTCCACCATTGTTGAGCAAGTTGCCCATTTCAAATTGGATTTAGGATTAATAGAAGGTGATAGTCATCATCCGGATTTGCTAATTACGCCTTGGGTTGATGATGAATTAGTCATTTTTGCGGCACCAGACCACCCTCTCGCTAAACAACATCATGTCAGCCTGCAAGATCTAGCCAATGAAAGCTGGATTTTGCGTGAGCGCGGCTCTGGTACGCGTCAGGTTTTTGATGCAGCTTTGCGCCATCAGCTA
>JANPKH010000257.1:0-2144 GCA_031425935.1 Gammaproteobacteria bacterium | reverse complement strand
ACTTTGACAATATAAACCCTGTCGATGAAAGCCTCATTGTTTTTGTTATTGCGGAAATTTTGCCATTCAGATTCATTAGAGTGCGCCAAAATAATGCCGTCAAAAGGAATTGCACTCAAGCCTTCAGTACTGTTGAAGTTACCTTCTTGCGTAGCAGTTAATAATGGGTGCAGAACTTTTATGGGAGCTTTAAACATCTCCACAAATTCCATCAAGCCTTGGTTAGCGCGGCAGAGGCCACCACTAAAACTATAAGCATCAGGATCATTTTGCGGAAACTCTTCCAATTTACGAATATCTACTTTCCCAACCAACGAAGAAATATCCTGATTATTTTCATCGCCTGGTTCTGTTTTCGTAATCGCAATTTGGTTAAGAATAGAAGGATAAAGTTTTACTACTTTAAACTGGGTGATATCCCCGTGAAACTCCTGTAACCGCTTGGCTGCCCAAGGGGACATAATTCTTTTGATGTAACGCTGTGGAATGCCATAATCTTCCTCAAGAATACGACCATCTTCATCCAGATCAAATAAACCTAAAGGTGACTCAAATACAGGAGAATCTTTTATACAATAAATGGGCATTTTTTCCATCAAGGTTTTCAGCATTTCAGCCAGCGAAGATTTACCCCCGCCTACAGGCCCTAACAAATAAAGAATTTGTTTCTTTTCTTCCAAACCTTGTGCAGCATGCTTGAAAAAAGACACTATCTGCTGAATGCACTCTTCCATGCCGTAAAAATCGACAAAGACTTTATATCGTTTCATGATTTTATTGGAAAAAATACGACTTGAGCGTGGATCCTGTGCGGTATCCACCATTTCCGGTTCGCCTATTGCCATCAACATGCGTTCGGCAGCGGTTGCATAGGCACTCGGATCTTTTTTACATAATTCTAAATATTCCTTTATTGTCAGCTCTTCCTGTTGAGTGGATTCATAACGTTCACGGTAATGACTAAAAATACTCATGATTTACCCCTACTACGCGATTAAACTGTAATGTTTACGACTAAAAAGTAGCCGCTCAAATAAACATCCCTAATGTTTTACACCTTAAATTAAGCATAGTCGTAAAATGAATGTTTATTATCAGGAACAACAAAATATTGTCGTTTATCTTTCTATATATTTACAGTCAAAAAATGCGCCAATATACAATTGCCAAAATAATTTTTTAAAAGAAACGATATTTAAGTAGTTACTTGTTCAATAGCGTTAATTAGCTAGAAAAGCGAAAGGCTTACACAGGGCAAACATGATAAAAATTCCTAGGCTCGACCCTTCCAATAATTACTTCCCGTTAACGTCTATGGCATTGGCCGAACCTAACGGTCTTTTGGCTTTTGGTGGAGATCTTTCACCTGCCCGGCTTCTAGCGGCTTATCATCAAGGCATTTTTCCCTGGTTCAATCCAGGCGAACCAATTTTATGGTGGAGCCCAAATCCCCGGACAGTTGTCTTACCAGATCAATTACATATATCCAAAAGTTTGCGTAAAGCCTTACGCAAAGGTGTCTATACCGTAAGTTTTGATCAATGTTTCACAGATGTAATGCACGCTTGTGCCGCTCCTCGCCGCAACGATACTGAAGGCAACGGAACGTGGATTAGTAAAAATATTATTATGGGTTATTCAGCACTACATCAGTGCGGCATCGCGCATTCCGTGGAAGTGTGGCTGGGCGACAAATTAGTTGGTGGACTATATGGTATCGCTCTAGGTAAAATATTTTTCGGAGAATCAATGTTTAGCATTGCAGACAACGCATCCAAAGTTGGTTTTGCGCATTTAGTGCACCAATTAAAATTATGGGATTTTCGATTAATTGATTGCCAGGTCGCCAGCGAACATTTGTTTAGCTTAGGTGCTATTGAAATCACACGTGATGAATTTCAGGAATTCCTGTTAAACTTCTCCCATCTGCCGCCTGCTTCTTCATTACCATGGCCCAAGAACGCCATAGCTAATTGGGATTAATGTTATCGAATTAACCGCGTTGAGGCCGCTATGACTGACCTTTCAGCACTTAAATTATTTGCAACTAAACCCCATCCTTGCAGTTACATTGACGGCGAGGAAGCTACCACTGTTTTTATCGATCCCGAAGCAAATATCGACATTGAACTTTATGGCCAGTT
>JANPKH010000256.1:0-12078 GCA_031425935.1 Gammaproteobacteria bacterium | reverse complement strand
TGCGAATAAAGCAGCAATTCACCCACCATAACGGACGCTTCCATTTCCAGCGTATCGTTAACTGAACACAACTTATATTTTTTTGCCACGGGAAGTATTTCGTTTAATGCCAGCCACTCGCCGCGCGCTTCATACATTTGTCGCAAATGATTAATGACTACAGCATTCTTGGGCGCCCTTTGCTGCAGTGCTAACAGAATATGTTTAGCTTGATCTTGACGACCGCCTGACAATTCCATTTTGACTTGCACCAAGCCAATCGCAACATAAAAATGCGGATATTTCTTTTGCGCATCGGCGAGAAGACTTAATGCTTCGTCGCGGTCACCCAACTCATAACTGCAACGTGCGGCAGTTAAATAATTTACCAGCGGAGATTCCACTTTCGTTGCTGTGCGCAATAATTTCTTACGTGCTTGCAACCAATCGCCCGCTAAGAAATCGATTAAACCACTGGCCGCTCTCCTACTCGCGCGCTCGCTACTGCCAAATACAAAAAAATCGGTTAGGCGTTGCGCCAATGACCAACCAGCTTTTACAAACCGCGAAATTAACCACCACAGAAAAAAGATTGCTAAAACGGCAAAGCAGGCAAACCACAAACTGGTTTCTACTGTTTTTTGACCTAGTACCACCAACACGTACCCGGCATCAGGCAGAATTACACCAAACCCCCAGAGGCTCAATAGAATAAATACCACAATGAAAACAAACAATTTTTTCATTTATCGTACCCCATGGCGGGTTATTGCCACTTTATCTTTTTGGGCGAGGTAATCCTTCATCAAGGCTGCTGAACCAGAAAAATTAGGCAGCGCTTGTTGCACAATATTTTTCTTAAGCTGATCCAAATCATTGAGCACAATTTCAGCCTGTTCATTCAATGGATAATAATCGCGAATCCAGTTTTGTGCTTTATCCAAGCTTGCTTGATAAACATGTTGTTCCTCGCGCAATAATCCAGTTTGTGCTTGCTCTAACATTAAACGTAAATTTTGTTTTAAATACATTTGATCTTCAGGCGGTAAAATGGCATCAACGCGACGACCTTGATCGCGCACGCGCACGTAGCGGTTTAATTTATGTAAAGTTCTTTTGCCAAAATTAACCACTTTTTCCCAAATAGTCGTTGCGGTTGTTTCTTCCTGGCTATTCAGAACGTCTTCATCCTCTTGAATCAGCGGTTCAATTAATGGCAAATTATCGATTTGCTGTGTAAGGGCCAACAATTGTAAATAAATACCTTCACGATCTACTTTGGTGACCATTTTCAACGCTTGAATTTCTTCTGTTAATTTTTTTCGCACTGCAAATAAATCAGCGCTGCCTAACTCTGATAAAACATTGTTAGCAGATTCTGCCAATGCCAAAGCATTTGCCGTTTCATGTTCTAATAAAATGCGTTGATTTGCCATGCGCAATAAATAACTCACCTCAGTCAACTTCCAATCATCGCGACTAAGGTTGCTCAACGCCTGCACGCGCATGGCGGTACTTTCCTGACGTTGCGCCAGTTCGACTAAGTCACCCTGGAACTGTTGCTCCTGATTGTTAAGGTCATTTTCCAATTTTGCAGCCAATGCTTTACGCTGTGATTCGCTTTCTTCCTTTTCAGCGATTAATGCGACTTGAGTATTAACAAGTACTTTATGCAACTGCCATAGCAACGCACTACAAGCTCCTACTAGCGCTAACAAAATAATAATGGCCAACCATAAACCAACACGTGATTTTTTTGGTTTGATATTTGCCGCTGTAGCGGGCGCAGTAGCTACAGTAACTACAGCTTCATTGTTAACGATTGAATGATTATCTTCACTCACAATACTTGACCTTTTTTAGTTTAAATTAAACACCTCGTAGCAAGCAGTGAGGTATATTTTTTTTCCAAAATCTATTTCGTGGCAAGCCACGAGGAATTTAATCCTCGCTTGCGATTAATTTTTTAACGACGCTCTTATATCCAACAGCCGCTGCAACATGCTTGCTTCAGTTGCATTGCCTGCGGCGAAAATAGTACTGAACCCGGCATCTATTGCTTGCTCGGCAACGCGCTCACTCGGCACCAATAAAATCAGTTGCTGCATACTTGTTTGTTCGCGCAGCATAGTCGTTGTTGATGCCGCTAGTTGTTTCAATATCATAATTAAATTTTCTAGCGCTTCACCACTATGCAAAGTCACGACGAGATTCAGTGCATCTGTTTTATTCTGCGCCCTCAACGCTGCGTTATTTTCAGCATTAGTCTTCAACAGTTGCGCAAACTGTGTGACAGCTGCAGCTGGCAAAAGCCGCTCATACAATTCGCAATAATCCACTTTTGCACCACGCGCACTGAGCACCTCGCCCAAATGGGTGCGACCACCAAGGCCGCGCAAAATCACTATTTTTTCACCCGCTACTTGTTGTAGCGCTGGCGACTCTAGCAAGGCTTCGCTAGTCATAGCGCCGCGCTGAGTTTCAGCTAAGTCTGTTACAGAAGCTCCGCGCGCTTGTATTAATTTTGCGGTGGTTTCACCAACGGCAAAAAATTTAACAGCACTTGGTAACTGCGGCCAATAATTATCTAACCAGTCAAAGCCACAGGTCACAGCATTTTGGCTAACAAAAATTGCTTTGTTGTATAAATCAAAATTTAAAATACAATTTTTTATTGCTTGTATTTGCGCGGCATCTTTTACGGCCACGATATTTAGTAAGGGTACTAACGAAACAGATGCGCCTAATTTAATTAAACGCGTTGCCCAAGGTTCAGCTTGTGCCAGCGGGCGAGTCACTACTATGTGTAAGCCTTGTAAGTCGTCCACTTTCTTTACGCTCGTTACCTTTACCATTGTTACTCTGGTGTTTAATAAACCTCGGCTAAAATTTTATCGGCGCCAGCAGCCAATAATGTATTTCCTAATGCGATACCCATTTCCTCACCGTCATCGACACCGCCGCGAATTTCATTACGCAGCATTTGGGTGCCATCCACCGAGCCAACCAAACCGCGCAACCATAACCCGCCGTCCGCATGAATGGCGTAGCAAGCGATAGGCACCTGACAACCACCCTGTAACTGCTTATTCATGGCGCGCTCTGCCACAACTTGTTGTGCTGTTAACAGGTGATGCAGCGGAGTGAGCAGTGCTTGAGTAGTGGCATCATTTAGGCGACATTCAATGCCCACTGCGCCTTGGCCACCAGCAGGTAAAGATTGCTCAACACTAAGATACGAACTGATACGCGTGCGTAAGTCCAAACGAATTAAACCTGCCGCTGCGAGGATAATTGCATCGTACTCGCCAGCATCAAGTTTTTGTAAGCGTGTCTGCACATTTCCACGCAAAAATGTAATGTTTAAATCAGGTCGCAGCTCTAACAATTGGCACTGACGACGCAAACTAGATGTTCCCACCACACTGCCTTCGGGTAAATCATCCAGGCTAACAAAACGATTTGAGACAAATGCATCCCGTGCATCTTCGCGCGGGCAAATAACCGCAAGCCCCAAGCCTGCGGGGAAATCCATTGGCACATCTTTCATTGAATGTACTGCTATATCAGCCTCATTCGCCAACAATGCCTGCTCTAGCTCTTTGACAAACAAACCCTTGCCTCCAACCTTTGCCAAGGGCACATCAAGAATTTTATCGCCCTTGCTCGTGAGCGGTACTAACTCAATATTGAGTTGTGGATGATGTTTGAGCAATTCAGCCTTAACGTATTCTGCCTGCCACAAGGCGAGCAAACTTTTACGTGTAGCAATGCGCAGGGTTTGTTGGATTACGGACATAAAATCATCACTTTGGGGAGGACGTATAAGTTAACAAGGTTTAGTAAATAAAGGAGTGCATGATACCACTGTGAGCAAGTTTGTACCCTGATGTTAACCATGAAGTAGCCCCCCGCAAAAATATTTAAAAATAAATAACTATCTTTGGAATAAAACCCAACCCTCAAACGTTAACTCTATGTAAGACCTATAAACCTAAGTCACTTGAACCTAAGCGCCTTAAACCTAGCGCTTTAACCCAAGCGCTTTAAACCTAAGCGTTTTAAACCTAAACGCTTTAAACATAAGTGCTTTAAACCTAAGTCCCGTAAATTCAGAGGAAACTATCATGTCAAAATCAATTTATATAATCGCCGCTTGTTCATTAGTATCAACTTTAAGCTGGGCTGAAAACGCCACCAATTTGGGAGCTAATGCCGGTTACTCAAAAGAAGGCTCGGCTCATCAAATTAATGCGCAAACCACCGCGCAATCGCAAACAGTAAGTGGTGCGGGTTCTGTATCTGGGTCAATGTCTGGCTCACAGAAAACAAATTCGAACCTAGTACTGAGCAAACCCGAAACATCACCAGCGAAAGTGGATGGCAACTCTAATTCAACAACAGAATCCTCTACCACTCCAGCGGTAAAGCCAACTACAACTTCCACGACAAACAATAGTGCCAACACCACTACAAATGTTGTAAAACCAGCGTCTGCCATAAAAGCTGATAAGGCCATAACAACAAGTCAGGCTTTAACAGCAAGCCAAGAGCAATCACATAATCTGGCAACAAAAACAGAAGCCGCGCTAGATTCTGGTTTGAAATCTGGCTTGGATATCACCCACAGCTTGGATGCAACGCAAGCTGCGGTGTCAGAGAATATTGCCAATTCAGTAAACAGCAATGTGAGCCAAGCTGTAAACGCTGCCACAGCAACTGCAATTAACCAAACCATTAGTAACCAAGTGAATTCAACCATTAATCAAGAAGTTGGTGATGCTGTTAAAACGTCTATTGATAACTCAGTAAACAATACCATCACCCAAAACATCGGACTTTAAGTGAATTATTTATCTCAAATAATAGACCTTCCAGCTCTTATAGTATCGGCGCTCCGGCGCCGATTTTTTTAATAAATATTGGAGTACAGCATCATGAAATTTCGCCAAACTTTATCGCTAAAACTACTCGTATTAAATGTTTTGTGCTGCGGCGCGCTTGCTAATGAACAGCAATCGCCCAAGGTCACTGGTGAAGTATCAGCAGGCCTCGAGCAAGACTCAAATTTGAATGTTGTAGAGCTGGATAAAAACTCCAGCCAAAGTGATATATCCCTCTTACTAGGCGCAAAAGTAGACGGAAAATGGCAAGCGAATGAAAAATTAGTACTAAGCGGTGGCTATTCACTTCTCTCAAAAACGTATCAGCACCAATCTGAATATGATTTGATGCTGCAGCAATTCTCAGCCGATGCAAACTACAATGTTGGGCTATTCACTCTTGGGGCAAGCCATCACTATGTCGATGCCAACCTGAATAAAAATAATTTTTTGGGATTGCAACAAAGCAGTATTTACATCGCAAAATTAATTAATAATCGAGTCTATTTACGAGCGGCTGCAAATTTACAAGATAAAAATTTTGCTGGCCGTCGTGAACGCAATGCCGAAAATGTTGGTTTCTCGGGAGATATTTTTGTATTTTTTAACGAGGGTAAAACTTTTGTAGCGCTAGGGATTACCGATGAAAATGAAAATGCTAAATTGCATGAGCTGGATTACAACGCAAACACGCTGAAAGCAAAATTTTCTCACCAATATTCAGGCTGGGATAAACAACAAAAATTACAACTGGGTTGGCGTAATACAGTGCGCGATTATGCAGGAATTAATCCTGACATTGAGCGCGAACGTTACGATTCAGCGCACTCAAGCGAGCTGGAATGGGAAGTAAATTTCAACCCCACAATCGCAGTAGTGACAAAAGTTGAATACAGCCAATATGACTCTAATTTACCGTCCGCAAAATATTCAGAAACGCGAACCTCAATTACTTTAAAAGCGCGTTTTTAACGCGCTTTTTTGCCTGAATTTTGTATTGCTTTAATTTAGTAGCGCATGAATTTGTAGCGCGCAATACTTGGTCAAGCGGTAAGCGCATTATAAAACGCCGTAACCAAATACAGCATCTCGACCTTGGTCACCCACATCCACCGCTTTACCAATTAAATGAGCAAACACTTGCGCCGAGGAACTTTCTTTCTTAGCAAATTCGCAAGCCATTAACGCTGAAACAAGCGGCGCAGCCATTGAAGTGCCTGATTCATAAGTTACGTCTCCAGTACTACGCGCAGTCGCTACTGCTACACCCAATGCAGCAAATGAAATGTAATTACCCTGATTTGCCCAGCGATAATTTTTATGTTCGCGATCAACCGCAGTGACAGCAATTACTCCCTTATAAGCAGCGGGAAAGCGCGGCGGTGCAGCTGGCCCCTCATTACCTGCAGCAGCAACAATAACACGGCCAGTAGCGATGACTCTTTCAATCACGCTGGCGAGAATTTGATTGTCAGGCCCCGCTAAACTCATATTAATAACACTGATTTTTTGTCCTGCTAGCCAATTAAGCGCACTCACTAAGTTCAACATAGTTGCGCCTTGGCCATAATCATTGCGCGAAAAAAAAACCGACGCGGAATAAAGCGTCGCCTTTGGCAACAGTGGTTGTAGCTGTTTACTCTTACCCACAAGCAAACCCGCGACAGCAGTGCCATGGGCATCAGGAGCAATAGAATTTTCGTTTAAAAAACGTTGGCTGATAATCTGTAATTGCTTTTTGTTGTCGGTGAACGCAGGGTGATTGCGATTAATCGCAGTATCAATCATGCCAAGTGCTACGGGTTTCTTGCAGGCAGCGCTTCGCTTTGCTCTAGCGCTAGGATTGTTGCTATTACTTTCGTTTTGCGCAGCGTAGATATGGTTGCGATCCATACGTGCCGAAATAGCTGCGGGTAAAAGCTTTTGCAACGCGGCGAGTGAGTCAAGTTCGGGCGTTGCTTTAAATCGCACCAAGGTCATGGCCAATTGTTCAAAGTGAGTTTTCTCTAAAATTTCCAAGGTTTGCAAACTGGGCAGGTCCTTATCCTCGATCATGACTAACCATTCGCGCTCCACTGCGCGCCAGCCTTTCTCAACTTCTACATCCACAAAAACAGTTTTGCCATCAGCGTCCAAAATCGGGAGTTGCTTCGGGAGTTCTTGTGAAAGCTGCCTTGATGCCTCTAGCACCGGCTCGACCAATGTATCAGCCATAGCGATTAATGGATCCAGTGGCTGCTGACTCTGCTCTATCGTTTTCTCGATTGTTTTTGTTATCGGCGGGATCATAGGGTCCAGCCGACTGGGGAAGTTAGTTATATTCCCGGTGAGCCCGCCTCCGCCCCCACTTCCGCCAATGTTAAGCGCGAATGCGGTACCCGAACCTTGCAAACAAGCTAAAAATAGCGCGCTCAGATAAAATGGCTTCATGTAGTTTTCTCCCAGGCTGCATTAAAATTTCTCATACTGGCTCTAATAATTATCACAATGTAATTACCATAACTATAAGCCCTATATTAAGAAAACGTTTGAAACGCTAAAAAATTCCCACGCATTGGGAATAAACTTCACCTCATATCCGTCTACTTTGAGTAGCTACTAAAAAGCCAAAGAAGAGACTTAAAAAACTAAAGAATAGACATTAAAAAAGGTAAGTTAAAACCGATGAAAGAAGAATTGCTGATTTTAATGCCTGCCATCCGGCGCTTTGCTTACTCGCTCACGGGATCGCCACACGATGCTGATGACTTACTGCAAAACACGATTGAGCGCGTTCTAAGCCGTGGCGTGCCGGATGATGTCGAGTTAGTGAAATGGGTATTTCGCGTTTGTCGCAATTTATGGATCGATGAGTATCGCGCTCGCAAAGTTCGCCACAGCGGGGTAGACGCCGCAGAGCTATTGGATGAGCAAGCCATAGATGGTGAAAAAATTATCTGCGATCAGATTACACTTCATCAAGTTAACATTGCCATGGAGCAATTGCCCAGCGACCAAAGGGCCATTCTTGCACTAGTAGCAGTGCAGGGCATGTCTTACAAAGAGGTAGCCGAAACCCTGGGTATTCCCATAGGAACAGTCATGAGCAGATTGGCGCGTGCGCGGATTGCCCTGAGTCAATATTTAAAAACAACGGCGCTGGAGATAAGCGAATGAAAATAACTGATGAACAACTTTCTGCCTTTCTCGACGCCGAGTTACCCCACGCAGAAATGGAAGCCATACGCGAACAATTGGTAGAAGACGAAACTCTTGCTGATCGCCTCGCAGAGCTTGCATTGGTCGACGAACTTGTTGCCACCAGCGCCAAACAAATTGATCACCTGCCAATGCCGCAAACCATAACGGCACTGGTGCAAAAACCGTCAGCAGAAATTATTACGTTTCCGTTATGGAAACGTCTACAGCACCACTTGCAACAACCGGCTGCAATAGCCGCTTCAGTTGCCTTGATAATTGGTTTTGGCGTGGCGCAAATGATGAATAACGGCACAACTCAAAGCGATTGGTCGGCGGTAGCGCAAGTGCTAGAAACAGCACCCAGTGGTGTAATACAAGTCACCAGTAATGGTGCCGAAGTAAAACCCCGCGTAACCTTTAAAAATCGTCAGGGTGACTATTGCCGGCAATTTGATTTAAGCGATGGCAAAACACACAGTGAAAATATCGCTTGTCGCCAAAGCGGCCAATGGCAACTTACCAATACAGCTGTACAGCAGCTGCAACTTGCTGATGAATACCAAACTGCTAGCGGCGGTTCGACGCTAGATGAAACAATAGAAAAAATGATGGCGGGTGAATTCTTTAATGCGCAACAAGAAACTGATGCCATTCGCAGTCAATGGTAGGTGCAATCTAGATAATCTAGATAATCTAGATAGGTGCAACTAAATATTACTCATCAGATAACATAAAAGAATTTAAAACTTTTAATAGGATTTTTTTTGTGTAATATTTTTTTCAAAAAACCAACTTAAACACAAATACCCCATCACTGCGAGCAGCAACGTCATGGCGATATATAAAATGCTGTGCCAGCCAACAAGTTCAAATAACCAACCGGTTAAGCCTGCTACGATTGTTGCGCTAATAAAAGTGATGAATTCATTGATTGCTTGTAGCCGACTACGTTGCGTGGCGTCTGGTATTTGCGTAAGCAAAGTGCTACCGCCCATGTACATAAAATTCCAACCAACACCTACGACTAAAAGTGCAACGTGAAAAAACATGAGTGCTTGCCCGGCAAGTGCTAACACACAACCAGATATTAAAATGCCAGCACCTATCAATGCAATTTTTTGCGCACCAAAACGTGCGATTAATTTTCCGGTGAGCAATGACGGTAAAAACATTCCCAGCAAATGCCATTGAATTACACTGGCTGCATCTGTTGCGTGATATCCACAACCAGTCATCGCCAATGGACTAGCTAACATCACCATAGTCATCATTGCGTAACCGCTGGTGCAAAAAAATATGGCAATTAATGCGGTGCGATTTATATCTTTTAGTTGAAATTTTTGTGTAGGCAACAATGCCTGGCGCGGCGCAATAGGAATCAACAATAGCAACGGTAGCGCAACTAGCGCTAATAAAGCAGAAGCAACGTAAGCACCAAGATAATCCACGCTAAACAAATGCAAGCTATTACTGCCAATCATTGGCCCAAGCAATGCGGCAAGAATTCCGCCACTGAGTACCCATGCAATTGCAGAACTTTTTTGCGGACCATCCACAGCATCCGCCGCCGCAAACCGATAATACAATGCAGACGCCTGATACAACCCCATACAAAAAGCAGCCACACAAAAAAGATTAAAATTGTGTAACCAGACTGCCACTGCCGCCACTAGCCCAGCCATTAAACCGGCACAGCTCCCCAATAAAAAAACACGACTGTAACCTAGCTGTGCAAATAATTTTGGCATCCACAACGTGAGCATTGCGGTGCTGCCCATCATGAATAAAAAAGGCAAAGTGGCCATCAGTGGGGAAGGAGCAAGTGCTTTGCCTACTAAGGCGTTAAACGAAAGCCCTATGGCAACCACGGCCATATATAAGAATTGGCACAAACCTAAAATGATTGCCGAGTAAGACATAGCTATAAACCAGAGAAGTTATAAACCAAAAATAGTTATAAAAGAGAAATAGCCATAACAGAGAGGCAGGTGATGATATTTACTGCTTCAGAATCCAAGCATCTGCTCCTTCATAATTCAGGCATCTGCTCTTTTAGAATCCAAGCATCGACCTTGGCCTCCAGGATAGAAAGCGGCAAGACTCCATCACTTAAAACAAGATCGTGGAAATCGCGCAATGAAAATTTGTCACTCAATTTTTGTTGCGCGCGTGAACGTAATTCCTGAATTTTTAGAGCGCCAATTTTGTATGCAAGTGCTTGCCCCGGCCATGCCATATAGCGTTCGGTGGCGCGGCGTGCATCTGCTTCAGCACTGCCTTCGGTGTTCATCATATACTGCATGGTTTGTTCGCGCGTCCAACCTTTGGCATGAAGCCCGGTATCAGCTACTAAACGCACTGCACGCAATAGTTCCATCTTCAAATGGCCGAGGTATTGATTGGGGTCTTCATACAATCCCATTTCTTTGCCAAGCGTTTCTGCATACAACGCCCAACCCTCACCATAAGCAGTGATCCATCCAAATTTGCGAAATTTCGGTAAGGATAATTCTTGTTGTAAGCCTATTTGAAAGTGATGCCCCGGCTGGCCTTCGTGTAAAAATAAGGTAGTCATTCTTGTGTTGCGATAATTTTCCGGGTTTTCGATAACAGTGTAAAACATTCCGGGACGAGATCCGTCTGGTGCTGGCGAGTTGTAATGATCCGACGCGGTTGCGCGAGTTAATTCAGGCTCTGCGCGAATAACTAAGGCAGCTTTTGGCGAGCGACCAAATAACTCCGGTAACTTTGTTGCTATTTTTTTATCTAATATTTCGTAAGCATCAAGTACATTTTGTTCGGTTTTGAAGGGACGAAATTGCACATCTTTATTTTGCCATTGCAAAAAATCTGACAGGCTTCCTTTAAATTTATAAAGCGCTTGTATCTTTGCTATCTCCTCTTGAATGCGCGCTACTTCTTTTAAGCCAAGGTCGTGAATTTCATCTGGTGTCATATAGGTGGTAGTGTGATATTTAACTGCATATTGATACCACGCATTTCCATTTGGCAGAGCACCGAGGCCAGCCGTGTTGCGAGTATTTGGCAAGTATTCGTTTTCTAAAAAATCTGTCAGTTTAGCCGCGGCAGGAATTAAGCGCGATTGAATCACTTTTTTATAAGCCATGGTTAAACGCGCTTGATCTGCAGCGCTAAAATCTTTTGGCATATTTTTTATAGCAAGATAAAACGGATTTTTTTCAATCTCATTTTCTTTAAGTGCATTAATCGATGGTAATCCGCTAACAATCAATGCTTTTGGTTGCACTACACCAAATTTTATTCCTTGGCGCATATTAACAATTGCCTGATTTATCCACAGTGGTAATTTATTTAGGCGTTTTAAATAATGCTCATACTGCGTTACCGTTTTTAGTGGCTGAATATCCTGGCCCGTACCAAATTGCGCCAGGTATACAGGCAAGCCGCCATACTGGTCCATAGGTAATAAATGGGATGGGAACTTATCCCCCTCAATTTGATCTTGCATTTGTTGCTTTAAAACTTGATAAGTTATGTGATCTTCCGGTGAGAGTAACTGCTCATTAATTGCTTGTAATTCACGCAATACGCCAACTGCAAGTTTATGGTTTTTGGCCTTATAAGCCGGAGAGATGGTGATTTCGAGCTTGTCTGCAAAACGCTCTTCACCTGTGGTTGCGGAACCATCAAGGGGATCGAGTTGCAAATGCTTTGCAAAATATCGTTCGGCGATTCCGGCTAATTTTGCGTCGCCAGCGCTAATTCTTGTTTCTGCATTTGAATGTAGGCAAAATACAATAAGAATTAACGCTAAAGAAATTCGTATATTAATGCTCATCACTTATTCCTATTATGGTCTAGTGTTTAAGGTGTAGATATAATGATTTTGTACTTAGTGTTGACTTTAGTGATACTGAACATTTTTGCACTTTGCCTGACAAGCCTTATATTCCGCAAGAGGATTTACTTTTAGGTGTATCAATGGACAGTTCATTACCTGTTTTTTTCTGCTTAAGACGACTGCTACTGTTTTGCTGTTTGCTAGTAGTCAGTC
>JANPKH010000255.1:0-14751 GCA_031425935.1 Gammaproteobacteria bacterium | reverse complement strand
CGGTGCAGTGATTTATCAGGTTTATCCTCGTAGTTTAATGGATAGCAATAACGATGGTATTGGCGATATACCCGGCATAATTAGCAAATTGGATTACATTGCAAGTCTGCATGTGGACGCGATTTGGATCTCACCGTTTTTCAAATCACCTATGAAAGATTTTGGATATGACATAAGCGACTACCGCGCAATAGATCCAATTTTTGGATCTCTATCTGATTTTGATATGCTAATTGAACAAGCGCACCTGCGCGGTATAAAAATAATTATTGATCAGGTGTTAAGCCATACATCTGATCAACATGAGTGGTTCACGCAAAGCCGCGAAGCAAAAAATAATGAAAAATCCGACTGGTATGTATGGGCAGATGCGAATGCGGATGGCACACCCCCTAATAATTGGCTTTCGATATTTGGTGGTTCTGCATGGGAATGGGAGCCACGCCGCTGTCAATATTACCTGCACAATTTTTTAAAATCACAGCCGGATTTAAATTATCATTGTGTAGCAGTGCGAGAGCAAATTTTGCATGAAGTGGAGTTTTGGTTAAAGCGTGGTGTGGATGGTTTGCGTTTGGACGCAATCAATTTTTGTTTTCATGATAAAGAATTGCGTAATAATCCGTTTAAGCCGGTAGCGGAACGTAAAGGTCGTGGTTTTAGAGAAGATAATCCGTATGCATTTCAGCGCCACATTTATGATAATACGCGACCTGAAAATATCGAATTTTTAGAATCGTTGCGTGCTTTAATGAATCGCTATCCTGGATCAGTAACTCTGGGTGAAATTTCCGCGGAGGACTCGTTAAAAACTATGGCGGAGTACACTTCAGGTGATTCTCGTTTGCACATGGCCTATAGCTTTGAATTGTTGGTAGAAAATTTATCAGCGCATTATATTCGCGAAACAGTTGAAACGCTTGAAAAAAACCTGGGGGAAGGTTGGCCTTGTTGGTCGATTGGCAATCACGATGTTGTCCGTGTAATGTCACGCTGGACTGATAAACAACAATCTCCAGAGTTGGCAAAAATGTTGAACAAACTTTTATTGTCATTGCGTGGGAGTGTGTGTACATACCAAGGCGAGGAATTAGGTTTAACTGAGGCAATTATTGAGCGGCATCAATTGCAAGATCCATATGGCATAACTTTTTGGCCGCAGTTTAAAGGGCGCGATGGTTGTCGCACTCCCATGCCGTGGAATTCCACAGCAAAGAGCTGCGGCTTTTCCGCTAGCACTACTTGGCTGCCTGTTGCGCCCGAACATTTTTCACTTGCGGTTGATATACAAGAAGCGAATGAAAATTCTGTTTTGAATTCATATCGTAAATTTATGCTATGGCGAAAAAAGCAGCCAGCGTTGGTATGGGGTGATATTGAATTTTTATCAGCTCCGGACGATGTATTAATGTTTAAGCGCAGCCACCCGCAGCAAAATATGGTGGCCGCATTTAATTTTTCTGAAAAAATAGTGGAAATAGATTTTAAGAAAACCATTTTTATAAATCTATTCGTTGAGGGCAATGAATGTATCCAAGAACGGAAAGTTCAGCTTGCAGCTTACGGCGCTATGTTTGCAGTTTTGCCCTGCATATAAAGACAATAAGTAAAATGCAATTTAGTAATCTTTTTAATAAGTGCATCAAGTAAAGATACATTAAATAAAGGCGTAGTAATTGTAAAAACATTGAATAGAAATTTGGCGCATAACTTTTTATGTATATGCTTGTTGAATACGTATGCAAGCACTTGCTGTTGTTAGGCAACTGGATTTACTATGATTTTAGTGACAAAAGTAGTTGGTTCTTGGAGCGGCAGAATTTCAAATTGTTCAATTAAATTCTGCCAATAAAATAATAGTTAATTCTCCATTGGAGAGAGACAATCATGAAAAAAATGAAATTTAACAAAATGCTCGCGCTTGTCTCTGGCATGTCCCTTGTGACTGGCTCACAAATGATATACGCACAACAAGCGGGTAATGCAAAAGCTTCAGAAATTAAAAATGAAAGCACTTCATCTGATAATATCGAAGAGATTGTGGTTTCCGGGTTTCGTCAAAGTGTTGTCAACGCCATAGAAGTAAAGCGCAACGCCGATACTGTTATTGAAGCCATCTCTTCAGATGACATTGGTGGCTTGCCCGATGTTTCTATTGCTGATTCATTGGCGCGTTTACCCGGTGTTACTACGGTGCGCACTGGCGGCCAAGCCAGCGAATTAAATATTCGCGGCATGAGTGGCGATTTTGTATTTGCAACGCTGAATGGTCGCGAACAAGTCAGTACGAGTACAGGCCCTATTGCCGGTAGAAAAATTGAGTTTGATGTTTACCCTTCTGAATTAATTTCTCAAGCAGCGGTATATAAATCACCGAAAGCATCTCTGATCGAAGGTGGTGTTGCTGGTTCAATCGAATTAAGCACGATTAATCCACTGAAAAATACGCAAGAACATAGTTTCAATTTGGGTGTGCTAGGAAGTTCTAACAGCCGTACTTCAGAAGTGGATGATGCAACTGAATTTGGTGGCCGTTTAAACGCTTCGTATCAAGGCAAATTTGCCGATGACACATTGGGTATTGCATTGGGTTATGCTCACTTGAATGCGCCGAGTGTTGCGAATCAATATATCGGCTTGAATTACAATTCACGCCGCGACGTCGATAACAATCCTGCAACAGGCGTCACCATCAATAACGATGTCGGTCAGGAATATCTCAGCGAAGGTATGGAAATGCAACAGCGCGGAGGTGAAGAGCAGCGCGACAGCTTTTTAGCAACGGCTGTATGGACACCAAGTGAGAGCTTCACCTTGAAGGCTGATGTATTCAACACCAAAGCAGATTCTGAAGCTTTCGCTCGGGGGTTCCGTGTCAAATCCCTCAACTCTGCTACCAGTATTAGTAACCCTCTTATTGTTAATAACAACGTGATTGGCGGAACTTTTACAAGCAATGGCTCTGGTAATTTTGCAGTATTTACGGTGAACGATAACGATTCACGAGAGGCTGAAGTTTTATCGGGGGGAATAAATGCTGAATGGAAATTTGATAAATTAACAGTAACGGCAGACTTATCCTATTCAGAGTCAGATGGAGATTTTCAAAATGGTGGCACGCGCGCGATTTTGTATAACGATACCAGCGTAGCAAATCCCGTGCGCTCTGCAGAAACGATTACTTATAGAAATAATGGTGTCAGTGTTGCTGATTTTATTTCAAACCAAAGTTACACCAATTTAAATCGCATGGCGATTACCGAAGTGGGCCAATGGCCGTTCATCACTCACAACGAAATTACTGCAGAAAAAATTGATGTTAAGTACGAGTTCGACAACGCCTTTATTACTTCGATCGAAGCAGGTATTCGCAACTCATCGCGTGAATATACTGGCAAGCGCGGACAAGATGGTTATGGTTCAGAATATGGTAACGCCCTAAATCAGCCACCGATTAAATTAACTGCAGACATGACTAAGGTTGTAAGCTTTAAAGGCGAGCTAAGTGGAATGCCAGATTTTTTCGCCATTGGTTTTGACGATGCGGTGGCAGCTGTTGGTGCGGCGCGCGGTATGCCTTGGAATCCTGTAGCTAACTGGGCAAACAATTGGACAATGATTCAAAGCGGTACTGTCACGGAAGATGTGCTCGCCGGCTATGTGATGGCTAATTTTGCAACTGACTTGGGTGCAACACCTGTTACCGGTAATGTTGGTGTACGTGTTGTTAATTCGGATCAATCAAGCGATGGCTATTTGCAACGCGGTACTGGCTTAGGTACGCCGATTGCCGATGAGCGCGGCATGCTCAGCAATGATTATGTGGCCCACACCGGCGGCCAAAAATATACCGATTATTTGCCGTCACTGAATTTGAATTTTCAAGTTTCTGAGCAAGATAATGTGCGATTTGCAGCGGCGAAAGTAATGTCGCGGCCGCCCGTGAGCCAATTAAAAGCCGGTGCGGGCTCGTGGATAGATGGCGAAGATCAATTTAATGCGTGGGGTAGCACTAGTCCGCTTCTGGATCCATTTTATGCTACGCAATATGATTTATCGTATGAACATTATTTTGCAGAGACAGAAGGTGCAATTACGGTGGCTCTGTTCCGTAAAGATATTGAATCATTTATTGAGCTGCAAACGTTACGTAATGTTGATTTTGTTGCCTTGGGCTTTAATGTTCCAACTAACAATCCCATCACTGGAAATCCGTTGCAGCCGGGTGGGGAATATCAAACTGCAGTCAACAATACCAAAGGCGGTTATATTCAGGGTATTGAATTAGGCTTTACGCAAACCTTCGATTTTTTACCAGGAATTTGGTCTGGCCTCGGTTTAAGCAGTAGTTATACCTTCAACGAGAGTGATGTTAAACGAATGAGTGATTTAGGTGGAAAAAATCAAGACATAGGAATGCCTGGATTGTCCCCAAGTACGTTAAGTGCAACTCTATTTTATACTTTAGCGGCTTTCGAAACGCGTTTAAATTATCGTTATAGAGAAGCGTTTGTAGCGAATCAAGTTGCGGTGGAAACCCAAGAGGTGTTTTATGCGGACGAATCGGTGATTGACTATCAGGCGTCTTATAAACTGGAAAATGGCGTTGAATTTGTGTTTCAAGTTAACAATTTAACGGACGAACCTTCAAAAACCTATTTTGGTTCTCAAGATCAAACTGGTTCAATTCAATATTTTGGCCGCCAATATTTTGTGGGCGTAAACTACAAATATTAATGCGTTAATGTTACCTCACTTTTAAATGTATCACCCACTCAGTTTAGTATCGTTGAGTGGGTGATCTTTTTTGTGGCGTGAATATTTTTCAGTTTAAAATTATAACGAGACCTTTGCGCGGTGGCCCATGAAAAAATTTGTATTTGTGATGTTAATCGCTTTTATGTCTGCCTCGTCTGCGGCCAAAAAATTTGACATTAAACACGTAGAGCCACTCAATTGGTGGGTTGGCATGCATCACCCCGAATTACAATTGATGGTGAATGGCGATAACATCGCTTCCCTAACACCCAGCATTCGCCACCCGGGAGTAACACTTGTTAGTGTTGAAAAAACAGATAACAAAAATTATTTATTCATCAACCTACATATTGCCGATACGACCAAGCCGGGCGATTTTACTATCACTTTTTCGCAAGGCAATAAAGCAGTTGTTACAACAACATACCGTTTGGCGACGCGCACTAAAGCATCAGCTAATCGCAGTAGCTTTAGCGCTCGCGATGTAATTTATCTAGTCATGCCAGATCGCTTTGCCAATGGCACAACAAAAAATGACACCAACAAAAATTTAGTTGAAGTTGCCAACAGAAAAATTTCAGGCGGGCGCCATGGCGGTGACATAAAAGGTATGCAAAACCATTTGGATTATATTTCCGACATGGGCTTTACCATGATTTGGCCGACGCCGCTCATTGAAAATAATCAGGATGCTTATTCGTACCATGGTTATTCTGCAACGGATCATTACCATATAGATGCTCGCTTCGGCACTAATGAGGATTACAAAAAGTTTGTTGCGGCGGCCAACAGCAAAGGTTTGGGTGTTATTCAAGATATAGTGCTAAATCACATTGGCACTGGGCATTGGTGGATGAAAGATTTACCGGCTGCAGATTGGATTAATTACCCCAAAGAATTTGTAGCTACTACTCACAGGCGAACCACCTTGCATGATATTTATGCTGCGCCCGAAGACAGGCAATTATTCTCTGATGGCTGGTTTGTGCATACAATGCCAGATTTGAATCAACGTAATTCTTTTTTGGCAACTTATCTAATTCAGAACTCCGTGTGGTGGATCGAGTATGCCAATCTTTCTGGTATCCGCGAGGACACTTATTCATATTCTGATAAAAATTTTCTGGCAGCGTGGGGAAAATATATTTTAGAGGAGTATCCACATTTTAATACGGTAGGAGAAGAGTGGACATCTAATAGCGCCATAGTAGCTTCATGGCAAAAGAATAAAAAAAATGAATCGGGTTATGTCTCATATTTGCCCAGCTTAATGGATTTTCCACTTCATTCAGCGATGCGCGATGCTTTCACTGAGGATGAGGCTTTCGACAAGGGCTTGATTAAACTGTATGAAACCTTGGCTAATGATTTTCTGTATGCTGATCCGATGAATATGGTTATTTTTCCCGATAACCACGATACCAGTCGAATTTTTTCTGCGTTAAATAGCGATATAGCGTTGTTCAAAACGGCGATGATCTTTACCGCAACAATGCGCGGCATACCGCAATTGTTTTATGGCTCAGAGGTTCTAGCAACAAGCCCTAAAGATCGTGATGATGGTGCGGTGCGTTCAGATATGCCGGGCGGATGGAATGGAGATTTTATAAATGCGTTTAGTGGTAAGGGTTTAACAAAACAACAAAACGATACGCAACGGCACTTAAAAAAACTACTTAATTGGCGTAAAACGAATAAGGCTGTTCATGAAGGAAAGCTTTTGCATTATGTCCCTGAAAAATCCACATACGTATATTTTCGGTATACCGAAACTCAAAACGTAATGGTGGTTATCAATAAAAATAAACAACATTCCACGCTTGATCTCACGCGTTTTAACAGCATACTTAGAGATAAATTGATAGGGAATAACGTGCTGACAGGTGCAAGTGTGGATCTTACAAAATCACTTGAATTGAATGCGATGACATCAATTATCATAGAGTTTTAACAGCTATGTCTTATGCATATTTATTAACAAGAATCTATAAATGATATTTTTCAATTTCGATTGCTATTATTCGTTTTATTTATAATTTTCTGTTATTTTTCATAGGTATGTGTTGTTTATTGTTTATGAATACGTATGTTGTTGATTGCATCATTGATGCACCCATAATATTATTTACCCGTTGAAAACTGAATCGATTTTAGATGTTTAATCTACTGTTTTCATAGATCTGTTGTTTTCATATTTCTGTTGTTTTTATAGTATTGCCCCCTCGAATGGTTGTAACTGCTAACTTGGCACAGTTAATCTGTGCCTTTTTTTTGCTTTCTAGATTATTTTATGTAAAAAAATAATAAAAACTTAGCATAAATATTTCATCACCTGCTATTTAAGAAGAGCTGTTTGGCGACCTATTAATTGTAATAATTTACTTGCCAAGGCTGTAAATTGATATTCGGAGAATAATGAAAATAGAGCATATAAAGTGCGAAAAAAATGCTTATTCAATAACATTTTTGCATACGTATGGAGAAAATTCTCCGAATGAATACGTATGTAGTTGATTGTTCTTGTAATTAGTCCGGAATACTATCGGCTTATTAAAAGTCATGCGACATCACCTACCGGTTTTAGATGGCGTATTATCATTCGAATAAATAATTCGCTTTCCTGCATTTATATTTTCACAAAATTGTGAGGTAACTTAATGAACATCCTAATAATGAAATATGTGTTACTGCTTTCCAGCTTTTTTAGTTTGTGTGGGTTTGCGGCGCCTTCGTCCGTTACAGTCGCAGGTACTATGCAGACAGCATTAGGGTGCTCTGGTAATTGGCAGCCAAACTGCGCTAAAACACATTTAATAAAAAACGGAACAGAATGGTCGGAATCATTTTTTATTCCGGCCGGAACTTATGAATATAAAATTACAATAGATGACTCTTGGACTGAAAGCTATGGTTACAACCTGAGCTCATCTAACGCAAGCTTTACCATTACGGAAGATAAAACAGTTACTTTTAAATATGATGAGGTTACACACCTTGTAACTGATAATTCGCAAGGCGACGGCGGTGGGCCGGAGGTAATTCCGCAGCCATTATCGGTGACTCTTGTGGGTGATTTACAAAAAGCTTTAGGCTGCAGTGGCGACTGGGATCCATCTTGCACGACTACGCAACTCTTATTAGACGATAGCGATAGGGTGTGGCAGCAATCATTCACTGTGCCCGCAGGAACTTGGCAATATAAAGCTGCATTAGATGGCGCTTGGGTTGAAAATTACGGCGCTAATGCAAAATCTGGTGGAGAGAATATTGCTATTGAGTTAGCCAGCCCAACAACAGTTAAATTTTTTTACAGTCACAAAACGCACTTAGTCGCAGACAATGTTAACTCTGTTATTGCAACTGCGGTTGGCAATTTTCAAGCTGCATTGGGTTGCCCCGGCGATTGGCAGCCTGAATGCATGCGGACGTGGTTACAAGATGTTAACGGCAGTGGGCTTTATAGTTTTTCAACAACAGCATTACCCGTTGGTGATTACGAAGCAAAAGTAGCACTCAATGAAACCTGGGATGAAGCTTATGGAGAGAACGGCAACAATATTCCATTCAAGGTAACGACAGCTAAACAAAAAATATTTTTTACTTATGACGCTGCTAATCATAAAGTTTACATAGGTGACGAAGTCGTTACCGGTAATCTAAAAACAGCAAAAGCTTATTGGTTGAGCCGCGATACGATTGCGATGAATTTACCTGATGCGGTTGCTGCAACGGCTAATGTAAAATTATATTACTCACCCGATGGCAGTTTAAGCACAAGTCCGTCAGGCATCGCTGGTGGTGATTCTATTTCGCTGACCTATGATCCAAGTGGTTTAAGTGAGGGGATAAAAAGTAAGTATCGTCATTTAAAAAATCTTCCTGCTTATAAAATATCTTCTGATGATTTAGCAAAAGTTCCCGCAATTTTAAAGCAACAAATTGCTGTGTCTGCGACCGGAGTTAATGGCAGTTTAGTGGATGCCACTTCATTGCAATTTTCAGGCGTACTGGATGATTTGTTTGCGTATAGCGGCGACCTTGGTGTTATTTATTCCGGTGATATTCCAGCATTGAAATTATGGGCACCAACTGCCAAGTCCGTAAAAGTACATGTTTACAATGATGCGACAAGCACCACAGAATCTGCAGTAGTTGATATGACTGTCGACGCAGCAACCGGTGTGTGGTCAGCGGTTGGGGATGCTAGTTGGAATCGAAAGTATTATTTATATGAAGTAGAAGTTTTTGTGCGCAATACCGGTACTGTTGAGAAAAACTGGGTGACAGATCCTTACAGCATAGGCTTGTCAACGAATGGTAAGCGCAGTCTGTTGGTTAATTTAAATGATGAGGATTTGCAACCAAATGGTTGGAAGAATCTTTCTAAACCTGAATTTAATGCCCCGGAAGATGCGGTAATTTATGAATTACATATTCGTGATTTCAGCATTGCGGATAGCACTGTTGCAGCGAATGAACGCGGTACTTATATGGCGTTTAATCAAAATAATTCGAACGGGATGAAGCATTTAAAAGACTTGGCGAAAGCTGGCTTAACTCACATTCACCTTTTGCCTGCGTTTGATTGCGCTACGGTAAATGAAGTTAAGGCCGAGCAAAAAACCATTTCCGATAATTTGTCACTGTTCGCTCCTGATAGTGAATCACAACAAGCAGCAGTCCAGGCTATTCGACGCGAAGATGGATTTAACTGGTGTTACGATCCATTCCATTACACAACGCCAGACGGCGGTTACGCGACTGATCCAGAAGGCGTAACACGCATTAAAGAATTCCGCACAATGGTAGCAAGCTTGAATAAAGCGGGTTTACGTGTAGTGATGGACGTAGTCTATAACCACACCAGTGCCGCATTACAAAATGACAATTCAGTGCTGGATAAAGTAGTGCCAGGTTACTACCACCGTTTAAATGCTGTGGGCGATATTGAAACTAGTACTTGCTGCGCCAATACCGCTAGTGAAAATTCTATGATGGAAAAATTAATGCTGGACTCGATAAAAATATGGGCCACGCAATATAAAGTAGATGGTTTTCGGTATGACATTATGGGCCATCACACCAGAGATAATATTGTAAAAATTAAAACAGAGTTGCAAAGCTTGAACTATGCCAATAATGGCATTGATGGCAGCGAAATTTATTTTTACGGTGAAGGTTGGAATTTTGGTGAGGTGGAAAATAATGCGCGATTTACCCAAGCGACAATTGGCAATATGGGCGGTACTGGCGTAGGTACCTTTAATGATCGTATTCGTGATTTGGTGCGCGGTGGTGGCTGCTGCGATTCTGGTGCTCAATTAGTAAAAAATCAAAGTTTTGTGACGGGTTTATATACGGCGCCTAACGCGGAAAATACCGCAAGTGATGCTGCTAAAAATGATTTACTGAAAGCCACAGATAAATTAAAAATCGTGTTGGCTGGTTCGCTAAAGGATTTCACTATTATCGATAGAAATGGAGAAACCGTTAAGGGAGCTGATCTAGATGGCACGGGTTATACGCTAGATCCATCAGAAACTATTAATTACATTGAAGCGCATGACAACGAAACTTTGTTTGACATTATTCAATACAAAGCACCCTTGGATACCAGCATGGCTGATCGTGTGCGCATGCAAAACCTTGGTAACTCCATTTTATTATTAGCCCAAGGTATACCATTTTTACATGCTGGTCAGGATATGTTGCGCTCAAAATCGTTTGACCGTGATAGCTACGATTCTGGTGATTGGTTTAATGCGCTAGATTTTACTTACCAGAAAAATGGGTGGGGTAAAGGTGTGCCATTATCAGAAAAAAATGAAGCTAGCTGGAGCATTATGAAACCGCGGTTAGCAAATCCGGCCTTAATGCCAACCCCAGCCGATATTGAAGGCTCGCTTGAGATAACCATGGATTTTTTAAAAATTCGTAAAAGTTCGCCATTGTTTCATTTAGAAACTGCCGAACAAATTAACAGCGTAGTGGGTTTTTACAATACCGGCGTAAGTCAGGCACCGGGTGTGGTGGTCATGAGCCTTAAGGATACGTCGGCCAACATTGATGCGAATGCAGAACATATCGTTGTAATATTTAACACCAATACCGCTAGCAAAACTATGTCAATCAGCGAATTGAAAGGCTTGGATTTTAAGCTCCATTCAATTCAAAAAAACTCAACGGATGAAGTAGTAAAGCAATCTGCTGTAAATAATGATACGGGGGATTTCACTGTGCCTGCGCGTACTACCGCTGTGTTTGTCGCCAATAAAAAATCTATTGCTAGCATTGGCACAGATCCTACGCCACCAGCTAAAGAAAAAAAAGGAGGTGGTGCATTTATTGGTTGGCTTGATTTAGTCTTTGGTTTTAGCATCATGAGCTTATTGATGACGAGATCGCGAGGCGTGTGAAGATTTAACGTTGTAATGCAAATCATAAAAAAGACGTATCGGCGTCTTTTTTTATGAATTCAATTTATCTGCATGGGGCACCAAATTTATATGGTTATGTTTTGACAGTTTAGTTAGTGCTTCTTCCTGGTTTGGCTTTGCACAGTTTACTGTGCTTTTTTTTGCCAAAAATTTCTATTCGGTAAATTATTTTTTGAGGATCGTTAAGAGCCGAAAAGCGGCAGCGTAGAATTGACTTTGTTTTCCTCTTATTTCTAAGTTAGCCCTATTTCCCATGCTAACGTTAACTTCAAGTTAAATTAATTTCTCCGGATGTGGAATAATCCGCCACTAATCGATAACACAATGTGGCATCAACAAAAAACACCACAAAAATAGTTATTCGACTTTGTAGTCTTAACGATTTCTCCTTGATACTCATCGTTGACTTCACTCTGTCATTTATATACAAAGGTGGTCAGAGATAGGTTGTAAGGTGGTGAGAGACAGGTTGTATTGTGGTCAGAGACAGGTTGTAAGATCTGCGTTTGCAAAGAACGCAATAAATATAAAAAATACGTAGCCTAAGTTAGGTGGTACATGAGTAAACAAGATCAGATTTTTGAAGCGGTTGTTATTGGCAGTGGTTTCGGTGGTGCAATAAGTTGTTGTCGGCTTGCACAAAAGTGGCAAGGAAAAGTGTTATTGCTAGAGCGAGGTAAACGTTATCCCATGGGTTCATTTCCACGGTCTCCTCATGCGATGGCAGAAAATTTTTGGAGTCCCCCGAATGATATGGCGCGGCGGCCAAAAAAAATCCGCGATAAATGTACGCGAGGTTTATATGATATTCGAAACTTTAAGCGAATGGATACGGTGGTTTCCGCAGGGCTTGGCGGTGGGTCACTTATTTACGCCAACGTGATATTGGAACCGCCGGAGCAAATTTTTGCCAGAGGCTGGCCGCAAGGACTTAATAAAACTCTTTTGCAGCCCTATTATAAAGTGAGTAAAGCGGTGCTTGGTGCGCGACCAGTTCCAGGGTGGAGTAGTGAGCCGCGCCGCCAAATTATTCGCACAGAATTGTTTCAACAATTTTCAAAAAGTCAAAATCGTAGCTCAACACTTGCGGATATCGCGGTATTTTTTGGTAATGATTTTGATAATCCTACCGATATCGGTGTGCAAGAAAAAAATCGCTACGGCGCACCACAAACCTCGTGTACCTATTGCGGAGAATGTAACGTTGGGTGCAATACGCATGCAAAAAATACGTTGGATCTTAATTACCTTCATGTTGCCGAGCACGTGCACAAAGCACAAATAAAAACTGAATGTAATGTTAAAAAAATTGTTCCATTAAATTCCGCAGGCGATGAAGATCATGCCGCCAACGGTGCTCATGGTTATCGTGTTTATTTTTGCGAGCTGGATGCAAGCGCTACATTTGTTGATACGCGTCGTGTGGTGGTTTCTGCTGGTACGCTTGGCACCAATGAGTTGTTGCTACGTTGTCGGGATATTTACGGCACGCTGCCGCGTATTAGTCAGCGGTTAGGGCATCGATTTTCAGGCAATGGTGATTTCTTATCGATGGTTATAGCAGGCAAGATGCCCGCCGACCCCAATTATGGGCCGGTTATTACGCAATATGTCGATTACAATTTGTTTAAGGATCATGATTCCGAGCGCGCTTTTTTATTGCAAGATGCCAGTTATCCAACCTTTGCTGCCTGGTTTGTAGAAGGGGCACAACCTAGTCTGAATTTCATTGGGGTAGTGAAAAAAACTTATCGTATGATGTGTTCAGTGGGCAATTGGGTGAGGGAAAATCTGTTTGGGGGTAAATGGACGGGTTCAGTAGGCAATTTGCTCGGGCAAATTATTAAGGATGATGCGTCTTATACCAGTAGTGTGTTGTTGTGTATGGGGCTCGATAAAGGCGATGGTGTATTTACGCTGAGGGATGGTTCGCTGGACCTTAATTGGCCGCAAAAAACCAGTATGCCGCTGTATGCCGCCATATTGACGGCCAGCAAAAAATTCCAGAACTTTGTGCGATCATCATTCTCTACACCATTTCCTACCTGGCTTTGGCCAACGCGTAACAATATTACTGTGCATCCTCTAGGCGGTTGTATTTTGGCAGATAGCCCGGAGCAAGGGGTTGTTAGTGCTGCTGCGCATGATCGTGGTCAGGTATTTGGTTATCAAGGTCTGTATGTTGTGGATGGCTCGCTACTGCCCAATAGTGTTGGCGCTAACCCTAGCGCAACTATTGCCGCTGTTGCTGAGTGGATTGCACAGGGGATTACCGGTAACCCCGATCTCCCCAGTGCTGACCTCAGCCAAACAATCGGCTAATCTGTGTGCAAGCTTGAGTGCTGGCACCCATATAAAATGAGATCGGGTTGGTTCAGCAACTTGGTTTAGGTTAGTATCCTATTCCTAAGCCACAACAGCTACAGATCATGCTTTTTTGCAGCAGGCTCCCTTTTTCGCAGCAGGCTTCACTACAAAAAGTGAGAGTAAAAAAAGTGAAAGTAAAATTAGGCTCTAGCCAATAGAGAGCCAAACAAGCCTAGTGATTAATTTTATGAAAAATATATTAGCTTTTCTCGGTTTCCTTACCATCAGTGCTCAAACTTACGCTGCTAGTGCACCGCCTTTTAAAAACTTAGATGGCAGCACGAAATGGCAGCATGTTGCGAACTTCTCCGCAACTGTATTGATTTTAACGCTGTTAGTTGTCGCCATCTTTTTAATTTTTGCCAACCGCCGGGCGGCGCGCTCAAATCGCGAATTAACAGAAATAAAAGCCACGCTCGAAGATCGCGTTGCTAGGCGCACTGCCTCGCTTCAAGAAACGACCGCGCAGTTACAAAGTCGTGAGGCATATATCACCAGTATTGTTAATTCGATGCCCTTGATGTTGATTGGTCTTAACCAAAATATGGAAATTATTCAGTGGAACCATTTTGCGGAAGCGATTACCGGTCGCCCCATTGCAACTGTGTTAGGAAAAAAATTATGGGATGCTTATCCTTCAATTACACTAACTCCCAGCCAAGTAGCTGACGTTTTAACCAGTAAAGAAACGGTCACGATTAAACACAGTCAGCGTGATCAATATTATTTTGATTTTACGCTTTATGCGTTAACCGACTATCCCTTAGCGAGCTATTCATCAACCAATAAAAGTGAAACTGGTATCGTTATTCTTGTCGACGATATCACCAAGCAAATGAAGGCCGAAAATAAATTGGCAGAGCGTGACAAGGTATCGGCAATGGGTGAGCTGACTTCGGCAATGGCCTATGATATTGCATTACCTTTACAAACAATTGTATCAATCCTAACTGATGCGCAATATCAGCTGAGTAAAACAGATGTTAATGATATTAAGGGTGAGCTCTTACACGCGCTAGAAAAGGGGCAACAAAGTGGGCAGCAAGCGTTTGCGATTATTCAAAATTTAAATGAATTGGCAGGTGGCTATTATGATGAGAAACAATTAGCGGATATTCCAAAAATAATGGATCAGAGTATAGAGTTGGCAGGTCATCTTTTTGCTGATTTATCCGGGCTAAGTTTCAAT
>JANPKH010000254.1:0-7979 GCA_031425935.1 Gammaproteobacteria bacterium | reverse complement strand
GCAAATACGAATAAGTTGTTTTTTATCCGTGCATTAAAAAGACGCTTCGGCGTCTTTTTTTGTTTTTATCCTAATGAAAACCACGTGCAATTTAGTAAAAAGGTTGACCGCTATTTTTTGTCTCTATATGATGCGCGGCTCTTCACTCTGAAGAGCACAATTCCGCCTTAGCTCAGTCGGTAGAGCAAATGACTGTTAATCATTGGGTCGCTGGTTCGAGTCCAGCAGGCGGAGCCAAATTAAGATAAAAAGGCTGCATGAAAATGCGGCCTTTTTTATGCGTCCGTGCTTTTACGAAAAAATTTTTGGTATCAGTTGGCCAAAATTCCCTAACCTATTGGTGGAGATTCCCCATGTTTAAAGTTAACGAATACTTCAACGGCGCGGTTAAATCTATTGCATTTCAAACTGAAACCCTACCCGCCACTATTGGTGTAATGGCGCAAGGTGACTACGAGTTTGGCACTAGCCAAAAAGAGTATATGACAGTTGTGAGTGGTAGCTTGACCGTTATATTACCTGGCAGCAACACCGCAGAAACCTTCAAGCAAGGTCAAACATTTATTGTTGCAGCTAATCAACGCTTTAAAGTTAGTGCTGATGTGGAAACTTCTTATCTTTGCATGTATGAGTAATTGGGCATGTATGAATAAGTGGGTATGTATGAACAAGGGGGCATGTAATAATTGTTTTTCCGCAACGCTCCCCCATGCAGGTAGGCACTGAGAAATCAAATTAAACATCTCACCACAAGCAGCGAGGTTGATTTTTGTTCCTAAAATCTACTACGTGGCAAGCCACGGAAATCTAACCCTCGCTCGCGATTTAATTTAAGTTTAATAAGCTTTTCATTTCATCGGGATCGTAACCACCAATTACGGTGCCGTGAATCACCACTAAGGGAATACCGTTGCCGTTCAAGCGTTGGTATTGTGCCTTTCCCTCTGCTGAAGTTTCGATGTCGTATTCGACATAGGGTATTTTATTTTGTGCAAAAAAGTCGCGCGCTAACTTACAGTAGCCACACCAGGAAGTTGCATAAAGTACAACACCTTCGGGATGCATTGCAGAATAATCAGGTGGTGGACTAAACGTATTAATAATTTGATGCCGATATTGGACTGCAGCCAAAATTATTATGAAGACGATAAATTTTTTCATTTTATTACCAACGAGCGGCAGGATGATGGTAAGAATTTTGGATCAGCGGTTGTTTTATCAACGCTCGCCGCCAGCATTCCTTCAGGGACTGCAGAATAACCACATATCCACGACATAGGACTTTCTGGTGAACCTTTAACAACAATAGGCCTAACAGTAAGAATTTTATCTTTAAGCGCTGGATGAGCCTTGCTGCCAAAGTGAATGTGAAATGCGCCCTGCTGCAGCTCAATCCTATTCACATAATTGCCAATCAAAAACTCTGGCTTGGGAATACCAGCTTCAACGTTATCTTTGGGGAAATTGAGGGTAGCCTTGAAGTACAGAGCCACTGCTTTTTTATAATCTTCAATTAAATCGAGCGACTCCAACACTTGCTTACGAGCAACAGTGGGCTCAGCTGATGGTAATGCAATTAAACTAAGTATAGCGATGATGGCGACGACGACGAGCATTTCGATAAGCGTAAAGCCACGATTATTGTGTAATGTTTGCATAGCAATATTTCCTTTAGAATTAGAAACAATTACATACTGGCAAAACTAATCAACGAATAAATTTAGCGACATACCAACAACTAGCTTGTAATTCATAACTCTGCTCTTTTGCCCATTTGATTCCTGCATGCACCAATTTTTCCGCTACCCCTTTGCCCCGCAGTTCTGGTGGCACAAACGTACTGGTGAAGTCTATTACTGTGACATCCCCACCTTCTTTTTGAAATAGCTGATATTTCAAAGTAGCTTGCGCACCATCAACAATTAAAAGAAAACATTTTTGTGACAAATTATGTTCAATTTTTTCCATCATAAAAACCTGCACATTAACTGAAAAATTAATGAATTCATTAAGGCTCAAGCGTAAAAATAGCTTCACTAGTTTCACACTTAATGGGTTTTGTACAAGCCGTTTCCGCATCCAGTAGAACTGTTTCACTCGCCACACCTAAGTGTAAAACAAAATATTGCTTTACCGCTAACGCACGCTCATGAGCAAGCCTGCTTAATCGTTCTTGGGCAACCATTTGCAGCTCGACTAACTGTTGATATTTTTCTACAACTCCAAGGGTAGGATTATTTAGGTTTTGCATTTTATGATAAACCGAAACTGCCTGCTCCCAAGCTGCATTTTCGCTATTAATATCCGCAATAGCTAAACCTTGTTTTTGTAATGCACTTTTGACCTGCTCTTCTTTAAGCGCCTGCACATCTGCATTTACATCATACACACCTTTAATATTCAGGCGCATTTTTGGACGTTTTTTTAATGCTTCATGTAAGAGCGTTAATTTATTAATGGCTTGATCGCTCAATTGCGACTCGCCTGCAGTAAATGCAACTCGCCCTAAATCTTCGTTACTGCGAACTAAACCACTAAGAAAACGAAATGGCGAAGTGATAACCTTCTTAAATGTATTGCGCAAAGCGCGCATGAATAACGCACCAATATCAAAACTTGGATTCGTGGGATCACCCGAAATATCAGCATCAAACATTGCAATTCCATGCTCATCAGTCATTAGCGCAAGACCGAGACGAAGTGGAATATCAATTGCTCGAGGGCTGCGAACTTTTTCCCCAAATACCAAATGATCAATTACAACATGATTTTTACCAACAATGAGCCCTTTCTCAAACCGATATTGCAGGTCAACACTCAACAAGCCTTTTCTAATTCTCCAACCTGCGTACTCCGCTGAATAAGGTGACAACGCACCCATGTCCATTTTTTCAAAACTAAACAGTACAGTTGCCTGTGGCATCGCCATGAATGGCTTCGCTTCACCACTCAAATGCACTGGCGCCGTGCCATCCACATTTCCCGCTAAATTAATTTTTGCTGTGAGTTGCTCATCATTAGAAATATCCGTAATGTCACCACTAAATTGCTGGACGATAACGAGAAATGACGGGGCCAATGATTGATCGTAGAAACCTATCGCAGCATTATTAATTGCTACCCTATTAATGGCAAACTTCCAGGGCGCGTTAACCGGCTCGGGTAAATTAACAACGGCTGCAGAGGAATTTGACTGCGTTGCTGTTACTACAGGTGCATCAGATTTAACAAGCATCGCCTGAATATTATTGGTACGATCTTTATAAATAATAAATTGACCATCAAACTCATCCAAACTAATCAGCGGCACCCTGACTGATTTTTCATTCAGCGCTATAACCGCACCGCTCCAGGCAAGATTTTTAAATTTAATAACATCTTGTTCAATACTCACGGGGCGCAATTTAAAGTTTGTTAATTTACCGCTAGTGACAATATTTTTCAGTGAGCCTTCGCTGATTGAAATGTGCGAATGCGTTTCGATTGAGCCGTCCAGCACTTCGAGTGCAACATAGGGTTTAAGCGCAGTGTTAAACCATATAAAAGGTATAGCACTAGCATTAACATCTAATTCAGCTTGCAAGGTTTGCGAATTGAAGCTGCCGGTAACTTCCAGCGGAGTCGTTTTATTTATGTTAGCTTTCAGCGATATTGTTGCAGGATTTTTTCCCTGTAAATTAATATTTTTAATCGTGACATTTAAAGGTTTAATAGCCAAGGATAAATTGTTTAATGCAAGCGCATTAGAGTTAATCTCTGCATTGTGAAGAGCTATCTTTTTAATTAGGAGAGGAACTGTGTTACTAGAAGATTTTTTGACAGGTGTCTTTTTATTCAACGCATTAATATGCTTTAACACATCATCAAAATTCCACAAACCACTTTCAAGCTGGTGCGGATTGGCAACCAATCGATTAATATTAATTTCATTAACCACCAGCATGGAATGACGAATGGATTGTCTCAACCCCACCTCAATATCAACGCGCTCAGCTTGCCATAAATTCGCCGAATCTTTAAATTGATGAATACTTAACGAATATTCGAATGGGCTAAATGTCAGCTTATCAATGCTTAGTAGGTGGCCTGTTGTCTGGTAATAATTGTCTTTTATTGCTTTTGTGAGCAAAAATGGCACGAGCGTATAAGCTAGGATCAGATACAATAAAAATAATATCGTAAAAAAAATAATGCTGAAACGCAGCAATTTAACTCGATAAAGATAATGCAGAAAAGATTTGCTGGTAGTAACAATGCTCACGCTGAATTAACTCTCCTATTATTTACATTCAATACAGCACTAATACAAATGAGTGCGCAGCAAAGAATACTGTTTAATTCAAAACTCGCCGTTAATACATCCGTGTAGGCTCGAATCGGCATCCATGCCTCGGCAATTGCTCCTGCATTGCTCTACCACCTAAATCCATTTAGGCGTCATACGGTTTTGAATCAAACAATATTCTTTATTTGTGTCTGGTTAGTAATTAAACTTTTAATCACTCTAAACTACTTTTGTGCCCCACAAATCATATTCATCCGAATGCTCAATTAACACGCTCACCACATCGCCCGGTTTTACATTTCCCTCACCGTTTAAATATACACAGCCATCGATTTCCGGGGCGTCGGCAAAGCTGCGGCCAATAGCACCTTCATCGTCAACTTCGTCGATTAATACTTGCAACGTCTGCCCTATTTTGAGTTTCAAACGTTCAGTTGAAATGCCCTGTTGTAACTGCATAAAACGATCGTAACGTTCTTGCTTAATTTCATCCGGTACATGGTCTGGCAAATCATTGGCTTTGGCACCTTCCACGGGTGAATATTGGAAACAACCCACTCTATCGAGTTGTGCTTCGGTCAAGAAATCCAGCAATTGCTGAAAATCGTCTTCAGTTTCACCCGGAAAGCCAACTATAAAGGTCGAGCGAATAGTGAGATTTGGCACTTGTTCACGCCATTCTTTTATACGCTCCAATGTTCTTTCCACTTGACCGGGGCGACGCATTTTGCGCAGTAAAGTCGGGCTCGCGTGTTGAAAAGGAATGTCTAAATAAGGCAAGACTTTGCCTTGCGCCATGAGCGGAATAATATTGTCCACGTGCGGATAGGGATAAACATAGTGCAACCGTACCCAAACACCCAACTCGCCTAATGCGGCCGCGAGTTGATACATATCGGTTTTAAGTGGGCGACCATCCCAAAAATCGGTGCGATGCTTAATGTCCACACCGTAGGCAGACGTGTCTTGTGAAATCACTAGCAACTCTTTCACGCCGGCTTTGACTAACCGCTCAGCTTCACCCATTACTTGGCCTATTGGGCGACTCACCAGCTTGCCGCGCATGTCGGGGATAATGCAGAAACTACAGGTATGGTTACAACCTTCAGAAATCTTCAAATAAGCATAATGGCGCGGCGTGAGTTTAATGCCCTGAGGCGGGACTAGATCAAGAAAAGGATTGTGATTCGGATTGGGCGGCAAATGTTCATGCACCTGCGTCAAAATTTCTTCATAAGCATGCGCACCTGTGATGCCCAATACATTGGGATGAGCGCTACGAATTTCGTCTGCTCTGGCGCCTAAACAACCCGTCACTAAAACCTTACCATTTTCATTCAAGGCTTCACCAATCGCTCCCAATGACTCTTGCACTGCGCTATCAATAAAGCCACATGTATTGACAATGACCATGTCCGCATCGTTATAGGTTGGCACAATGTTGTAGCCTTCGGTGCGCAACTGCGTAAGGATGCGTTCGGAATCAACGAGATTTTTAGGGCAACCGAGCGACACGAAACCGATGGTGGGGTTACTAGTAGAGTTGGAATTCATAGAATGGGGCCAAAATAGAGATGCGGAAAAAGGCCGTTATTGTAGGCTTTTAGCGGACTTTTTGCATGCACAAGATGACTATTACCCCTAGTTCACCACGCGCGACTTTTACACGCGGTTAAAAGGTTAGATATTCCAGAATACATACTACTCATTTAGCACACTGAAGCTTCTTTTTGGCCATATTGACGTTTCTTTGCTAGTCTTTTTCTAACGGAATGTTTAAACACATCATTTGCGCATAACGCATCTAGTTAATGAAACCCACCAAATGTCCTATCGAATTATGAATCCATCACCTTATGCATAAAATCATTCAAACATTCATTGGCTTGGCGATATTTGCAATGGGTGGCACTGTTCTATTTGGATGGTTGTTCCACATACCGTTGATGGTGCAATTCAAAATTGGATTTGTACCCATGCAATTCAATACAGGACTATGTTTTATTTTGACCGGGCTAGCACTGGCTTTGCCCGGACTTACCGGTAAATCATTCCCTCGCTTACAAACCATTATCGGAGTGGTGTTAATTACGCTATGCAGCCTTATTTTTATCGAAATAATGTTTGATGTCAGCTTTGGTATTGATTGGCCACACCTACACACCTGGATTGGTGACGGCAATGTCCGCCCCGGCCGTATGGCCCCCAACACTGCATTAGGCTTTATTACCGTGGGTTCTGCGCTTATCCAAATACCTCGCGTTGCGACAAAAAAACAAGCCCTACTGGCACAAATATTAACGTTTTCCGTCCTACTCATCGGGTCAACCGGGTTAGCCGGCTATGCACTGGGGCCGGATTTGCTCTTTGGCTGGGCGCGCTCGGCTCGCATGGCAGTGCACACCGCCTCAGGCATGATTTTAGTTGGTGTCGCTCTTTGGCTAAGCTGGACGAATACGGAATGGAATCGTTCACATGATTATTTCAGAGCCGACGAAAAAATTGCCTTTTTAGGTGCTGCAATTCTCATAGTTGTGGCGCTCACTGCTGGACTAACAGGGTTTGTATCTCAACAACACGTTCTCCAAAAAGCGCTGCAATATCAATTGTTAAAAGAATTCGACCGACGTACTGAGTTATTCCACATGACGGTTGAAGAAGCTGTACTAAATACTGATCGCACCGCAAGACGTCCTGACGTAGTGGAATTAACTCAATACTTAATTAATTCCACCAATGTAGAAGAAATATCAGATGTAGAGGCCCGCGAAACCTTAATGGCAGAGAAATTTTTTGGGGTTGCTATACAAAATCCAGCGGGAAACGAACTTTTACGGATAGGAAGTTTTACCCAAAATGCCAAATTCAATGTGACGCTGTCTACTTCGTCGCCAAGCACTTTACTGTGGAACAACGGCCTGCGGTTACAAACAACGTCACCAATCTTCAATGGTTCCACACGTCTTGGTACGCTGATCCTAGAGCGCTCCCTCGACTCATTACTAACGCAATTGTATGACGCACAAGCGCTTGGCAAAACGGGTGAAGCTGTCATTTGCATGGAAAAGGCCACCAACCTTCTGTGCCTGCCCCAAAATCACAATTCAGATATTTTCAGCATCAAATCTCACAGTAAATACGGTATGCCCTTGCCGATGAAAGTCGCGTTGGATGGCGGATCCGGAGTTATAGAATCATTAGATTATCGTGGCAATAACGTCGTTGCGGCCTATAGCATGCTCGCGCCAAATCTTAGTATGGTCAATAAGCAAGATTCGGTAGAGCTCTACACCGAAATCCGCCAGCAATTTACCTTTCTTGTACCAATCTTGGTTTTATTAGTGTTGATAGGTGCAGCAATACTGCGAACCCAGCTAAAACCACTTGCGCGTAAATTGATGTCATCAGAAGCAATAGCGGCTGAAAAAGAGCAACAAATCCGCACCCTACTTGGCAGCGTGGCCGAGGGAATAATGACGATTGACGACAATGGCATCATCGAGTCTTTCAACCCTGCGGCGTCTGATATATTTGGTTACAAAGTCGAAGAAGTGCTCGGAAAAAACATCAAAATGCTAATGCCACCCAACATGCATCACGCCCATGACGCGGGCATGCGTCGCTACATCAGTGGCGGGGAAGCCCACGTCGTGGGCAAACAAAATGTCGAATTACCAGGGTTGCGAAGTGACGG
>JANPKH010000253.1:0-2155 GCA_031425935.1 Gammaproteobacteria bacterium | reverse complement strand
AAACTTTTTTAATTTTGATCTTGTCGCTGCTATTTTTGGGGACATGAGCGCACTTAGTAGAATTATTTACGGTCTAGTTGGTTTGGCTAGCCTTTGGATGATTTATGTTTTAAAAAAATCGGTTTCAAAATAATCAGTTTCAAAATAATTAAGGAGTAATTATATGAAGAAAATATTTATTTTTAGATTTTTGACCGGAGCGTTATTTCTTTTTACCAGCATCCTCGGATATGCGGCAGATATGACCAATAAAAATATTGTTCAAATTGCTTCGTCAAACCCAGATTTTTCTACGCTGGTTGAAGCTGTTAAGGCTGCAGGTTTGGTAGATACATTGCAAGGTGCAGGGCCATTTACCGTATTTGCGCCGACTAATGAAGCATTCGCAAAGCTACCTAAAGGCGCTTTAGAAAATCTTCTAAAGAACAAAGAACAACTGGTTGCTGTTTTAACCTACCACACTGTATCGGGAAAAGTTATGTCTAAAGATATTCAACCCGGCAATGTTAAGACGGTTGAAGGAGCCAGTGTCGATGTCTCTGTGAAAGATGGAAATGTATATGTAAACAATGCAAAAGTAGTCAAAGCTGATATCGAAGCTAGCAATGGTGTAATCCATGTAATCGATACGGTGTTAATGCCACCAGCAAAATAGTAGTTCTTAAGAAATATATTAAGGCTGCTCATTTGGGGCAGCCTTAATTCAAATAAAACCAAAAAACATCCGCCTCTATTCTGATTTTTCAACTCATCAAATATTATCTGCATTTTCTCTGTTGCCAGCAATTCCTTCTGTTCGCGGGATTTCCTTCTTGTATAATATGCTACGCATCAGCAAAGCCGCTGCTCGCACTAGGAGGGGGAGAAGAGCGCAGCGACGAAGGCCCGCGGTTCTCCCCTCTTAGAATCACCCCATCGCGCAAGGAATAGTTCGCGATTAACGACAAATTTATTGACCAAAATTTGTTGCAATTCAATAAGTTACAGAAGAGCGGGAATTACTGCGCTATTGCCAAAAAAGTGGCTACTTCAATTAAATGTTTAGCTTGGCGGGCATTGGTGTCATTGTGTCCAGAGACAAATCCTAATTACTAACTTCCACCATGACCTCATTTCTACGCAGGAACGGCATAGGTTGGTTGAGAGATAGCTTTCAAATGGTTGGCATTTATAAAATAGAGCAATTTTGCCTCATTTTGACTGATATTTTGCGCGCTAGCCATTCCAGAGAAACGAATGACTGCATAGCGAGTTTTAGCAATTTCTTTAATTTTAATCGCATCATTGTTCGGTTTGGGCAAAGTTTGTAAAGTATAACTAGCCGGCATGAAAAAGCGCACAACCCATGATTTTCCTTCTGCGGTTTGAGTGACCGGTGCGGTCATCGCAATTTTTTCGTACGCTTGTTGGGTGACCGGGGCGGTCATTTTTACTTTTTCAGCAACGATGTTATTGCCAAAAATGTAGTCTGCAAGCATACGGAATCCTTGATTGATCGCCTCTTGACGGTCTCCGGATACTTCCACTTGCGCGACAATCAAAGATGCATAGTCACGAATTTCAATTTCGCCATGTTTTTCAAAGATGGTATATTTTGCTTGTTCTACCCGACTCATAAGCACTCCCACTAAAGCCGCGCCAATGGCGACGCAAAGAACGATGATAGTAATCCAAAGCATAATTATTTTCCTCATATATTACTCGTATTTGAAGGTATCCACAGGGCGATTGCGTATTCTGAATGGGAAAAGAAGCACTATTCTTCCCATTGAGTGACTGCGCAAGCTTTGCTTCAGCAGTGATATTATAAGGGAATATACCCAGTATCTTCAAAGACATTGGGTATATTAGATTCGTTTAAGTTTTCGCAATACAAATTCTTCGAGCGTGTTAATTGCCGGATTATTGGCCTGGTGTTTGAGCAGTGATACATGTGTATCCGCCAATTTTGGCAATAAGTCTGATTCGATGGCCTGAAGCTCGTCCGGTATCATGGCATGAGGCATCACCGTAATTCCCATGCCTGCCTTGACGGCAGCGATCGCCCCGGCGTAACTAGGGCTGGAAAATACCAAGCGCCATGACTTGCTGGCTTTATCCAGTGTCTTGACGGCAGATGCGCGATAGACACATGGCTGTGGTGATAACACCAGAG
>JANPKH010000252.1:0-2145 GCA_031425935.1 Gammaproteobacteria bacterium | reverse complement strand
ACGAGTTCTTGCGCGTACCAGATGAAGCACAGGTTCAGGGCACCGCAGCGGCAGATGTGGCAGCAGCCGCTCCTGTTGTCGAGGTGGCCTCACCTGCCAACATTTGGAAAAAACGCTCGGTCAGCTCGACGGGGGCTCCGTTGCCCCCTCCTAAGCGAGCACTCCTCTTCGCACCGCGACCCACAGTTCCCCCTATCATGGGCTCCCTTTCCGCGTTGGGCGGATCGGTCCTCCCGTGCGCCATAATACCTCCAACGCAGCCTACCCATGATCCCCATGCAGTCAGGGTCGCCCACACGGCAACAAATGTCTCGTCTCAAGACACCAAATGGGCACTACCCGTTTTTATGCGGGGGCAATCGGCCTTGCCGGGAGGTTCACAGAATTTCCCCCGTTCGGCCGCTCTAACCACCGCCGTCCGGCAAAGCAAAGTAGCTGCGACCTCCGGGAAAGCGGTAGACACCGCCACTTCCGAGCCAGTCACCTTTGACTTCTCCCGAGAACTCATGCTATCATCAGCCACCTGCCGGGACCCAGTTTCCAAGTACGCTTTTCTCCTCTCCTACCGACTGGCCCTTCACGGCGACCCTCCCATCGTCACCCTAGACTATCCATCCAAGGTATGGAAAGAGGAATATTTTTTCGCCCCCGGCCACATCCAGCCAGACCTAGCTCGGCTGTTCAAGGGAGCACACCAGAAAACCCCCAACAGCACCCCGGTCAACTCCCTAACCACATGGTTCAAAGAACAGATTGCCGACGCCACATCGTCAGAAGAAGAACCAGAGGTCGAATGCAATTTTGTCCAGTCATTTTTTACAGTTACAATTATACAAGCGTTGCAGTCGGCCGCTTTCCGTTCCGGCTACCGCATCCAATCCGTTGAGGAACCAACCTCGGTAATTACTCCGTGGCATTTCCTGCGATCCATCGATGCTTTCGCCACAGCCAGATCATCTCGCCTCCCATCGGGCGGCCTCAAAGCCACGCAGCTCGCGGACATCATCACCAATATAGTTTACCTGCTCCACATCATGTCCAATGATCACCGCGATGCAGAACGCCTCACCTTTGGCCATAGCGCTTTCTCCCGCTTCTCCCCTCTTGCGGGTCACCTCCTGCTTTTGGCAAGTCAACTCAGGCAATCACGCCTGGTGGACGCCTGGGATAACAAAATTTCCAGGGACAAACGCGAACGTCTCTCTATGGCAGTTATGATTGCGGTCGCTGACTTATTTCACCTGTATGAAACATGGATGCAGCCGCGCTGTGAACCAGCCGAAACTTTCATGATCGCCCGAGTTGGCAAGGACACCAACCTCACGCTCCTGACTCCCAGCATCGACACCGATCAGAATCGCCTGTTACCGATCCTCGTCACCTGGCGCAAACAAATCACGTATTTCCAGCACACACAGATCACACTTGAGCTTCCACGTGATGGGTTCTTTGCCAAGGAGACACCAAAATGCTTCCGTCCGGTTGGGGACTCTCATGCGGGAGGCAACGCATCCAGACAAGCCTCTCGTCAAGCCACTCAGACTCGGTCACCCGGGGACACCACCACCGACAGGTCCTCTGGACAAACAGGTGAGTCCCAACGTCAGTTTTTGCGCGCACGGACCTGCATGATGTCCCGAGTCAGTACCAGCTCCACCCGCGGAGTTCAAACACTCCTCGACGAAATCAATCATGGCCGGCCCGAACGGGATCAGGTCCGCCCCCCAATGTGCGAGATCAGAGGTAAACCTCGACAACCTTTGTGTTTCCGCTTCTGCTCAACCGACGGGGACGGATGCAACTCCCCTAACTGCCGCTATGTTCACATTGACCTGGCAAACGCCCAGTGGATACGAGACAAAGTTCCCGAGCGATTCATGAGGGATTTCCTAGCTTTTCTCGACCATCGTGATGTTAGCCGGCATTTTAAGCCGACCCCTTGCCTCCGACGTTTTTTGGATCGCCGGTAGGACCCACTCGCCACGCGAGAGTTCCTACCCGACCCACCTTCTTGCCTCCACCACCACTGAACATACCCACCCCTGCACATCCCCCTACCATCCCACATTTTCACCAACCCCACCCAGCACCGTTTTTCATGGTTCCTCCACTCCCCATCCCCATCTTGGCACCGCTGGCTTTACC
>JANPKH010000251.1:0-8272 GCA_031425935.1 Gammaproteobacteria bacterium | reverse complement strand
AGATATATTATTGTATAAATATATTATCATATAGGTATATTATCTATGTTATAATTCGGCGTAGTGAGTGTTTATATAAACCAAATTTTCTTCTAAAAAACTATAATACAGATCTTTGTAACCCTCTGTCGGAAAATCCTTAAGCATGGGGTGCTCATTTTGGGTATAGTCTAAAAGAAGATTTCTGTTATCTTTTTTTAAAATAAAATTTATACCGAACATCTCGCTAACTTCTCTCTCAGCCCACGCTGCATTGGGAAAGTTTTTTTCTATCGAGACGACGCGATTGTTTTTTAAATTCACAAATGAAAAAAAACTTAGTCTAAGTTTTAAAAAATATAAATAAAAAATATAATACAAAACCACTCTATTTTTGTTGAGAAATATACCAACTTCCGGTAAAAATTTAGAATATTTCATAGTATCAATAGCAGAAATTTCACATAAAAAATTAAAACCAAAAAACACTTCATTTTTTAAAATACAGGACACATTAAAAATCTCCTCATTAGGTATTAACGCGATATAATGGTTAGCCGATAATTTGTCACTAGTATATACCAAAGGTTCAACATTTTCTAAAATAATAAACAAAGACATTGGAAATTGGTATTTTTTATGCATCCTATGTACATACCTATCAAAAATCATCGATATATAAACAACACCAACCACGTAAACCAGTTGGCAGTACCGAAGCGCAGACGAACTATAAAGTGAAAAAAAATTAAATTTGGATTTAACATTTTTTTTTGGAAACAAAGCAAATATAAAAAATTTTTACACATTTCTAAGATGCTAGACCGGAACTTAATTTCAATAAACCCCTTTATGTAAAATTTTCTACATAAAAATTATAAAATAACTTCGGATTTTACGCGCATACGTGTACGTTTTATACCCCCACCCGCGGGTGTATATACCAGTTTTTTATAAACTATGAGTTGGTACGGGAGGAATTATATAGATTTAAATATATTTAATATTGTAAAGTACTTCACTATTTTGAGTGTTTCTTATCACGACAGCATTGCAATTCTGGGTTTTATAGTTCTTTTGACTATGGCCTCACAACTCGTTAGTGGGGTAATGGTTTCATTCAGTCTTATCCCTGATCCGATGCTTATCCCAATGGTTCGAGACGAAGAGGATATTGAAGACATGTATACCGACGATTTTTTTTGATTACATGAGCGCGGTGTGGATCTTCTATTTGTTTTTTCTTGATTTCACTTGTGAAGAAAACTCTATAATCACACAATAGATTACGAGCATGATAATACTTGACGTTCAGGTGTTTTTTCATTTCTTATTTTACATGTTGTAACATTTTTTGGTTTAGTTTTATGTTGTACCCATTTAAGTGAGATTACTCTGCTAATAGCAGTAAACATTATGAATACCTTCTTTCTTAACGTAGGGAAGTTTTATTGGTGGATATTCACCGACAAGCAGTTGAATACTGACACATTAGTGCGGTTGGCGTACGTACATTATTTATCCGCTTTTTATTTGTTTTATTTAGGAGTTTTACATTCATTTGATATGCACTATGACTGAAAAAATGAAGTATTTTTTGATGGTTTGGATATTGAGTTAGTTTGGTGAGACGAGGCTTTATCGAACGAACTGACGTGGGGATCTATTATGTTTTTTATGTTTGCTCTATTCTGTTGGTTTGTTTACCCAGATCCCGAGGCACTAAGTTACGAAATATTTATGTGGGGGGACATTGGTCTTGTCAATGACATTAGATTTTATGGCGTAGCCCCACATTGGTATTTCAGAGCTTACATGGCTTGGCTAATTGTATGCCCGTACCATAATACGGGAATTTTAGGACTACTTTTGTTTTTTTGACTACTATTTATTCAACCTGTACTACATGGACATTCCCACCAACTGGAATACAGCCGTAAAATAACCATTTTTTCTAAATACATTTTGAGAAAAAAGTATTTTTATAAAAATACTTCTGTTTTTATACAAATAAATTTTTTCTACCAATTTACTTTTGCATTATTTATAATGGCGTGTTTGTGCGCCGCCTCATTTCTACCCTACGGTAGGTTTTACAACCGTTTGGGTGGTAACGTTGGTATGCTAGCCTCTGATATTTATATTTTTATGTATTTGACATTTAATTTTTTAAGGCGATCTACGCTCCTTGATTTATTTCTATACCGCGCAATTCATCGTTTAAATGGGTTAAGGCACAGATTAGCTAAGTATTTAAACCCAGTTTTCACTAATAACAATTTAATCCAATAATTTTACGAAATTATTGACATTTAAGAAAACACTTTGTTAATTATTTTATGTGAGAGATGTCGACTTGGATATGAGATATGACAGGCTGGTTTTCAGCGTGGGCTAAGGCGTTGGGGGGCGGCCTGTTCGGGATTGTTTGGGATGCGCCCCCGATGGTTGATTATAACCCCCTCAGCACTGTACCCCACCTAGTTGGGGTACACTTGGTAGATACAAACTCTATACACACACAGCTTGGATTTTTTTGATCTTTGGGTGGCAAATACCATCCGCGGACCATCGCGCGGGATAACTTTGATACCCAGTCCCCGCACAACTTTTGGCAAATTTTTTTAGGAATCAATTCATCCACGCATCTAATGTAAGTTATTATTTATTTCTATTCATTAATACAGTGAACATTAAACAGGAGATAACATTTTTTTTTAAGAATATTGCGAGACGGGTGGAGAAGTGAGTGGCGCCGCACCTACCGTTTATTAATGCGCATGTTATGGAACTACAGGATACGTATACTTACAAATTAATTATTCGGATAAAGGAAATCGTTACACCGTATATGGGGGATTTCTGAACTTATCGATGACTCGAGGATTTATGAGAGTATTTTTTAACTACTTGGCTGGGTAGATTATACACCTATTACCTCAACCAATTGGTACTAAAATTACTCTCTACTTTACAATCAATGCCGCTATGGTTTTCTACTGTTACTGGGTCTTTCTTTAAACTTTTTAAATCCAATAAAGGTTTGTTTTTTTTATTTGTTTTATTTATATACGTGTCCCCCCTGGAGCAATATGCGGTGTATTTTTGTAGAGCTATTCGTGAACGATCTAATGTAGATCCTGCAATTATAGATTTTTTTCACGGAAGTGCGCAGTTTTTAGAAACGCTTTTTAGGTTTGACGGTTGGGTGTGTTTTTTTTTATTACACCACAGGGAGCTCATGCATCACTATCTTTTTGACGAGATTCCAGATTTAGAGGTATCTATGGCAATTTTAAAGATTTTTAATACCACACCGGTTTTTAAATTAGATCTGGCCACAACGTACTTCCGTTCGTGCTTATCTATTGCGCTATATAGCGGGTTTGAGACTATTAGTTCTGTATTTATTTTGTTAGTTGCGCCGGATTCGGTTGGCTATCTTCAGGACTGATGCTTGTCAATCGCTGGTATAGATACTGCGCTGACATTGTTTTTTTTTATCATGGGTTTAGGACAAGAAGTGAAGAGTGCGGTTGATTCAGCCCTGCAGTGACAAACCCATTCTATAGTATTTGGGCTCTTTACATTTTCTGGATTATTATTCGCCAGTTCTGTAATTGCTTCTTTTTTATATATTAATAAATTAGGTTTATACGGTTGTTTTACCCTCACGACGACTACCCTCACATTATTTTGAATGAATGGTGTTGTTAGTACTTTTTATGTTTGAGTTAATAACTTCTCCTATACAACTTCTTACGGTAAGTGGTTTTTTATAACTGCAACTAAGGAGATAGGGTTCGACTTTTATTTTGATAATTTGTCTATGTCATTCGCGTTATTAGTCCTATCAATTGCGTTTTGTATAAATATCTACACATTTGCTTACTTTCGTTATGAACCAAATGTAGCCCGTCTAATCCTGTTTATTGATGTCTTTGTCGTCAGTATGGTTATATTAGTTACGGGAGGTAACTTTGTGATTTTGTATTTCGGGTGGGAGATGATTGGTATCACTTCGTTTTTTTTAATTAATTTTTGGGCAACTCGGATGGGTACTATGAAGGCTAGTTTTAAAGCCTTTACGTTCAATAAAATCAGTGACAGTTGTATTTTTTTAGGGTTAGTGTTAATATATAATATGCTCGGGGATTTGAGTATTTTTCATTTTAATGAATGCGTCTCCTCTTACAATCAAACCGATGCAAAATTACTTTTTAATAAATACCCGGCCCTGCATAGCTTAACCTATTTATTTATGATAGCTGCGTTCATCAAATCAGCACAGTTTGGTTTCCATATTTGATTGCCAGATTCTATGGAAGCGCCCGTCCCAGCCTCAGCACTAATCCACTCGGCAACTCTTGTTTCTGCTGGTATTTTTCTTATTTTAAGGATTTATCCCCTATTCGAACTCTCACCGTTTGCTAGGACTTATATTATATTCTTTGGCGCTTTAACCGCATTTTTCGGGGGTGTTTGTTCAATTTTCCAAACAGACGTAAAACGGTTGTTAGCTTATTCCACTATCAGCCATTGCGGTGTGTTAATGTTTTTAACATTTTTTAAAAACCCAGACGTAGTTATTATCTACTTATACGTCCACGGTTTTTTTAAAGCAATTATTTTTATGTGTATGGGCCATGTTATTCGTTTTGCCAACAATCACCAAGATATGCGACGAATGGGCGGGTTTTACAAATACCTCCCATTTGAGGCGTTCATGAGTTTTATAGCTTTAACTAATCTAGCTGGTGTTTCATTTACTTGAGGGTACTATATGAAACACTTTCTTTTTGTCGAAAGTACACCCGAATCTCAATTCAACTTAATGTGTTTTGGGTTGGTTGTTTTGGGTTCTCTATGTGGTTTAGTTTACAGTTATAAATTATATTATTACATCTTTTTTGATTTTAAAAAAGCTCGAAAACATGTTTATATGCGAATCCCAAACAACTTAAATAAAAATGAATACGCAACTAATTCAAGTTTAGCGTCCAACGTGGCAATCAGTCTGCTCACTTTTATTGCATATGCATTGTGCGCCTATCTTATTTTAAAATATTCTACTGATAACAATATTCACTTTGATTGGTCGTACCTATCCTCGTATAAAAATCTCCTTAAAGAGTACTCCACCACCTATTATTTAAATGTTTTTTTTTACATTAATTGGTTTATTGTGCTGCTTATGAGTTTTATCCTTTTCAACAATTGGCGAAATAGGATTAGCCCAGCATACAAAATTAAGTTTTTCACAATGTGTTGGGTCTTTGTATTCTTCTTTTACGTCTACTACTCTATTCTTGCGGTGTAAACCTTTAGTCGAAACTTGCAAATTAATTAACTTAACTTTTAAACAACAGCCCTGTGGGGGTGTGAGGTGGTATAATTACAGAAGTGAGTTTTATCTCTAATTTCCATATTGGATTTAACAATACTAAAACAGATATCCTTATACACCTAACTCAGTGACAGTATTGGTGGTGGTTTTGGTTTTCATATTTTTGGGTATTATATTTTTTATTGTTTATGAGGGTGTTCCGGTATAGAGTAATAAAATTTCGACCGCGTATAGCCACAACATACAGACCCCATGGTAAATGAGGTGACTTGATTGTATGTTTACTTCCTGTAAGTTGATGTATTAATATTATTACAAATTCAAATTTTATTTTAAGAATGGTTGAGTGGCAAGCAGAATCAAGTTTGTTTACATTAAGGGTTCGTGGTAAACAGTGGTATTGAGTCTACAAATACGAATTGAAGGCTGTAACTGACGTCCTAACTGCACCTAAAAACATAGGTAACAATAAGTGGGTTATATCCAACCCCCTTGATTTACAAATTGCCGATGATTTTTTGCATATACACCAACTTCGTGCCCAAAGTTCGTGGGTCGCCGCATATTGGGAAGGGTACAAAGAAGTGGATATTTATGCCCACACAACTGCTCGTGATAATAGCGCTTTTTTAATGGGGCATGACTTTTACCGCAAGTACGTAAGAGCTGATGCAGATCGCAGGCTTTTTAAAATCTTAAGGCCTTTTAGTCTTAATTTAAATAATCGTCAACTATTTTCTAAGTTTGCTAAAGTCGCTAGGTTAAATGACGAGAACCTTTACCTCACCCCAGCTATGGAGGTTTTGACAGCTGATTATCTTGACGACGGAGAGTATTTTGTGAAAACATCTTTAAACGAGGAGACAAGACGTATCGATTATTCATATAACGATTATGTTTTTGGTAACAGAATTTCTAACAAAAGACTCAACCGTATCCGTGTAAACACTACCACAAAATTATTAGATTTAAACCCAACCATTTTAACAAAACTAAATAATAGTTTTAAACCCCTACCCACCGTATCAACAATAATTGAAGGAAATGATTTTTCACCTAAAAGTGTGAAAAAATCCCCAAAATTTGTTGAAATTTTAGAAGAGCCACAACCACACATCCCAGAAGTTTTAGCCCAAACAGAGCAGAATACCCCCCCCAAAAAACCCACAAAACCTAAAGTTTTACCCCGAAAGGTAAAAATGTTCAAATTTTCTCCACGCGTGTACGAGGTAATTGATAAAAGTTTTAATTACGACGACGGTATTTTTTTGATTCCCAAATGGATGTATTTTGAGGAATTTAAACTTAGAAAAGCCCCAACAAAAAAAGTTCCAACAACTAACAGCCCGAAAAAACTCCCCTTAACAAAATTTGATAGCAATCTTTTTTTTGACAAGGTGGGTGATACGCACAATATTTTCAACCCTATAAGCAGCAACCGAACGCCACTGCATGATTTTACAGACTCGGATGTGTACCCCTATAAAGTCAATGTTTTTGGGTTATCTTTATATGACGATGAGTTTGATAATGAGTTAATTACACCAGTTGATACTGAGGAGTTGGACGACGGTTTCGCAGAGCTTGCTGAGGATCTTACCTTCACGAGAGATCCGGAAGGGTTGATTTTTGGGCATAGTGAATCTGTTGAGACTTCTTTTTATTCTCAAAAAGGACAAAGTATACAAACACCTTTACGAATTATCAAATACCCCTTAAATTTTATAAAGTTGAGGCAAGATACTGACTTAATAGAGTTGGTAAGAACTCGTTTCGGTTCCGGCTCACAAGATGTTCAGCAAAAACTTAACACGCACCAGACTTATTGAATTTTTCGTCAAAAAAGGTATAAACGCGTCAGCTCCTTAAAAACTAGAATGCGTTATTACATGGACTGGCAGGGAAGACCAACCTCCAGAATTTATTTATCTTACCAACCTTACGTTACTAAACACCGTATGATCTTAGCAGACCGAACCAGCCACATGACCCACTACGAAATAATTAAAACTAGCCGCAAACGTCACGAAAATATAGCCTTACCATTTAACAAAAGACTGTTACGAACTCGAAGAATTGTAGTGTTACCAGCGCATGTAAATATCGCAATCATTACAAATTCTTTTGACGTTGTACATTCATGGTTTATCCCTGGATTAGGTATAAAGATGGATTGTATTCCAGGTCGCTCCACACATCACGTCCTTAACATTGACAACGTGGGTTTTTATTATGGACAATGTGCAGAGATTTGTGGACGCTTCCACCATCACATGCCTATTCGTATTTGTGCACTCCCATTTGAGCATTTTATGGTTTGATGGCACGCGTTTGCGATGCCTCGTCTTTTAAAGGCTTATGAAGAGCCTCTTGGAACAATTGCAAATAAAAAACATCGTTATTTTTACTCATCTCGAAAATACGTGTGATAACTTAGAGACCCTACAACCACACCCCTATTTTAACTAATTTATATTTTTTATTAAAATCTTTAAACTGAACCCAAACAAGATCTATTAGCATGGATCTTTTAATATTTCTTTAATTTATTTAGGATGTAAACTTTTAATAACTGGGTGTGATCCTAGCTCGGGATGAACGCTAGCCAGTTGCATCACACATGCAAGTTGAACGCGATTGTGAGTGCCTAACGGTGCGAAAATTTAGTAGCGCATTGGTGAGTAGTAGCTGTATTGTTGCCCTCTTAGGGCCTTATAGATTAAGGTTAATAGTGATTTAAAAAAATTTTCTTTTACCATTTGTTTATATTATATTTTATGTTTGATTAGTTGATGGTATGGATAATTGATGCCACCCCAGAGGATTCACGCAGTAAGGACTAGGTATTTGTAAATAGCCAACGATCTTTAGTTGATTTATGTGAGGAATCAACCACTTACGGGCATGAGAAGAGCCCTATCTATCCGACAGCAGTGGGGAATCTTG
>JANPKH010000250.1:0-2217 GCA_031425935.1 Gammaproteobacteria bacterium | reverse complement strand
GCTCGAGTAGGCGATATCCGCGTTGAACTCGGTGCCGTACATGGTCGAGTTGCCGGGGGTCGCGATGGGCTTGAGCGCGAACGAGGTGATGTTCGCCACGCGGAGCGCGATCGCCTTGCTGAGCTCGTAGCCGAGGAACGGCTTGACGTAGCCCGCGTTGGTCAGCGCCGATCAGGTGGCGCCACAGGATCATGTCGATCTTGTATTCGCGGTTGAACATGAACTGCGACAGCTTGGTGTCGGCCGGGCACGCGGTGCCGGCCGGGCAGGTGCCGAGGAGGTTCGCGTTCGAGATGTGCGTGTTGCCCTGCGGGTTGTTGTCCCACTGGTCACCGGTGGCGAAGCCGCCCTCGATGCCGAGACGGAGCTTGTTCTCGAGGCCCTTCCACGAGACGCGAGCCGTGCCGCCGAACTTGCGGATGTCGGCGCCGACCGAGCGACCGAGATCGCTGAGCTTGTTGATCGAGCCGAGCTGCGCGACGAACTCGCCCTCGAGCTGCCACCGGCCGTAGCCGAGCTTGGCCCAGATGTCCGGCGTGTACGTCTTCATGTCGCGCGGGACGAACCGCTCGACGGTGTTGAGGTTCTGGCCGAGCGTGAAGCCGTTCAGGTCGTTGTCCCAGCTCTGGGTCTTGTACTCGAAGTAGATGCCGTAGTTGAACGAGACGTCGCCGCGGTCGACCTTGTCCTTGAACTCCTGGGGCGAGTCCATCTTCGAGATCACGCCGATCCAGCCGTCCTGATCGTCGGTGTCGTCGAGGTCGAACGGATGACCTTCGCGGCCCTTGCCGGCGGCGGTCTGGTTCGAGACGAGGCGGGTAGAGGCCCAGTCGGCGGCGAGCATCGCGCGCAGATCCGTACCGGGGATCAGCGCGGAGAAGCTGACGCGATCGACGGAGTCGCCGTAGTCGGCGTCGAGATCGTAGGTGCCCGCGATCGGATCGTGGCCACCGGAGTTCGAGAAGATGCCCATGCCCCAGTGGTTCGGCATGCGGCCGAACTTGAGGATGCCGAGCGGGATCGCGACCTCGGCCCAGGCGCGCTTGATGACGATCGAGTCGCGATCGCTGTTCTTGCCGGCCTGCGGAGGATCCTGGTTGCTGTTACCGAACGCGCCGAGCGGCGGCAGGTTCAGATCGTTGTACGTACCGAGCGCCTGGTTCGTCGGCGTGGAGCCGAGGACGAGGTTGTCGAGGACGTCGGCCTGGATGTGGACCGACGTTCCCTCGTCGAGGTTGATCGTGGGCTCGAGGCGAAGCCGCATGTTCGCGTTCGACAGGTTCTTGCACGGCGGATCGACCGACTCCGTGTAGCAACCCATCGCGCGCGGGAACGGTGCACCACCGAGATCGCTGCCGTTGCGGGCGCGATCGAGGAAGCCGAGGTGGAAGTTCTTGAACCACTCCGTGCGGAGCCGGAAGTAGCCGTCGATCTCGATCAGCTTCCAGCGTTTGCGCCGACCCTTGGGAGCGGGCAGGGCAGGCGTCGTGGGGAGCAGGCCCGGCGTCTTGGGGGCAGCCTCCGCGACGCCCTCCTTCTTCTCTTCGCCCGCGGGCTGAGGGCCGCCCATACCGCCACCGGGGCCCATGCCGCCGCCCGGGGAGATCTGCGCTTCCGCGACCGCCGTGGTCAACAGGCAGAGCCCGACGACGATGCCCCTCATGGAACGACGCTGCGAAGTGGAATAAGGCATGGGAAGCATGAGGGTTTTGGGCATTCAAACGACCGCGACTAGGGCGCGGACTATAGACAGGGCCATTCGGCTGGGTCAAACGCGCCAGGCAACGAAGTCACTAATCAGGCGCGTCTAGATTCGTGAGGTTATGGTTCCTGTCGATGCCTACTGACCGTCTCGCGCTGCAACGCGTTGCCTGGCTAATGCTGGGTGCGGGCTGGATCGCGTGCACCCCGTCGTTTCGCCCCCCCGCACCACCTCCGGAGCCATGAAGCGAGAGGTGCCGAGCACCCGAGCCGGCTCCCGCCCATCGATACCGACGTTGTCGTTGTCACAGACCAACGGAGTCCCGGTGGCCGGATCGAAGAAGACATTTCCCAGGCTGATGTCGCGGTAGCATAGGCCCTGCGCGTGCAACTTCAAGAACGCGTCTGCCAACCGCATACACAACTTCGCGACCGTGGAGAACGATGCGTCCGCGCGACCGGTCAGCAGGTCCGCGATGGGGAGGTACGCCGGGGGGCGCAGCGGCATGACATAGC
>JANPKH010000249.1:0-31078 GCA_031425935.1 Gammaproteobacteria bacterium | reverse complement strand
GGCTGCACGGGCTTGCGCAAGTTCCGCCGCATATTTTGGTTGTGCTGGACGAGGCTTATTATGACTACGCAATCAACATTAACCCTGAATATGCTAGATTTAATCGGTTGTCGTACCCAAATTTAATTGTGTTACGTACCTTTTCGAAGGCAGACGGTTTAGCTAATATTAGTTTAGGCTACGGTTTCGCCGATCCAGCGATTATTAATTCACTAATTCAAGTGCAATTAACATTTGAACCAAGTTTGATAACTAGAAGCTTAAATGTTGATACAAAAAAAAATGTAGTTTCCATTGAGCCGTTTGTTCAGCGCACCGCTCAAGAGTTACATCGCTTCTACAATTGCTTTAATTTACTTGAATTGGATTATGTTAAGTCGTATGGTAATTTTGTAATGCTTAATTTTAAATCAGCTAATAAAGCAAAATCTCTTGTAGAAGAATTAGCACGTAGCAATATTCAAGTGTCTTATCTTGCTGCATATGGTTTACCTAACTGTATTCAAGTAGATGTTGGGAGTGAAATAGAAAATAATTTATTTTTTGAGGTATTCACGGAGATTATTGAAGAAAAATTATTTGTGTTAAGTGGTTTCAACTAGTATACAAATATCGACTCATGATTTAGCAGCACATCTACACTACCCTGCACGATCAGCACGCCTACATACAATACTTTTTCTATATTTTTTGCCAGCCACCACCCAAAGCTTTATACAAATCCACTGTTGCTTTTAAACGCGCCAAGCGATGCTGTACCAACAAATCTTCTGCTTGAAACAAGTTGCGCTGCGCATCCAACAATGACAATAAATCATTACTACCTTCGCGGTAGCGAATTTCAATAAGGTTTAAGCTGCGTTCAGCATGTGCAATAATATTTTGTTGATTATTTTCTTGTTGTAACGAAATATTAATTCGATTGATTGCATCATCAGCTTCTTGCAACGCAACTAAAATTGTTTGTCGATATTGTTCTACTAATTCGACGCGACGAGACTCGCTTAAACCTATTTGATTTTTAATACGCCCACCGGAAAACAATGTTTGCGCTAGAGTCACACTCCAACCTGCTACTTGAGTGGCTGGATTTAACCTGAATAATTCGCTCGTACTTACTCCTGCATTACCACCCAACTGCAAACTTGGTAGCAATGCTGTACGTGCAGCATAAACATTGGCAGAGGCTGCTTGTAATTGAGCTTCTGCACTGCCAACATCTGGTCGACGAGCGATAATATCTGCCGGCACACCGGTATTAAGTAATGGAATTTTTAACGCCGCAAAATTTTCTGTGACAAGCTGAAATTGTTGCGGCACCGCACCCTCTAAAATCGCTATAGCAGATCGCGTTTGATCTAACTGCAATTGCAAAGGTAAAAGGGATGTTTGCTGCGTTAGTAAATTAGTTTTTTGTTGCGCTACATCCGCTGCTGTAGCAACACCATTGCGATAGAGAGAATCCACAACTTTCTGAATACGCTCTGCAATGGCAATATTTTTCTGTGCCGTTGCCATGCGCTCTTGCAACGCTAAATAATTAAACCAGGCCGTAGCAACTGCCGCCGAAATGCTTAAGCGTAATGCTTCATTGGAAAAAACCGTGGCCTTATAATCCGATGCTGCAGCACGACGGCTAGCCGCAATACCACCCCATAAATCCACCTCGTAATTGATAGCAACGCCAGCACTGCTTGACCCGGTGTTTAGCCACTCGCCACTAACTGGTTTAGTTCTTCTTTCGCCACTCGATGCGCTCAAATCTAATGATGGAAACAAGCTGGCATTAGCAATTTTCATTTGCAATTCAGCTTGCTTTACTTGCTCACTTGCGATTAATACATCCGAATTTTTTTGCAGCGCAGTGTCGATTAATTGCGTCAGGTGGTCAGAACCAAAAGACGTCCACCACTCTTTCTCAATATTAATTTCAGTAGTTGATTCTGCGGCATATTCCCATGCAGTTGGGTAATTGATATTAATCGCTGGCGTTCTATCGCTTGAAGAACAGGAGGATAAAAGTAAATAACTAGCGATGAGGACTGCAGAGAATAATCCAGAAAATAATTGATGAATAGATTTCACAAATATTACTCCGCAGCCAGTGCCGCTACAGGGTTTAGCCGTGCTGCTTTGCGTGCTGGTAAATAACCGAAAATTAATCCCGTTAAAAATGCACAACCAAATGCGAGCACAACGGGCGCTAACGAATAATCGATAGGTGTACCAAAGTGGCCGACAATTGCTGCACAAATTAAACCGAGAACAACACCAATAAAACCACCCAGTGCTGACACCGTTAAAGCTTCAATTAAAAATTGTTGCATAATATTGCGCTGCCGAGCACCCGTTGCCATGCGTACACCAATTTCTCGCGTACGTTCGGTAACGCTTACCAACATAATGTTCATTACGCCAATTCCACCGACCAGTAATGAAATAGCAGCGATAGAACCTAACAGAATTGTCATGGTGTTTTGCGTTTGCGATAAGGTTTCAATCAGGGATGCCATATTGCGAATGGTAAAATCTTCTGTACCGTGACGCTCCATCAATAGATTTTTGACCGAGTCCTGCACTTCTGCCATGTGTTCTTCATCACTCACTGAAATGGTGATATTACGAAAATGTTTTTGGCCAATAATGCGTAAGCCACCCGTTGTAACAGGTACGAATACTTTATCGTCCTGATCTTGTCCGTTCGGATCTGCGCCTTTAGCTGCCATAACGCCGATCACCTGAAATAAAACATTTTTAATAATAATATATTTACCCAGTGGGTCTTCGGCATCAAATAATTTCGTTGCAACTGTTTTACCTAACACCACAACTGCTGAGAAATTTTTTTCATCCGCCTCAGTAAAAAAAGTACCTAACTCGATATCCCACTTTCTTGCTACGGGGTACTGATATGATGTTGCATTTACATCGGTTGTTACATCCGCATTGTCATAGCGCAAAGTATGACTACCTGTCATTTCCGGAAATGCGGCAGCTATATAAGGTAAGTCACGAATATGCTCAAGGTCATCCGCTACGAGCGTGCGAATTTCCCACGCTCGTCGTTGCATTGGGCCACCCGAACGCACAAGAAGCAAATTACTTCCCATAGCACTGATGCTATCGACAATTGATTTTTTCGCACCATCGCCAATGGCTAACATGGTAATGACAGAAGCCACACCAATAACGATGCCTAGCAATGTCAGCACTGTGCGAAAAACATTGCTGCGTAAAGAGCGAAATGCTGTTTTCGCACCTTCCATTAACTCAACGGATAAACTCGGCTCACCCTGCGCGTGAAGATCGATAATCAGTGGTTTTACAACCTCACTTGGGCCAGGATCTTTCACCACCAACCCATCACTAATTTCAATAATTCGTTGCGCGTTTTTTGCAACTTGCGAATCGTGAGTAATTAATATGATGGTGTGGCCTTGTGCGGATAAGTCCTTCAGTAACTTCATAACTTCCTTGCCGCTATTACTGTCGAGCGCACCGGTGGGTTCGTCAGCTAAAATTATTTGACCGCCATTCATTAATGCACGGGCAATAGAAACACGTTGTTGTTGGCCACCTGACAATTGATTGGGACGATGATCAAGCCGCGCATATAAACCGAGTGATGTGAGCAATTCTTTTGCGCGCGCTCGTCGGTCTAATGGCAACATGCTCGAATAAGTTGCTGGCATCTCCACATTTTCACAGGCAGTTACACCAGCCAGTAGATTATAACTTTGAAATACAAAACCAAAAGCTTCGCGGCGTAGTTGTGCTAAACCATCATTATCAAAAGTTGAAACTTCTTTGCCAGAAAAATAATATTCACCGCTGCTCGGTTGATCCAGACAACCCAAAATATTCATCAACGTGGATTTACCTGAACCCGATTGGCCAATTAATGCAACAAACTCACCGGCATAAATTTCCAAATTAATGCCATGCAAAACTTGAACGGATAATTCACCATTCTGAAATGTTTTAGTTACACCAATAAGTTTAATTAAAGGCGTAGGTTTAATTAAAGGTTGCTTATCAATCATGTCAAGCATGAGCATTCGCCATTAGAGAGGATGCACAATTCATCATCGCATCATCCGTGCAGCATTCGCACCACTTGGTGCGCCGGGAGGTGGAGCACCCGCTGCAGAGTTTGGTTTTTCAAGCTGCCGCATACCTGACACGACCAATTCACCTTCTGTTAAACCTTCGATAACTTGTACTTGAATGCGATTACTAACACCTATAGTAATTTTTCGCTCTGTTAAATTTCCACGAGCGTCCATGACCTGCACAGTCGCAGGGCGTGGCTGGTTGTCATCACCATTAGACGCAGCATCTTTTCGCTGTCTCCGTCCGGGCTCTGGACGCTTACTCTCTGGCTGATCATTGCTCGACATTTTCTTTTCGTTAGCCTGCTGGCTTGCTACTGGCTTATCTTGCTCTTGTTTCGATTTCTTATTCTGTTCGTCGTTCGATTTTACATTTCGCTCATCCCACTTTAAATTTCCCTCATCCGAGCTGCGTGGCGTAAAATTAATGGCTGATGCTGGTATCACTAAAACATCTTGCGCTTGTGCCGCTACAAAAAATACTTGTGTGCTCATCTGTGTCATTAATGCACGATTCTCATTGGGCACTTCAAACAATGCGTTGTACAACACAACGTTATTCGTTACCTCCGGTGTTGGTTGAACGCGATTTAATTTGCTATGCCAACGCTGCTCCTTGCCACCAAGGGTTGTGAAATAAACTGGCATATCAATGTGCAGTTTGCCAATGTCTGCTTCAGACACTTGTGCCTGCACTGTCATCACCGACAAATCGGAAATACGCATAATGGTAGGTGCTTGCTGATTAGCATTTAATGTTTGACCCTGACGTGATGTAATTGAAGCGACGGTGCCGCTGATAGGCGCGTAAATACGGGAATAGGTCAGGTTTGCTTCTTCGACGCGCAAGCTAAATTCGGTTTGATGAATTTGAGCTCGCACCACATTAATTTGCGCTTGCGCAGACCGAAAAGCCGATTCTGCGGCTTGTACAGAATCTTTAGTGGTGGCATCATCATTTTGTAAATTTTGCTGCCGTTCTACACGAATTTTTGCCAAGGTTAATTGCGCTTGTTTATCTTCCAATTGCGCTTTTTGATTTAACAACTGCGCGCGAATTCCATCGACTTTTGCCTTATAAACGGTTGCATCGATTTCAGCCAGCAAATCCCCTGCTTTCACTTCACTGCCAACTTCTACGTAAAGTTTTTTCAATTGACCTGAGACTTGCGCACCTACATCAACATAATCATGGGGTTGTAAAATGCCAGTAGCGGTAACCAGATTTTCAATATCCATTTTACCAACTTCGGCAGTCAGGTAATTTTCCGCTTGGTCATTTTTACGTATGGAGAATATCCAGACTATGAGGATAATCACCAGGATAAACAGCAGCAACGCTTTAAAAGGATGGCGCCAGGGCGACGCAAACCGACTAACAGATGTAACAATGCCAGACATAAACACATCTCAATACAATTTATTGTTAACAGATGGAAAATTTCTGGCGAACTTTACCATTATTAATGAATTAAAAACATCATGAAAAATACCGGTAACACAAGGCTCGCAATCAGCAATGGCCATGTTTTGGCCCGTGTATTGGCATAGCGCTGTAACAACAAGAAACCCGTGATAGAAAAAATAATGCACGCTACGGCAAAAATATCAATAAAGTAAACCCAGGCCATTCCGGTATTTTTGCCTTTGTGTAAATCATTTAAGTAACCTAGCCAACCCTTATCACTCACTTCATAGTCATAATGTCCGGTTGCGACATTAATATTGAGACTGATAACTTTACCAGGGCGACCTAAGGGTATAAAAAATTTGCCCTCTTTTATTTCAGCTTTTTGTGAATTCACCTCCATATTTTTATGAGTTAAAAACCATTCTGCAAGTTCTGCTGGTATAGCAATATTTTTCTTCTCACCTTGCGTATCGATGAGAGCTAGTAATTCTTTAGGTAAGTCACCCTCAACGTTAGTTACTACGGGTTTAGATAGAAAAATTTTTGAATGATGAAGGGTAATTCCCGTTACTGAAAATAATAATAAACACACAAAGCACAATGCTGCACTCATCCAATGCCACTTGCGAATTGTCATTAAACTGATGCTGAAATATTGCCACATCATTTTTTTATTTTTTGTCACGTTTTTATTATTTGTACTTTTATTTATTGTAGTAATGGGCTCTTGTATTGTCACAACATGTTCCTCTTTGTTCTCTTTTGATTATTGTGGTTCGCGATTTACTAGTGAGAAGTTATAAAGAATACTGTTCAATTCAAAACACGCCGTGAATATATCCCTATAGGCTCTAATCGGCATCCATGCCTCATAAGGTTTTGAATCAAACAGTATTCTTTATTTCTGCACCAGCTAGTGCGGCATGTTACAACTCGCTCCACTGACGTAATAAATTATGGTAATGGCCCGTTAAGGCAACGACTTCATCGCAATCCCCCAACTTTTTCCGCAGCTGTTGAATATTAGTGTCGAGTTCATAGAGCGTGTTGCGCTGCCAATCGTCGCGCACCATGCTTTGTGTCCAAAAAAAACTGCATACACGTTCGCCCTTAGTGACCGGTTCCACTTTGTGTAAACTCGTGGAGGGATACAAAATTAAATCGCCCGCCGGTAGCTTCACTTCATGGCTGCCGTAAGTATCCTGCACAACTAATTCGCCACCTTCGTATTCATCAGGCTCGCTTAAAAATAACGTCGAAGAAATATCTGTACGTAAACTTAAATTGCTACCAGGCACTAAACGAATCGCGCCATCCACATGCAAACCATAATGTTCACCACCTTCATATGAATTGAACAACGGTGGCACTATGCGCAGCGGTAATGCAGCTGCCATAAAAATGGGATTGTTATAAATCGCGGTTAAAATAATTTCACCGAGTTTATGAGCAACAATACTATTAATGGGTAATTGGCGATTTTTTTTTACTTGCGCGCCTTGCACACCAACAGTTGCGCGACCGTCGATCCAATCTGCTTGTTTGAGCTGTGCACGAAACTCTTCGACTTGTTGTTTGCTGAGAATATCGGGGATGTGAATTAACATAAAAAATTTTCAGAAAGTTATTGTTTTTTGATTGTCATCTTCGCAATGAGAAGATGACGAATAAAAAATTAAAAGTGGATTAAAAAAACACCTCGCCGCAAGCAGCAAGGTGTTTTTTTAATTAAAACGTGAAATTTACACCCAAACGTGCAGAGCGCGGCGCACCAGGATAGTAACGTGTGCCACTATTATTTAAGCTACCAATATATTCTTCGTCGGCAAGATTCAAAATATTCAACTGCAAGGTAATATTATTAGTGACCACGTAAGACGCCATTGCATCGAACACCCAGTACTCAGGAACATTTAGCACCGAGCGACGTGATTGTGCTGTTTTGTCGGTAAGGCTCGAGCTGGCAACTGAATCAATATAGCGAGCACCGCCGCCTATGGTTAAGCCATTAGCAAATTGATAACTGGACCATAAAGTAAATGAATACTTCGGGCTCCACTGAATTACCCCACCCTCTGTTCGGCTGGCACCTGCGTTGGTGGCCGTGCGATTACCACGAGTGATTTTAGGGTCCATGTAAGCGAAGCCTGCGCTGATCTGCCAATTCTGCATCACGATACCAGCCGCACCTAATTCAATGCCCTCCACTTCACGCTGACCGACCGCAACTGAAGAACCATCTGGATTGGTCGCAATTTCGTTGTCATTTGTACTTTTGAATACCGCTGCAGTGACTGCCAACTTATTCCCCATCACATTCCATTTGGTGCCTAATTCTTGATTGGTACCTTTTTGCGGATCCAGGTTAGGACTATTAGCGTTACTAAAAAATGTAGCTGGGTCAGTATTTAATGCAAAGTTACTGCTGCCGGGAGGTAATTGCGACGTCGCATACGACAGGTAAATGGAACCGTTAGCAGCGGGCTTATAAACACCGCCTAATTTCCAGCTCGTCAAGTTGTCGGAAAGCTCGGCATCGCGGCCCAAATAGGTTCCTATCGGAATTGTTTGCACTGCGGGAGCAGTCACCGCTGCCTGACGAATGGTTTGATCAGTCTTGGTGTAGAAGTGCTCGACGCGGGCACCAGCACTCACTTGCCACTGATCATTTAACGTAATGGTATCCAGGACATATAACGCCGCTGTAGTGGTTTCACCATCGGTTTCAGTGCCATCAGCAACAACCGGCTGATACACGATGTTGGCATTATCCGGCTGATAGAGATTGGCGGTTTGCTGCGTTACCCGTGTAGAAGACGATGCTGACGTAAAAGGTAAACCAACAATATCGGTAAATTGACTTTCATAAATAAACTCAACGCCCGACGCAATATCGTGCTTAAGACCAGCGGTATCAAAAGACGCCGTCAGGTTGGTTTGGTTGGTCAGGATTTGATTCGTTTGGTCGCGACCTTGGCGCGTCAAAGCGACCTGCCAGGTCGCTGGGTCCGCAGAGGGAAATGTAACTGCATTTGTGCCGGTAATCACCATGTCTTGAGTCGAACGTCCGTAACGGGACGTGTTGCGCAAAACTACATCTTTTGCAAGATCGTGTTCGATGCGCACAGTCGCCATGCTTGCATCCACATCGTTGTAATCACTCGTCGAACCGTAAAAAGTGTCGGTATCTACTTTCGGAATTTCCGGTCCGCCAGTTGGAAAAGCAGTTGCGTAATTGCTGCTGAAATATCCGTCCAGACCCGCAGTTGATACCCCGCCATCGGGCAGATTACGTTGCTGAATGTGATAGAGATTTACGAAGATTCGTGTATCAGTGCCCAATCCCAAACCAAGCGATGTTGCTATCCCCAGCGCGTTATTTTCAACCTCATCACGACCATCAATACCGGCTTCTTGCACCAGAATGTTGGAGCGAAACGCAGTGGTGTCGTTAATGGAACGATTAACATCTAGCGTTGCGCGCTGGTAATTACCCGTGCCCAGAGTCACATTACCCATAGTGGCATCTTCCAGATTAGCCGCTTTACTATTTAGATTAATGTAGCCAGACGCAGCGCCACGACCGTTATCGACACCCGCTGGGCCCTTCGCAATTTCAACTTGCTCAGTGTTAAAGGTGTCGCGCGAGATAGAGCCAAGGTCGCGAATACCATCCACAAAAATACTGCCCTGAGTGTCAAAACCGCGCATAAAAATAGAATCACCCGTTGCGGTATTGCCGTTCTCACCCAGCAACATAGTAATGCCTGGGGTGTTACGCAATGTTTCACTGAGCGACGTAGCCGCTTGTTGTTGGAAGAGTTCTTTTTTCACAACAACGATAGTTTGCGGCGTATCCACCAAGGGCTGTGTAAATTTTGCGGAGCTAACTTTTTCGGCTTTAAAGGTTGGCTCGACTGCATCCGCACTGACATTCACTGCATCCAGCTTGCCTGCCTCCGCTTTCTTTGGTCCGTCTACCGCATGGGCCGTATTTGCTGCTAGCACCATCATTGACGATAAAGCGGATACTTTGAGGTGCTGAACAACAGGGTGTTTTTTTGTAGCTATGTAAGTACTTTTAGTTGAGGAGATATTTAAATCACGATCGAGGATATTCATATTTTTTTCCTTAGCTGAGTTTAAACGCCATTAAAACCCAAATGATAATACTTATCATTTGCTTTTAGGAAATATTTCTATCTTGCTAAATTATCAGCTAATCATCGCCTTCCTATTTATCGATTCGTGACAATCGGACCCTGATCGTCAATAATCACCCCACCTTAGGAAGCTTGCAAAATTGCGCAGTTCTCAGTCCATCCATCCCCTAAATACATTCACATTAATAAACGGAACCTCCTATGAACGACGTCGATAAAAATCTCGCCATTGAAGCTTTAAACCGAATTATGGAAATAGAGTTGGCAGGTGTGGTGCGTTATACCCACTATTCACTGATGGTGTTTGGTTACAACCGTATCCCGATTGTGTCCTGGCTGAAAGGCAATGCCGTTGAAGGGCTTGGTCACGCACACAAGGCGGGGGAATTACTTACATTATTAGGTGGTCACCCATCGCTAAAGATTGGTTCTTTGTTAGAAACTGAAAAGCATGATATTGGCGACATTCTGCGTGAAAGCCTGGAGCATGAAAAAAACGCCATTAACGCCTATTACAGCTTGCTTAAAATTGCGGAGAGTAAATCCATACTGCTGGAAGAGTACGCTCGTGAAATGATCGTGCAAGAAGAATTACATCTTGATGAGGTTGATAAAATGTTACGTCGCCCTGGTGAGATTGGGTCGTTTCAGAAGTAATGTGAAAGGCGTTTTTCTGAGAGTTAAAACAAGAGCTTACTCTTGTTTTAACTCTGGCTTTTGTTTCAATACCACCGACCTGTCCCATTGTTTGCGTGCTTGATAGCGCTTTATCACTTTGCGCCAGAAATGCAGTGGAAATAGTCCTATAAGCAACACCCCTAAATACCAATGGATGTTAGGTATATTGATACCCCACTCTAGTAATACTTCCTGCGGGTAATACAGCAGCAAACCACTAATCATTAACAAAACCCAAACACCTAGATGCAGATAACCATCCCATATATGGGCGCTCCATTGGTGTTTATATTTGGCGAGCTTTTTCTTTACGTGATCGGAAAATAAATAGCCAAACATAAAAATAGCAAACGCAGATGCCGCACCGTGCAACTCACGAAATAAACCATTCAGTCGATGCGGTAATTCGTCTTCACTGGGGGGAGCCATAAAGTAAAGGGCAATTCCGGTAATGCTGATTGCGATCACAGCAATCCATAACAATACACGCGATTTTCTCATGATTAAAATTTGCTACTTATTTATTATAAATGACGACTTTACGACAGGCCTTGATTGCAAATAATAGCGTCAGAAGTGGTAGAAAGATACCCAAGCTATGAAGCACTAGTCGGCGATGGCATGCTTTATCCTTATATAGGTATCCAACGACCACCTAGTCCGGCGAGGTATTCCGCGCGCTGAGATACGGGAATTGAGGCAGCTACTTTGGTCAACGCATCAGCGCGCCAGGCACTGCGGGAAATCACTGTGCTGGTCAAAGGTATAAGTTGATTCCCCGCAGCATCCAGTAATAACCCCGGAAATTCACGGCTCGCGGTACTTGTTGATGTTGCTATGGCGGCGTTTTGTAAGCCACCTAAATTATGCTCTGCACCTTTATGATCGCGCACCACAATAGGTAAAACTAACTCGCCGAACACACGAATATCGCCACCGGCATTGATCCAGCCCTCAGCAATACCAGCCCGTTTTAATTCCGCAACGGCGCAATCCACAGCAAAACCTTTTGCGATTCCATCGAGTGTAACTAATACCGGCCTGCGCAGGCGTGCGGAATTTCGAGTGAGTTCAATATCAAACCAATCACCATAATCTAGAAGATCGTCGCCATATATTCTATAAAACGTATGGGTCGGCAAAGCTCCACACTCGATAAGTTTAGAGCCGAGTGTGCAATTAAAATTTCCGTTACTCACTCGTGTAACAGCTTGGGCAAGACGCAAACATTGAATACTTAGGGCATGGCAATTTACCGCTCTACCCTGCGCGCTATTTAAACGTGACAAATCACTCGCAGGATCGTGAAAACTGAGTAAATTTTGGATGAGTTCAATTTGCGAGAAAGCAATGTTAAATGCAGCTTGAGAGGTAGTTGCCGGAAGCGCGATTTCAACGAAGCAACCCAGCAGCGGACGCATTCGTTTTTGCAACGCGGTCATATTATTTTTTTCAAAGTGATTTTTGATGAAGAGCAATTTGATGAATTGCCAATAAACGTTTTACACCATCCGTAACATTGCGACAGGATAAAGTAGCGCCGCTGATGTTAGAAATATCCTGGCCGAGTTTAAAACGATCTTCCAACGTTTTACCTGCAAACTGTGTACGCCATTGCGGTTGGCGAATCTGCCCGCCGTGAGTTTCTCGATAGCTAAGAATTTCTACGCCCAGCACTTTTCCTTCTACGGAAATTGCTGTGCCGTAAGTAATAAAATCGTGCTTGCCAATTACGTCATCGACCATAAACCAGCCGAGCAATTCACCGTTATTTTCAGCGCGCCACGCTTTTTGTACCTGCTGACGCTGGCGGACACCGGCTATTTTTTTGATGTCGGCCAGCTGGGTTTCCGTTAGTGTAATAGCGGAATCGAGAAATAAATTAGCATGGGGAAATAGTACTTTTTGTGCTTGCTGAATGGTTAAATAATCTTCCGCATGAGCGCTGGCGACATAAGCCGTAGAGCTAATGACTGCAGCCGGTAACAGTAGGAAGAAAGGTAAATTACGCATCAACAAGCCCAAAAGTTAAAGACAAGCCTAAAAGTTAAAAGTTAAAACCCACTTTAAAGCGCACTTCTTGCTCGGTTTTTTCGATGAGGTGTAGATCGGCAGGTTGACCTTCATAAGTCTCGCCACCACCCTGAATTTGATCAAACCACGTCAATGTAAGCCAAAACTTTTCGCCACCATAATGCAATGTAGGGCCAGCAAATAATGAGTGACGCTCCATCGCCACTTCTGTTTCATATTCGGTCTCATAAACAGTTTCCACACCGAAATACCAGTTCGGCATAAAGCGGTAACTGAGACCAGTGCCTGCTGTAAATTCGACTTCTACTTCCATGCCTGTTGGCCATTCGAAATCTTCAGGCAAATTGTCAATGGGGGCACGGGTTGCTCGAGTAGCTTCCGTACCTATGTTTGCCGCCCAAACTAACTGACCTTCCATAAAATATTTTTGCAATTGCAGGCTTAGCGCAATGCTAATGCTGTCCTTATCGCGACCTGAGTGTGGGTCAAGAGTGAGATAATCTAAACCCATTATTGCCGACAGACCTATATCGTCGAGCGCAGGGCTTAAAAAATTATATTTTCCGTTAATTTCCGCACCACCAAAGCGTAATCCGTAGCTCTCATCGCCCGGCATATAGCCATCGATCAAAATACCAGACGTATCTATTGATTGACCCTTAAGCTCACCAGCAATGGTAAAGCGATCACTTACGCCGTATTCCAGTTCCGTAACAGTGTTATAAGCAGTGTAACTACCGGTGCCTTTATCGCTGCGTTGAGTGACGATTTGGTACAACTCCACTGCGTCTTTCGGAAGAACTTCTGCACCTTTTACATAACCAAACAGGTTTTCATCGGCAAGGCTGTTAAAGCTTAAAACACTACCAGCAACTGCTAAGGCGATAAGTTGACGTTTAAACATGACATTTTCCTGAAAATAAGAGTGTTTTGATTCACTGATGGCATCTTATACCAAAAGAGTTTTAGATGCATATGATATTTATTCGCATTAATAGATTTTGCTTGGGTTTAATACCCGGGCTCACTCACAAACCCCAGCTTTACAATTCCCGCGCGCTGCACCGCTGCCATCATCTTAAGCACGTGCTCGTAATCCACCTTTTTATCGCCACGAATATGCACTTCCGGTTGAGTTTGCTTGCCTGCCTCGGCTAGCAAACGTTGATCTAACTCTTCCGTAGTGACTGGAGTTTCATTCCAATGCATTTGCCCGTCAGCGGTAACTGATAGCGTTACGGTCTCGGGTTTTATATCGTTGAGCGTGTTAGTTGCGCGCGGTAAATCAATTTTTACAGAATGGGTTATCACTGGCACGGCGATAATAAAAATAATGAGCAATACCAGCATCACGTCGACCAATGGCGTCATATTGATATCGCTCATAGCGCCTTTGTCGTCCTCGAAATCACTACCAAAGGCCATATTAATTTCCTGCTTGCGAGTTCTGACGCATGATCACGACAGGCTTGTTGCTATAGTTATGTGCGCCAGAATTGTTTACTTTTGAACTTGCCGGCGGCGCGCCCGTTAAGAAATAGGCATGGAGCTGATGGGCAAAACGGTTGAGTTTATTACTGATAGTGCGATTACCGCGATTGAGAGCGTTGTAACCCAGCACAGCAGGAATAGCGACCACCAAACCAAACGCCGTCATGATTAACGCTTCGCCTACCGGACCCGCAACCTTATCAATACTCGCCGAACCCGAAACCCCAATGCTAACAAGTGCGTGATAAATGCCCCACACAGTGCCAAACAACCCTACAAAGGGCGCCGTTGAACCAACGGATGCCAATAACGCCAGGCCTCGCTGTAATTTATCGGTGCTGTGATCGATGGAATCTTTCAAACAAGCGGTGAGCCAATCAGCGAGCGGTAAGTTGCCATGCAAATCGCTTTTGTGGTTATGGTGATGGTCAAGCGCCGCCTGCCCTTCTTCAGCCAAATGGCGATAGGGATTATCACTACGCTCATCGCCAAGAATATGTAACCCGGCAGCAAAGCTTTGCGAATGCCAAAAATCTGCTAATGCGCGATTAGGTTTGCGCAAGCGCATCAACCCCCAAGTACGCAACACAATGACGAACCAGCTAGCGATAGACATGCATAAAAGGATGACAGCAACGACTTTAATTGCGGGGTCGCCTTGTTGCCAGAGAGATGAAATGCCGTAGGGTGAATCCATAAAATCCTCGTAACTGTAATTAAACTCGTAACTGTAATAAAAGCAGATAAAACATTAAGATAAGCATTTAACTATTTGATATAAAACAATTTATTGTTGTTGCTTTAATGAAAAATCAATAGGTAATTCGTACCAAAAATCTATCGCCTCGTCACCACGCTTGGCGGGCACAAAATGCCAGTTCTTAACAGCCCGTTTTGCCGTTTCATCCAAACGGGAATAACCACTGGATTGCTTCACGTGCAGCTCACCTACCGCCCCGCTAGCAAGAACCAAAATCTCCAATATGACTACGCCCTCTTCCCGCAACCGCCTCGAAATGGCGGGATATACCGGGGCCGAGTTATTCATGTGACTCGCGTCAATATGCGGCGGCACTAACTGTTCCGAACTGACTGGCAAAACAGGCTGGGCATTTTTTTGTGTATGTGGCGCAACTGACTCCGGCTCAACATAATGTTGAGTGGCAGGCTCGGACTGACTTGTTTTTTGTATAAGCGTTTTTTGTTTTGGTAGCTGCTCTGGTTGGGATTGCTCTGGTTGTGATAATGGGGGTGGTAATGCAGCAGGTGGTGATGTTGGCGTTTGCATTACGACAATTACACCTTGAATTGTAGGTGGCACTATTTCGGGAGGAACCATCTCAAGCGACTGTGATTTTGCGGGAGCCAACAATACCAACCCCAACACGAAAGTATGAACCATCAAGACCAGCAAGAAAGAGTAATACGGGGTGCGATTCGTTTTCATAGATACTGGATTAGACAACAAAGATGCAAAAATTGATTTTGCTAATGATAATTACTCTCATCATTAATAGCAATGAGAATTGTTATCACTTAAGGCGAAGGAAAGAAGTAGACAGTTGAAACGGTAAATGATGACCATGAGCTTATAAAAAAAGCCAACTCATTTCTGAATTGGCTTTTTATCTGATAAGTACTGCTAAGGAAATAGGGAAATAGGGAAATAGCTAACCCTAAAATCAAACTATTTAACTGGTTTCCCATGAGCATTTAAGGTACTTGCATTTAAACGAACAACTACGCTGCTGGCATTTGCATCAGCTGAATCTTGCGCGAGAATAACTTTGTAGTCACCTTCTGCAATGCTCCACGTTTTTGTAGCAGATTGATACATACTCAAAATCCGCGGCTCTACACTTACGCTAACGCTCTTACTTTCACCTGGATTTAATTCAACTTTGCTCCAACCGCCTAAACGTTTGGGGGCTTCCCAACCACCTTTAACGGGCGACACATAAACTTGCGCCACATCTTTGCCTTTTACTTTACCGGTGTTAGTCATTTTAAAATGTACTTTAAGCACGCCATCTTTTACTTCACTGCTTAAATTACTGTATGAAAATTGGGTATATGACAAGCCATAGCCAAAAGGAAATAACGGCTTCAACCCTTTTAATTCAAACCATTTATAGCCGACAGCAGCGCCTTCAAAATAGTTAACATCAAACTTGGCCACTTTATCATTTGGATCTCCATCCAATACTGGCCGCGGTAATTGTTTTTCAGACGCTGGAAAAGTTGCAGGTAAATGTCCTGAGGGGTTTACCTCACCAAATAATATGCGAGCAATTGCTTCGCCACCGCTAGTACCGGGATACCAAGCTTCAAGCACGCCACTAACACTGTCTAACCATGGCATTAATACTGGGCCACCGTTTTGTAAAACTACAACAGTTTTTGGATTTGCTTTTGCAATAGCTGCCACTAAAGCATCCTGGTTATCAGGTAGCGATAATGTTTGTGCATCAAAATCTTCCCCTAGCCATTGATTAACAAATAACACCACTATATCTGCTTCAGCAGCAACCTTAGCGGCCGCTTGAATGTCAGTGCCCGCGTTGTATGAAACTAGCGACTCCGGCGCGCGCGCCTTAATAGCCTTGAGCGGTGACGATGGGAAATAAATTACAGGACCAGGCCACATGTCTGGCATAAGCCCTTTCACGGCCATACCGCCTATTGGATACACTTTAGAAGAACCACCACCGGAAAGAACACCAACATCTGAATGCCCTCCAATCACCGCAATTTTTTTCAAGCTTTTATTTAATGGAAGAATATTGTTTGAATTCTTCAAGAGCACCATGCCCTGTTCAGCACCCGTTTGCGTAACCTTTGCATGAGCTGCAAAATCTATAGCACCGCCCTCTTTCACCGGATGATCGACTACACCTTTATCAAACATTGCCCATAAAATACGCCGCACCATGTCATCAAGACGCGCCTGGGGCACCCAATCTTGTTGTACAGCTTCTTTTAATGAATTGCCAAAATATTGAGATTTATCAAAAGAGTTTGCGGATTGCTGGTCCAGCCCATTATTTGCGGCAGGGATGGTGCTATGGACTGCGCCCCAGTCAGACATAACATAACCTTTAAAACCCCAATCCCCTTTAAGAATTTCATTTAACAAATATTTATTTTCACAAGCGTAAAAACCATTTACAAGATTATACGAACACATAACCGAACCAGGGTTACCCACTTCGTTTGCGATTTGTAACGCTAACAAATCTGACATGCGCGCAGCTGAATCTTCAATCAGTGTATTAACAACGGCACGACCCTGCTCTTGATCATTAAAAGCAAAGTGTTTTAACGTAGAAATAATATGATTGGATTGAATACCTTTTATTTGTTGCCCAACAATATGCCCAGCCAATAACGGATCTTCACCACCGTATTCAAAATTACGTCCGTTGCGTGGCTCACGCAATAAATTAACGCCGCCAGCGAGCATAACGTTAAAACCTGAAGCGCGAGCTTCAGAGCCAATCATTGCGCCGCCGTTATAAGCAACATTTAAATCCCAGCTAGAGGTTGTACTCAAACCCGACGCTAAACCAGTTCGTTCACGCACCGTCCCCACACCGGCCTGACAAGCTACACCCAAACCTGCATCTGTTTGAAACTGTGCTGGAATACCTAAACGTGGAATACCAGAAATATATCCTGCAGAAAGATTAATCGATTCTTTAGGACGCGTAGAGTTTAACTGTGGAGCATCTGTCGCAAAGTGTCCGTAAACCAGATTGAGCTTTTCATCCAGGGTCATTTCTTTCAATATTAAATCTGTGCGTTGCTCAGCATTCAGTGCTTTATTCATCCAGGGCTTGGACTCCGTGGCAGGTGCTTTTTCAGAAGCTTTAGTACGATCAGCCGAGGTAGCCACAGGCGCAACTACAGATAAGGCGCACGCCATAGCAAGCAGGCTAATTCTTTTCCGAAACTGCATGTTTAATACCTCAATAGATTAGGACAATTAATTAGAATAATATTTTTGACGATTAAAAAAGTAAGGCCACATTATCTAATGATAGATGCTAACGCAAAATAATTATTTTTATTTAACAGCTATTTACGTGTTTTCTAAAAAAACGGTCTTTTTAATAAGTGAATGACTGGGAACTATTACCCAAGAAAATTGAGTACATGATGAAAATCAAATTTACAAATTGGGATTACTAAAAAAATATATGTCCGGGAATGTTATGTACGGTATCGGACCCTAACACCTATATCCACGGAAAGGCGAATTTCTTCGGGAGACAAATCTTTAGGAAAATAGCACCCTGAAATATGCGCCTGACAAAAACTTGCACCTTCAAGATTGCTGTTACGAAAATCGATTCCACGCAAATCTGCGGCGCGAAAATAAGCATCACCTAAATCAAGTCCATCAGCATCCAGCTCGCGTAAATCCAAGCCACGAAAATCTCCACTACGCAATTGGCCTGCGGTAATTTCCCCGGATTTCTTCCGGCGATTAAATTCATCCACATTTTCAGAGCGGAGTAAATTATACAAAGCGTTTTGGTGAACGATTGGTTTACCCATAATTTTTCCGTCAAAAAAGATTGTTTAAATTCCAATAAATAATTACCAATTTATCCAACATTACTCGCTTTTATTTGCATCATTTGAATAAGAGAAGCTTCTGCGCGCGACAAACCACAACGACGCGCAACTTCTTCGCTATCTAACCCTAGTTTGAATAATTGAGCTGCTTGTGAGTAAGGTTGAAAATCTTCATCATTGCCATAATCAATTTTTTGATTTGTTGGCGGCGCACTTTGTAAACGTTTTTCCATGGACAATAAACGATGCCCCATTCCCACGGAACCACTGGTAGATACTGAAAGCTCATGCGCTAACCGCTGAAACAATTTTTCAGTTTTCACCTCTAATTGGCGAGCACATGAAAGACTTTTAAGAGCAACAGCTAAGGCAACAACACTTAGTAGCAAGCAAACAATTAACCCAATTTCCAATGTTGATAGAGTCATTGTTGGTAGAGTCATTGTTGATAGCGCCATTTTTTTCTCACTCTTAAAGAGTACTAATGAGCTCGTAGTAAAGAATACTGTTCAATTCAAAACACGCCGTGAATATATCCCTATAGGCTCTAATCGGCATCCATGCCTCATAAGGTTTTGAATCAAACAGTATTCATTATTTGTGCCCCGTTAGTATGTACAAGGTAAGCCGATATATATTTTTTAATTTAGATTTCTTTTCGATTTAAATTTCTTCCACGTCGGTCCATTCCTCGCTGGTTAGCAATTTATTCAATTCAATCAGGATAAGTAATTCATTATTTTTATGGCATACACCCTGAATAAATTTAGCACTTTCATCATTGCCAACATTGGGCGCCATTTCAATTTCTGAATGACGTAAATAAACAACCTCAGCCACGCTATCCACCAATATACCAATGACATGCCGATCAGTTTCAATAATCACAATACGTGTATTATCAGTAATGTCACCACTGGGTAAATTAAAACGATGGCGTGTATCAATAACGGTAACCACATTACCGCGTAGATTGATTATGCCCAACACATAAGAAGGGGCCCCCGGCACTGCGGCAACTTCTGAGTAGCGCAAAACTTCTTGCACCTGCATCACATTAATTCCATAGGTTTCGCCATCTAAACGAAACGTAACCCACTGCAATACGGGGTCATCAGAACTATTATTTTTTATTGCATCATTAGCCATATTTTCTCCTCAAAGCGACCCGCTTTTCGAGCAATACTTATAAACTCAAAGAACGTAATGCTTACTAACAGGGTCGGAATTCAATTATGAAGCTTTGCTATAACTATAGCCGAGGCTGCTTGCTCTGCCAGTACTGTGATTTTTTACTACAAAGCTTTTAGTAACGGGTTTTTAACATAAATGGCCTTTAACAAGGTTTTTATCAGCATCCATTAACATCTGACCGATCATAGGAATATCCAATAACGCACACATGTGCTCTTTAATAGTACCCGCTAGCCACGGGCGTTTACTGCGGTTAGTGCGCCAATTAACCGCATCCGGTGTCAACCTAATGGGTTGGTTCACTGAATCAACAGCCAAGCCCCAGGGCACACCATTAATAGAAATTACATATTTCGCTGTTTTAACAAAATTTTCATCGTAACGTTCTGGCATAACAAACTTTGCAGTATTCACCGTATAAATTTTACCGGTGGTCGTTAGCTGCAACCCCATAAACCAATCGGCCTGCCCAAACAACGGTACTAGCTGACCAGTTATGGGCCAAATTTTTCCTAATGAAATTAACGGTACCGCTAATGTTAATCCTGACACTTTAAAAAGCAGCACATCAAACCGCGTTTGTGCCCACTGGGGTAAACCGTTAGGCAACCATTCCAAACCCGGCATTTGATAAGTTTGTTCAAGGTCTTGTAGCGCGACAATATTTTCCCCAGGAACTATATTTTTGAGAGCGACGATATCTTCAGCAACCGCCAGAGCTATTGGCTCGACAGCCCATTCTTGTATTTCGTTGGGGTCCGTTTGAAAATTGGCAATAACGGTAGGGGCGGAAACGACTTCAACTTTCACGGTCGGCAACGCATCAATTTTAGGTTGAACACTCTGCAACAATTTTTGCAGCTTTTGTTTTTGGTCAGGGCTCGGATCCGCAAAATTTGGTGTGGCGAATGCTGATGTTGATTCTATTTTTTTTACTACAATGGTCGGTGGTGTGCTGCCTTCATTTGAAGACTTAATTGCAATCGGAGCCTCAATTGCAGGAGTATCTGCGGGAAAAATCGATAATTGCTCTGCATGTAAATCTGTTATTACTTCGCCATCATCTGCTAGCAATTCATTAAAATAATTAAATAAACTGTCGCTTGGATTTTTTATTTCAGTCACGATGCATCACCCGACTTTGCAGCGCCATCTAAATTGACGGGTAAAAATTCAGTAGACATTTTCTGCAAAAGCCATTTAAAAAATGAGCGATAAGCCACTACCCCATGTGTAGTGTCATCAAACAGGTGTGGTGGTATGCCGGCTCTGCTGGCATCGCGAAAACGAGTATCCACAGGAATATACCCAGGCCAAACTTCATTTGGATAACTATTGCGAATAGTGCGTAAGCTACTCACTGAGGCTTGCGTTCTACGGTCATACATCAGCGGTAAAATGGAATAAGGCAAAGCCTTTTTGCGCGAACTACTCATCATATTTAACGTGTGCACCATGCGCTCCAAACCTTTGAGCGCAAGAAATTCTGTTTGTACGGGAATCACCAAATGCTGGCAAGCAGCTAAGGCATTTATCATTAATACGCCGAGTAAGGGTGGCGTATCAATAAACGCAAAATCATAATCTTCATAAATTAATGCTAACGCACGCGCAATCACCAACCCCATACCATCTTGCCCAATTGCCTGTCGCTCCAATGTTGCTAAAGCAGTCGATGCAGGAAATATATCTAGATTGGGATAATCCGTTGGCAAAATTAACCGCTTTACGCTTAATGCAGTTAATTCTTTGCGCTCTTGAAAAAGAGTGTAAGTGCTAAATTTTTGCGTGTCGGGATCTTGACGAAAATAGGTGCTGAGCGAGCCGTGTGGGTCCATATCTAACAGCAGCACACGATAACCCTGAGCAGATGCTAAACCGCCCAGTGCTACGCTGGTGGTAGTTTTACCTACCCCACCCTTATGGTTAGCCACTGTAATAACACGCACGGAAACAATCCTCAAAGCGTCAAGCTGATGTCAGTTTAGGCGCAGTTTGCTTAATCGCAAACCATTCATCAGGGCTTTTGCAATGTTTGTGCCGTTAAATCATTTTGTTTTACTGTTTAATACATATCTTGCTTTTTAATAAGTTCTTCACTTGAGCTCCTTAACGCGCTCTCCACTAAAGTTCGGAAGGTTTTCACAACTCGTAGACCAAAATGGTTTTGATGAACAATAAATATTTGCGTCAACTGGATAATTTGGCTCGTCATCTAAAACACCCAAAGCTATTTCATAAACAGAACCTTGTGTGCGAAGTCTGTAATAAATGCTTGAGCCACAATGAGAACAAAAACCCCTTTCCGCTTTTTCAGACGAAGCGTATGTTTTAACAATATCTTCCCCCGCTAACCATTTAAAATTTTCCGGAGTTGAGGTGCCATAAGTTGCGTATGCTGCACCATGAAATTTTCGACACATCGAGCAATGGCAATTTGCAATATCTGGCAATAACGCTTGTATTTCAAATTGAATTTTTCCGCACAAACAACTTCCTTTCATAAGAGTACCTTTATATTTGAATTAACATTAAGTAACGAGAACATTTTAACTAACCCAGCGCTTTAACTAACTCGCCTATGCGTTTTAATGCTTTTTCTTTTTTCGGCGTCCAGTCACCGCCTGAAGATAAACGTAAACAATGTTGATACTTTTGTGCTGCTGAAAATAATTTCCCAGGCGCTATAGCTATATTTTCTTCAAGGGCTTGTAACGCCAGATTAAAAGTATCTATTTTTTTAGCTTTTGCATCGCCATTAAGTTTTACATCGTTATTTAATTTGAGAGAGTTAGTAGGTAACTCAACCCATAATACAAAACCTCCCAAGGGCTGGGTTATGCGAGTACCCGCCGGAAAATATCGCTCAATAGCAATAATCATTTCGTGCATACTTTTTGTCAGCTTACTACGCATAGCTCGTAAATGGCGGTCATATTTTCCACTTGCCAACAAATCGGCTAAAGCAATTTGCACTATAGTTGGCAACGCAGAATTGCTCATAAATTTTAATTGCGAAATAACCGGAGCTAGTGCTTTCGATGCCACCCACCCTACTCGTAATCCAGGTGCAAGTGATTTAGAAAATGACGAACAATAAATAACTTTCTCATCAAAACGTTTACATACACTCGGGCGTTGCGCACTGAAGCCCAAATCGCCATAAATATCATCTTCAATTAAAGCTACCTTGGCTTTCCTACACAAATGAGCAAGTGCTTTTTTATGTGCATCACTCAAAGTCGCACCCAGGGGATTACTAAAATTGGAAACCACCAGGCAAGCTTTAATGGACCAGTGTTCAATCGCAAGTTGCAATGCATCTAATGAAATACCGGCTTGCGGATCGGTTGGAATTTCTATGGCTTTTAATCCTAAATGCTCAATTATTTGTAATAGCCCATAGTAGGTAGGCGATTCTATAGCCACAGCATCGCCAGGTTGCGTAATGGCTTTTAAAGCCAACAACAAGGCTTCCTGGCAACCGTTTGTAATTACTATATCGTCAACGCTTAATTGGCAACCTAACTGCGCCATGCGTTTAGCAATTTGTAAGCGTAATTCATAATTTCCGGGTGGAAATTCATAACAGCACAATTGTGAACGCTTTAGGCGCGCCATTTTTGTAATAGATTTTTCAATAGCCAAGGTTGGCAAAATACTCACATCCGCCACCGCAGCACCCAAATTAATCGCACTGGATTGTTGGGTTTGCTGCAATAACTGTAGAACAAGTTGCTGCCCCACTACATCCCGTGGGCTCATACTCAATTGCGACATTTTCGGCATTAAAAAATCTGTTTGTACTCGCATTCGCACGTAAAAACCGGAGCGCGGCCGTGATTCTACGTAGCCTCCATTAAGTAATTCATCGTAGGCTGCTACCACTGTCGCCGGGCTTACACCGCGCTGTAAGCTGATGGCCCGCACACCAGGCAGCTTTTCCCCTACCCGATATACACCATTTTCTATTTGGGCAATTATTTCACTCGCTACTTGATGGTAAAGATTAGTCATAGATTCATACCATGATATTAAGACAATACAGAAACGTAAAAAAACAAGCAGTACAGATTTAAAAATATCTATCTGTACCTATTAATATTATTTATTTTAAATCTGTATCGTTTTAAATAACAAGTTAAAATTTACGCAATGAAGCCTTAATTTAATGAACCAACCATTAACACTAACTACTAGCAATTAAAGAGAGAATCAAAATGCCAAATCAATCTACCCCCGCATATATCGTTGACGCGTTTACCGATAAAGCTTTTGGCGGCAACCCAGCGGCCGTTTGTATTTTACAGGAGGCAAAAACAGATCAATGGTTGCAACAAGTGGCTGCTGAATTTAATTTATCGGAAACAGCATTTTTACAGCAAGAGAAAGCTAATCATTGGCGTTTGCGCTGGTTCACGCCTACCTGCGAGATAAAATTGTGCGGTCACGCGACTTTGGCATCTGCTCAGGTATTGTTGAATGAATTAAAATTACCTTACTCCACCATTATTTTTTCAACCTTAAGCGGTGATTTACAAGCAAGCATTCATGATGGAAAAAGCGACCATGGCTTACAGACCAGCGCTCAAATAAAATTGGATTTCCCACGAATATTTTGCAGCAAAATAGAGCAAGTTCCCGTCGCTATCAACGCGTTAGGATTACATCAGTTGGCTGCCTATCAAGCGGGCGAAGATATTATTCTTGAACTAGCGAATGAGGCTGAAGTGTTAAGCTATCGCCCGGACTTTGCTGCTATCTCAAACATCAATGAAGCACGCGGAATTATTATCACGGCTAAAAGTGCTAATCGCGAGCGAGATTTTGTATCGCGCTTTTTTGCACCCAACTCCGGCATTAATGAAGACCCAGTGACCGGATCAGCACATTGCAGCTTGGCCGACTTATGGAGAAAAAAATTGGGAAAGAATAAATTACGTGCAGAGCAATTATCAACTAGACGTGGCATTTTGGATTTGGTGGTGCGGGACACGAGAGTGGAACTCATCGGCAGTTGTGTAACAGTATTGAAAGGCGAATTGATCTCAAAATAAAATCATTCAAAAACTGTGAGAGAAAAATTTACATAGCACTATGAATGATATTATTTTACTTTAGTGGGCCGTGTTAATTGCGATGGTGTTGCCTTAGGCCGTTCTATTTTTCGTTTGGCGATCATAACGGCAACACGACGATTTTGCGCGCGCCCTGCTTCGTCATTATTGCTTGCTACGGGTTGAAACTCTCCGTAACCCACCGCAGATAATCGTTCGGGAGCAACACCTTTACTCACCAGCCATTTCACAATGGCCGCGGCGCGCGCAGAAGATAATTCCCAATTAGTTGGATAACGACTGTTGCTAATCGGAACGTTGTCGGTAAAACCTTCAATTTGAACAGGGTTGCTGTAATGATTGAGAATACCAGCGATGTCGGTGAAAATAGCTTGTGCTTGCGCGCTGGGCTCAGCGTTGGCTGATGGAAATAAAATGCTGTCATTCAATTCAATTTGCACCCAATATTCATTACTGGAAACTTTAATCATTTGGTCATTAATAAGCTGCGCAAACTTTTGATTCACTAGCTCTTGAATTTTTGTAAGTTCATTATTACTTTCTGTTTTAGCTGTATCATTCGTTGTCGCAACAGCGCTTTGAGAAGTGGAATCCGGCTTCACCGAAGTTTCTATAAGTTCTATAACCGATGTTTTCTCGCCGACTTCGGTCGCTGTTTTACCCATTTCGATGGGCGCAATTACATTATTTGAAGGATTGATTTTATCAATTGGATTAGGGTTAGTTTTCGAATCATTAGGTTGATTAAAAGCCTCCACAAACGATTCTGATAAAACTCGATACTTGCCTTGATTAACTTGCGAAATAGAATACATAACAACAAAGAATGCAAACAATAAGGTAATGAAGTCGGCGTACGAAACGAGCCAACGCTCATGATTTACATGTATTTCTTGCTTTCTACGACGTTCCATAGATTAAAGCCAATTCCGCATTAAAAATCAGGTGTGTAAGTAGCCATTTAATTTTAACTCAATTGAACGTGGGCTTTCGCCATCCGCTATGGCAATTATTCCTTCAATAATTAATTCACGGTATTGCGAGCGTTCGTTTACACACATGCGTAATTTATTCGCGACGGGTAAAAAAAATAAATTTGCCAAAGCCACGCCATAAATTGTCGCAACGAAAGCTACCGCTATTCCCGGCCCCAGAAGAGCAGGATCTGCCAAATTATTCATGACATGAATAAGCCCCATTACTGCGCCAATAATGCCAATAGTCGGCGAATAACCGCCCATACTTTCATAAAACTTTACGGCATCGAAATCGCGTTGCTCATCCAAAATTAAATCAGATTCTAAAATTCTACGCAGCGCTTCTGGCTCACGGCCATCAACTAATAACTGTAAACCTTTTCTTGCAAAAAGATCTTTTTCCGTTTCAGCAATGTGCTCGAGCCCAAGCAATCCATCTTTACGTGCAGCGTTTGCCCACCTAACCAATTTAGTAATTCCCTCCTTAAAGGGGCTATAAGGTGGTTTGAAAACCCATTTGAACATCGCCAGTGAACGCTTTAGGCTTTGCAATGGAGTTTGTAAAATAGCAGCAGCCACAGTACCGCCAATAACAATCAATGCAGCTGAACTATTTAACAGAGAGTGTATGGAACCGCCCTCCATAAAATTGCCGCCGATAATGACTGCAAAGCCAAGAACAATTCCCAGGATACTAAGAATATCCATTAAATAACCTCACGCGCCAAGTGCAAGCCCATGTCGCTAAGGCTTAACACTCTATCGGTTAAACCCGCGCGCGCTACCGCCATTGGCATTCCATAAATAACACAGCTCGCCTCATCTTGTGACCATAATTCTGAACCAGCCTCTTTCAATAAACGCGCACCTTTACAACCGTCTGCACCCATACCGGTTAGAACAATGCCCAAGACTTTGTCGCCAAAGCTATTCGCCGCTGAACCAAAAGTAATATCCAGTGATGGTTTGTAAGCGACGCGATCATCGTCATCAAAAATGCGTACGCATCCACCGTTACGCTTATCCAACATTAATTGTTTACCGCCCGGTGCCAACAATGCTAAACCTCGCTCCAACAGATCCCCATCAACTGCTTCGCGTACGCGAATATTGCATTGTTTATTTAATCGTTCTGCAAAAGCTTTCGTAAAACTTTCTGGCATGTGCTGGACTAAAATAATTGGTTGGGGAAAATTTTCTGGCAATTGCATGAGTACATCGGTAAGCGCTACGGGTCCACCGGTAGAAGCCCCAATCACAATTATTTTAGGTTGCTTTTTTAAACGATAAGTATCAGGCGCAGCACTTGCATTTGAAGATTTAGCAATAGCAACATTAGGCGCAATATTATGAACTCGCGCCGATGCAGGTGCTCCTTGCAAAGCAGCAGCAGGCACACTGGGTGACGGCGAGGCTGAATATGAACGAGCAATATTAGTAGGCGGCGATGCAATAACTGGATGTGGTTTTACTGTAGGTTCAGCAGCTGGAGATTTACTCACCGGAGTTAAATAATTTTGACCAACGCGCGCCAAAGTAATTAAGCGCTCGTGAAGTTTTTGTTTTAATACGCCAGAGTTACGCGAAACTTCTGCAAAATCTTTTGCAATATAATCAAGCGCACCGGCTGCCAACGCATCGAGCGTAATGCGTGCACCTTCATAAGTAAGTGATGAGAACATCAAGATTGGCACTTTGCGATCAGCCATAATAAGTTTGATAGCAGTTACGCCATCCATAACCGGCATTTCAAAATCCATAGTGATAATATCGGGCTTTAAATCTTTTGCTTTGTCTACCGCTTCGCGACCGTTACTTGCAATACCAACTACTTTTAATTCGGGATGTTCATTAATAATTTCTTTCAACCTGTGCTGAAAGAAACTAGAGTCATCGACCACTAAAACCCGAATTGTCATTAACATCTACCCCAAATCAAAAAAATGCTAACGATGAAATTAAAAATCTCGCAGTAAACAGCAAGGTATATGTTTTTTCAAAAATCTCTTTGTGGCGGCCACGGGGATTTCATGCCCTACTCGTGATTAAAAAAAATCATCCCCCTTACTATCTAGCTATTTTCCCAAGTCTAGCTATTTCCCCAAGATGTGGTGCCTTTCGCATACCGACGTAATAAACTCGGAATATCTAAAATCAATGCGATAGTGCCATCACCAGTAATGGTAGCACCTGCCATACCGGGGGTGCCTTGTAACATTTTGCCAAGCGGTTTTATTACCACTTCCTCTTGACCAATTAATTGATCCACTACAAAACCAACACGACGTGTTCCCACGGTGACTATCACTACATGCGCGAATTCATCGCGCGACTGCCTTTCAGAATTTTTAATTAACCAATCTCTCATATAAAACAAGGGTATGGCTTGATCTCGCACCGCTATACAATCCTGGCCATGCACGATATGGCTTTTGGATAAATCCATATGAAAAATTTCATTAACACTTACCAGGGGTAATGCAAAAGTTTGTGTTCCTACCATGATCATTAAGGTTGGCATAATGGCCAAGGTAAGCGGTACTTTAATGATGAAACGCGTACCCTTTCCTAACGCTGATTGAATCTCCACACTGCCGTTAAGTTGGTTGATTTTGGTTTTCACTACATCCATGCCCACACCCCGACCGGAAACGTCAGAGATCTCCTTTTTGGTCGAGAAGCCCGGTACAAAAATTAAATTGAACGCTTCATTATCAGATAAACGTGCAGCTCCGTCCTCATCATAAAGACCTTTTTCGACAGCAACGCGGCGCAGCTTTATTGGGTCCATCCCCGCACCATCATCGCTAATGCACAATAAAATATGATCGCCTTCTTGTTCTGCTGAAAGCACGACTTGTCCAATGCGTGATTTGCCCATAGCTGCGCGCACATCGGGAAATTCAATACCGTGGTCTACGGAATTGCGCACCAAATGCACTAGAGGATCAGCCAATGCTTCTACTAAATTTTTATCCAAATCAGTTTCTTCACCGATTAACTCTAAATTAATTTCTTTTTTCAAACTCCTCGCTAAATCTCGAACCACACGCGGGAAACGACCAAATACTTTTTTAATTGGCTGCATGCGAGTTTTCATCACTGATGTTTGTAAATCAGCAGTAACAACATCTAAATTAGCAACGGCTTTCACGAGCGCTTCGTTACCAGAAGTATTCCCCAAACGCACTAACCGGTTTCGCACTAACACTAATTCGCCAACCATATTCATAATATCGTCAAGACGTTGAGTGTCCACGCGCACGGTGGTTTCAACGCCTTGTTGGGTATCTCTCTCCATCACCTGTGGAGCAATACTCGCTGTAAATTTAGCGGGCTCTTCTGTAGCAGCTTCCATTTTTGATTTAAAAGGCGCTGAGCTTAGGGGTTCTGTTTTAGCTACAGATCCTGATACGGTTTTGGTTACGTTGGCAGGTGGTGTTTGCGCAGCTGAGACACCCGGCGCTTTACCTTTACCGTGCAATTGATCAAGCAGCAATTCAAATTCATCTTCATTAATAACATCTGAATCACCATTACCCACTATTGGAGCTGGCGAAGCTTTTGCGGCCGGTGCCGGCTTTGTTGAAGACTTAGGTGTTGTCGGTGACGTTTTAGGTAGCTCTTTAACAGTATCTTGGCCAGGCCCCTTACCTTTACCGTGTAACTGGTCGAGCAAGGATTCAAACTCGTCATCAGAAATTTCATCGCTACCACTTCCAGCGTTGGCAGTAGCGGATGCCGGGGTGGGGTTATTCGGTGGGAATTTTTGTTCAGCGGGTTTTACTATTTTTTCAGCTGCATTTTTTACACTGCTTATTGCAGTAGGGCTTTTACCCTTGCCATGCAATTGATCAAGTAAGGCTTCGAACTCATCTTCACTAATATCATCTGAGCCTGATTCTTCTATGGCAGCAGATGCTTTACTGGGAATAGGTGCTTCAATTTTTTTCTGTGGGGATGATGGCGTATCACCATTAATAGCATTTAATAATTGTTCAAATTCGTGATCGGTAATATCACCTTGTAGAGCATCTTCTTGACCACTGTTTGTTATGGATTCAATATATTCATCTACAGCATTGTTTTCGTTTTCAATAATTTTTTGTGTTGAAGTTTCTTTTAAATCCTCGCAAGAAACTAATCGTTCAAGCGCAGCAATCAGCGAGGAATTCACCGGTGGAAGCTCGCCGCGAGCAGTAACAATTGCAAATTGAACATGAACATCATCTAACGCCCGTAACACAACATCCATCAGTTCGGGCGTTACTTTTCGTTTACCGGTGCGCAATATATCAAATAAATTTTCGGTGAGATGGCAACATTCCACCATCGGAGTGAGTGCCAGAAATCCTGCGCCACCTTTAACGGTATGAAAACCACGAAAAATTGCATTCAATAAATTGGTGTCGTCCGGCCGCTGTTCGAGATCCACTAATTGTTGCGACAGGCGTTCAATAATTTCGCCTGCCTCAACTAAAAAGTCTTGAAGAATATCTTCGTCATCGCCGAAGCTCATGCACCTATCCTCTAAAAACTGAGACTGGACTTCTAGAAAATGAGCCTCTTGAAACTGGGCCTCTACAAACCAGGGCCTGAGCCCTAGAATCCGAGACTTGAAAGAAGATCATCGACTTCGTCTTGCCCAGCTACTACGTTCTCACGCGCTTTATTTATTTGCGGCCCTTCAGCCTCGTGTTTACGTTTTTCTATTAATGCTTCAATTTCTTCTCCATCTGATTTAGGCGTTGCTAGCCCCGCAACTTCTTCAACATGGCCCGCCAACAAAACCAGCTGTACTAAATCTTTTTCTACATCACCAATTAAACCAATAACGCGTTTTAACACTTGACCGGTTAAATCTTGAAAGCCTTGTTCAACAACAATATTTTGTAAGCTTGTATTCAAACGCGCTGTGCCTGTTTCCATTTGCTCAAGGAAATCATTCATGCGGTCATATAAACCACGAAATTCAGTAAGGTTCATTTCTCGACGTTTTAACCGCGCCCACTCTTCACGTAAAATTCGCGCCTCCTGGCCTAAATTTGCAGCAATCGGCGCAGCCTCGTCTACCAAGTCCATGGTTTTATCAGCCGCATATTGCGTTAATTGAATAACATAATTTAAGCGGCTTGAAGCATCATTAATATCCGAATTAGCAATTTCAGGCGGTATTTTAGAAAGATCGGCATCGACATGAAAATTAACAATCGCGTTGTGTAAACCGCGCGTTAATTTACCCACTGATTGAAACATATGGAGATCGCGCGTTTGCACCATACTCTGAATGAGTATTGAGGCATCTTCAAATTGATCGCTCTGTAATTTTTCAGTTAATAATTTTGCGCATGATTTTAAT
>JANPKH010000248.1:0-2270 GCA_031425935.1 Gammaproteobacteria bacterium | reverse complement strand
GTTGATTTTGAGGTTAGATTGCTCACTTAATTGTTTAACGGTTGCATCTAGCGCGCTTTTTAAGCCACTACCATCTACTTTCAGTCTAAATGTTGTTAAAAGTTCCCTTAGTTGACGATAGGCGTTATTGAGGCCTTGTTTTAATTCATCTGCTACATCCTCCATGGTGGATTTATCTTCTTTGTTGATGGCGGAGTTCAAACGCGTTACTTGAATTTTTAAATAAGAAAGAGCTTGCGCCAAGGAATCATGAAGCTCGCGTGCTATTGCATTGCGTTCTTGTAACACTGCGACACGCCGCGATTGGTCTTCATCTGTTTTTAAACTTAAACCTATGGCGAGTTGATCAGTTACAGATTGTATTAATTGCTCTTGCCATATCGACAAGGTTTGCGCGGCGGGTAATCTACACACAATTAAGCCAAATTGGCGCTGTTCCCGGTTAAGTAAAAATCTATAGATAGTTTCATTTGCAGACGTTTCAACAACTCCACGGCTTGATAAACATTTATCACAATTTTGTGCCGCACATAATTCATGATCTACATCACTTTCAGGCTTTATTTGTAGGTAAGGGCTGTTGCCTACATTAGTCATTAAGCACAGCTCAATGTCTTGCACTCCAGTGACTAAGGATAGGCGAGAAACTATTTCGTCGAAATTAATACCCTCTGGGCTGTGTTCAATAATAAAGCGCGCAGTGTCGTACAAAAACTGCAAAGTGGTGTTGGATTTTTGCAGCGCATCGGTTTTCTCATCAACCTGTTTTTCAAGGTTTTCATACATGTAACCTATGGCGCCATTCATAGTGTTTAATGTTTCGGCCAAGATGCCAAGCTCGTTTGCTTCCATAGGCGCGATGCGGTAAGCAAAATCGCCCTGTGAAATGCGCTTTGCTGCATGTGTTAACGTGCTTAGCGGCTGTTCTACTTTTACTTTTAACGCATACATAACCAACCCGGAAACAAAAAGTGTGGTGAAGAGCGCGATGATTTGTACCAATCTAAAACTTCGTACCTTTTGCTCAGCATCTATTTGAATAGCGGCAACAAGTTGATCTAAAAGAGCAACTTGTTGATTCAAAATAGCTTGTATATCGCGATTTGAATGAGTGCTGTTCATTTCAGTAACAACATCTTGCCAATTTAAAAAGGCTTTATCGTATAGCTCGCTAATGTGTGGCTTTTCATAACGAATTTTATTAAATACAGGGTGATTCCAGGTATTATCCATTTTATTTTTTGTTTGCAAAAATTCTTCGGCATTCGGACTTCTATCGATAGACATGAGCCCAATTTTGTAACTCTGCATACGCAATGAACCTGCGATGTTAATTGCAAGAGAGTCATCTTCAGCTTTTTCGGAGATCCAATAAGAAACGAGCATAGTGGTTATGCCTAATAAACCTATGCAGGCTAACGCGAGACTTAAGCGTACAACAATAGACGATTTTTTCTGCGGAATTTTCATAAGACCCATAGTGAATGCCGGAGTAATTAGCAGCATAATACCTTGCTTTTACGCTTATGTACCAGCTACCCCTTTGTGGGTATCTCTGATAATTATTTGCTAAACAACCAAAATTATACGATAAGTTTATAGGGGTATTTACCGAGGCAGCCTCATTAGGGGGATTTATGGCTACGCAAGTAACAGAGTTATCGGCAGGCGATATTATGTCGTCAGATTTACTTACAGCATATGAGGGTTGGACAATTCATCGTTTGGCAGAATTTTTTATTAAACACCAAATTTCAGCTGTTCCTGTTATCGCATCCGATCACGAATTAGTAGGTATTGTTAGCGTGGGTGATGTATTTAGATTTAATAACATGAATGATGGTGAAAAGGGCAGCATTATGCGTAACCATTATCGTGATAGTTGTGGGCATGATATCAATCAGGAAGATTTGCGTGCTTGGGTAAAGGATGCAGATAAAAATTGTACCGTTCACCACATTATGACACCAGAAGTGATTGCTGTTGATATTGATTCATCTCTTGATCATGTTTCTAATATTTTGTTGGATAAACATATTCATCGAGTTTTTGTAACAGAAAACAATAAAGTGGTTGGTGTGATTACCGCTATGGATGTGTTGCGTTCGTTGCGCGAAATTTAGCACTGAACTTTAGAGAATGTAGCTTTACTTAAGGAATTTGGCTTCGCTTGGAAAATTTTTAATTTATTTAGATTTACTTAGGGGGTTTAACTTTTGTATCGCTACTGATGTTCACCATCAGTAGCGATTTTTTTTTGCATTTTAATA
>JANPKH010000247.1:0-1785 GCA_031425935.1 Gammaproteobacteria bacterium | reverse complement strand
GCAGCGGCCTGGTCATTTCATGGTCGGGCATGCGCGGCATCGTGTCGCTGGCCGCGGCGCTGGCGCTCCCCGAGGGATTTCCGTACCGCGACCTGATCGTGTTCACCGCGTTCATCGTCGTGCTCGGCACGTTGGTGATCCAAGGCATGACGCTCAAGCCCCTGCTTCACCGCCTCCATCTGCAAGACGACGATCCGGTTGGGCGTGAATTGCGCGTGGCGCGAGATCGCGCGCTGGAGTGTGCGCTGGTGAGTTTCGCGGCTGACGAATCGGCGATCGCACATGCCGTCCGGCAGGAGCTTACCGCGCAACTTACCCACGAGCGCGCGGCCGGTTCTGCCGGCAACGATATCCGCGTCGCCCGCAACGAGCTGCATGGCTGCGCACTCGCCGCGGCGCGCAAGGCGGTTCACGACATGCGCGCCAGCGAAGAGATCGGCGACGATGCGTTTCACCAGATAGAGGAGGAGCTCGACTGGATCGAGATGTCCGGCAGCGGAAGGAAACAGGGCGGCGCAGGCTGAGCATTGGCTCAACGCACGCCGCCCGCGTCAGTTAGCGACAAACAACATCGCCGTCGTCGATCGCCCTTCCGAGCAACGCGCCGCCTCTGGCGCCAATGATCGTGCCGAGCGTCTTCCACCCTCCGGGTGCGATGACGTTGCCAAGCACCCCGCCCGTGATACCGCCAACGATCAACCCGGTCGTGCCATCGTCACGCTTGCAGTAGTAGCGATTATCCGAGCCGCGATAAATGCGATCGCTGCGGTTCAGGCGTTGCGCGCGGTAGCGATTGCCGCCGCGGTAATGCCGCGCCGCATCCCAGTAGTCGCGTCGCGCCTCGTCGCGATCGCGTCGTGTTTCCTCGCGCCACTCCCGGCGCGCTTCCTTGCGTTCGCGCTGGGCCTCTTTACGCTCCCACTTGTCTTCCTGCCGGTCGCGGCAGTCGCGTCCTTGCGCGCTGACGATCGCCGGTTGAAAACTGACGAACGCTGCCAGCAGCGCTGCCACCGTCGTCATCCTGATGAGGTTCATTGACTTGCCCTCCGATGGTCACTGGCTGATCGGAGGTCGTGCAATTGATGTACCGGCGTTTTTGTATTCGATCCAGGACAACTATTTCTTCACCGAGTACTTTGTGAAGGCGCCGCCAGCCTGGCGAATCGAGTTCGGCCCTTCGGCGGCGAAGACGTTGCCATCCGCATCCACCGCGATGCCTTCGCCCGCCGTGCCTTGATACAGCCGATCCTCGCGCTCGAACGGCGGGATGAACGCGACGATGCGATCCTCGTCCAGCGGCCCGATGCGCACGCCGTTGCGCCAGTTCGGGTGGTTCAATGGGCTCGACTCGGAGTCGATGGCGTAGACCTGGTTGCCCCTGATGAAAAATCCGCTGATGCGCCCGTAGGCATAACGCGACTCGAGATACTTGCCCTCCTGATCGAAGATCTCCAGGCGATGGTTGCCGCGATCGGCCACCCAGAGACGGCCCTTGGCGTCGAACATCAGCGCGTGCGGCGTGCGGAATTCACCGTGCTTCATTCCGATCCCACCCCACGACTTGACGAACTTGCCATCGGCCGTGAACTTGCTGATGCGCGACGTCGCACCCCGCTTGATACCTTCGGCGATCGCCGCGGCCGTGGTCATGCCCTGCGCATCGTGGCCGTCGGACACGTAGATGCTGCCATCGGGCCCGACGACGACGTCGTTGGGCTGGTTGAATTGGCCATCGGCGAGGCCCGGCTTGCCGGCGGTGCCCAGGCTCATCAGCTTTTCGCCCTT
>JANPKH010000246.1:0-1904 GCA_031425935.1 Gammaproteobacteria bacterium | reverse complement strand
AATTCTTTTTCAATTTCATTGAGATGACCTAAAAAATCTGATGACAAAGCAGAAAGCACACTCATCTCATCTTCACTTTCCTTGGTGTCATCTTCAGTTGCAGAATTTGTCACAGAGTTCGTCACCGAGTTGTTGGATGAAGTTCGTCCACGAAGCTGGTCTTGCTTTTGGTATCGCCCAGCCTTCTGCAGTGACTCCCGTTTTCTGGTCATTTTGTTGCGTAGCTGATCAGGCTGCACTTGTTGCATTACCATTGGGGCAGAGAGCCGACGGTTGGCCTCATTCTCCGCTGCCACGGAGTCGATGGGTGAAGCAGAAAGTCTCTTGGCTTTAGCTCTGGCCTGAATTTTGTTGGGTGGAGTGCCGAAAGCAAATTGCTGATCCTGTGTGCTTGGAGTGCCGGGAGTAGCTGCGTTTTCCTCTTGTTGCCGTTTTGCCTTCAACTCTTGTTGCCGTTTCTCTTGTTGCTGCCGTTTTGCCTTCAACTCTTGTTGCCGTTTCACATTGAATGCAGCTGCGGCCAGCTCTTTACTAGTATAGACGAACGTCGTTGGCTGAACTGTAGCTTGCTGACCTGTAGACTGAACTGTAGCATGCTGACCCGTAGACTGCTTTGCTTGCTGCTGAGCTGTACCAGCACCACCAGCCACGGAAAATGAAGTAGGAGCTTGACCGCCGAATGCAGCATCCACAGTAGTTGCATTTAGTTGCTGTTTCAACTGTGCAACTACACCCGCGAATGCAGCATTCCTAGCATTTGGTTCCTGTTGTTGCACAACTTCCTGCTGAACTGTAGACTGTGCTTGCTTCTGTGTCGTACCAGACCTCCCTCCCAAATTGAAGCCTGTACCGGCAGGAAGCGCCACATTCACCAGAAGGCCAGGATTCAGACCAGGCGACAAAAAGGTGTTTGAAAAATAGTATGGTTAGTTGCTTATTTCGCTAAATCAAGCAAGCAGCCCAGATGGAATGACTAGAGTCGCATACCTGCAAATCCATCCTCAAGAGAAGGCTCTCGTGCATCCTCAGCCTCAGTGAGAGGAGCGGCTCCGCTTGACACAATGCGGAGCATCCAATATCCCGGACACCAGTTCTGCTCATATGCTACCTTTTTCTTTGTTTCACAATTCTGGGAGAATGGGCGGATGTAAAGCAAGCACCCCCAATCAATAGTGGGATGGACGTCAGAGTCCATGTCACCAGAGACAATATAGTCCTCAGGCATGACGAACAAATATTTGGATGTCAAGCGCTCTGGATCACTGGCAATAGGGAGGACATTGGCAAGATAATCTTCTTCGGACCGAAGGCAGCGTTTCACCTCCTTTGCGCTTTGTTCCTTGATACACTTTTCATTGCGACGGAAGAAAGGAAATGCCGGGAGTTGAACCAGAAATGCCTGGCCCTCACAGACAACGGTACCGTTGGTGATTTCATAGTCACGTACATCAAACAAGCTGGTGAGCCAGATTTTGGCTTTGGAAATCAAGGCGGTTCCATCATCTGACTTTACTTTCGTAATCTCTCGGAGAAAGAAAAGTGGAGCACCATTCTTTTCAGGCTTGTCAAATTCAACACGGATGATAACATCAGCATCAAGCTCAGCTTCATCAAGGGATGCATACTTCGTGTTTGGTAAAGCTCCGTGACGAAATGCAAAAGAGGACACTGAAGGAGGAGCCCGAGGTGGATTCGAGCGCCTGGGAGGCATCTTGTTTTCAGATGGAGAAGAATGAGGGGGATTCGAGCGCTTGGGAGCCATCTTGTGTTCAGAAGGAGAAGACTGAGATGTTTTGGGAGATGCTTGTTGAGTGGCCTTTTTCTTTGTAGGAGTGGCCTTATTTTTTGTAGGAGGTGACTTGATTTTTGTGGCTGAACGGGTGGTGGCTGTGGTGGTGGCTGTG
>JANPKH010000245.1:0-16638 GCA_031425935.1 Gammaproteobacteria bacterium | reverse complement strand
AAACCGTTACTTCACCCACTTTCTTGACCCGCAAATAGGAGGCATCATGAAAAGACGCTCATTACTAAAAGGCATGTCCGCGGGTACGTTAGCGGCGATGACCATGACACCACTGGCGACAATGTTAGCTCGCTCTGCCATAGCGGCAGATACACAGCGCATTCGAACTTTGTTTATCTATCATCCTAATGGCTGCGTACCGGATATATTTTTCCCTGCAGCAGGCCCACTAGGATCCTTCCCAGCCATGTCTGCGCCTTTACAACCGGTTGCCAACCAGTTGGTATTTCTGGACGGCATTGCTTATGAAGGTGATGCGAGTACTCACGAAGGTGGCGGTAGGAAATGTTTGACTGGCGTCACTAACGCAGTCGGCTCCAACTCCTCCATTGAAGTGCAAATGGGTAAAGAAGACTTCTTAAACCGTGCTACTTCTGGCGTTTCCAAACCCTCCATACAAATGGGGGTTGGGACACAATGGGGTGACTCTGCTGACAAACGTATTAGCTACGACAATGGCACTAGTCTACACCCGGTGGATGATCCCCGGATTCTCTATCCGCAAGTGTTCGGTGCCAGCGGTTCCGACAGCACCAAACTTGAAGTTGTAGCTCGTGCACGCGCAGACCTTACCCGCTTAAGAACTCGCCTGGGTTCTATCGAGATGCAAAGGCTTGAGCAGCATATCGACGCTATGGATGTTCTGGAGCAACGTTTGAATACTGCCGTAGCAGGCGGTTGTTTGGATGTGGCCACGACTATCAAGCCGCGCGTAGATGGAATCGGTATCGGTGGTCCTGACCAGAAGCTTTGGGCTACCAATGTGCTAGCTAACATTTCTGGCATTCAACAGGACATTGCAGTTGCTGCACTCTCCTGCAATATCACGCGCAGCATTGCCATGATGTACGGTGTGCCGGTATCGCCAATTGTTGTGCCTGGCACTAGCTCTAATGACCATGATCTATCGCATCAGGACGCAGCTGCCCATACCACCAGTAAAGTTTGGTGGATGGGGCAGATTCGTCAACTTATCCAAAAGTTGGCAGCGACACCGGATGTGAACGGCAGTTTGTTAGATAACACCATTATCTGTACCGTTTCAGATCTTGGCCATGGCAATAGACATAATCACCACCGTATCCCCATGTTCCTTGCTGGCGGTAAAAATGCTGGCTTGGTTACCGGGCGTTCAGTGGACTTACGGCCATTAGGAAGACCAGGGTTAAAATGGGGTGATCAAACTTCCGCAGAGGGAATGGTTAACCACTCCAACGTTTTAATGACTATTGCCGAGAAGGCAGGTTACACCTCTGTGAGGCTGCCAACAGCCAATGGTCGCATTAATAACGTGTGGGTAAATGGTTCAGGGCTTTAACTAGATTGGAAACAGTCGATTTGAAGTTGTTTAGTTAAACTTAAAGAAGGTAGTCGCCAAGCGGTTCACTGTTAAGTTGTTCATTAAAGTGCAGCCGCTTCGCGATTAGCCGGATAGGTTTTGAAAATAAAAAAACGCCCACGGCTGTCATAGCCTTGGGCGTTTTTGTTTACAACTAAAGTCGATAATTAAAATGCCGACTGAAGTTTCAACTTCAGTCGGCATTTTTACACCATCAAAATAACAAGTTATTTTTTACCGTGGTGATGGTGATGGTGGTGATGATGGTGGTGGTGAGCACTAGATTTCGCTGAGCTCTTGTTTGCCTTCGAACTTTTGCTTGCCTTGGAGCTTTTGGTCGATTTCACAGAGCTTTTGCTGCTTGATTTCACAGAGCTGCTGTAAATTGTCGACTGCACAGAGCTACTACTTAGCTGCACAGAACTGCTGCTGCTTGAAGCCATACTTGAAGCTATAGACGATGCAATACTTGATGCTTCACTGCTCGCTGCTGAAGATGAGCTAGCCACTTCACCCATGGTGAATTCTTGCCATGGCGAATCAAATGCACCACCTACTAACGGGCCTACGGTGAAGAAGTATTTCACCACGGCGCCAGCAGGAATACCGGTAACAATAAAGGTATTGGAGTTATCCGCATTGTGCGTGGTGCGCACGTTTTCTTGTCCTCCATTATTAATGATGTAATGAAGGTCTACCCACGCAGCGTCATTAACATAGAACTGCACACTGTTGCTTGACAAGGTGGTGTAGCCATATTGATCACTGGACGATGAGCTTGAACTAGCAACAGAACTGCTTGCAACTACGCTGCTGGCTGAACTACTTGCCATGCTACTTGCTATTGAACTGCTGGCAACTGAACTGCTGGACGAGTTAGTAACGTTAGTAATACGGAACCAGTTAATGCTCCAACCACCTTGTTGTGCGTAAAGACCAAAACTGAAAGTACCAGCATCAAGCGTAACAGTTTGCGTTACGGTGGACCAAACCTGGGTTCCGCCTGTTGCAGGAATGTCCACGTTACCTAAGGGAATAGTTCCACCATTCAGGTCGGCAGAAAGCTGTGACCCTAAGGTACTAGCTACACGATATTCAATTTGGTAAACACCGGTTGTTGGAATATTAAGGCCGCTATAAGCAATCCAATTTCCAGCTGTTACGCCATCAATATTGTAACCACCACCGAAATCCATGGTATTAACCACTTGTACGCCAGAAGTGGCAACAAAGTCTTCAGCTTGAACAAACCATTCAAAACCAACTACAGAGCTAACAGATGAGCTGCTTCCAGATGAAGCTGAACCGCCACTCGAAGCTATGCTGCTTGCAGCACTGCTTGGCGCCACTGATGTGCTAACACTGCTAGCCACTGAAGATGCTGTGCTGCTCACAGCTACGCTACTTGGCGAAGAAGACAAGCTTACTGACGAAGAGGAGTTAGTTGTTAAACACGCCGCGTCAGTACCACAATCCCAGACAATATCATCAATCGCCATTTGAAAATTAGCGGTTGGCGTTGGGTCAAGGCTTGCAATCATGAATAGCTGAGACATTGATTGCAGCGCATTTATACCGCGAATATCCGCAATTGGAATAGTAGCCTGCGCCCAATCACCGTTACGTACCAGACCATAAGCAGTCGTGTTAGCTGGGAAATTTAGCCACTTTTCATTCGTAAAAGTATCAGCAATACCGATTTTGAAACCCACGTTAGCTGGGATTTTAATTCTGAATTTAAGAGTGCCGTTACCAAAGTTGCTCATATCGTGCGCTTGTCTTGACGCAATACCGCCGCCAAACCATTGCGGTGCGGTGTAATTCCAAGCGATTACATTGCTACCTTCGTATGCTGGCAAGGTACCAGGAGCAGTTGAAGTTTGATTCCAAACCCAAAGATCAGCACTTCCACCAAGTTCTTGTTTGTTGGTAGTGTTGGCGTCAGTAAATACACCGAAAGTTCCAGTTTCTTTAGGGGTTTGATTGCCCATCTTCACTTCACCCTTACCGTCCAATTGGTAAACGCGAACGTAGTCGATATACATTTTGCTTGGTAAAGGTGCTGTTACTTGTGAGCCGTTTGCTGCGTCGGTAAAGTTTCCGCCTACAGCCAAGTTAAAGAGGAAGTAGAATGGCGCGCGAAGCTCTGCAGCCTCTTCATCAATAACGATTGGGTTAGCGTACATATCGTGTTCAACGCCGTTATCAATCACAGTGAAACGAATTTGGCTTTCAGTCCAATAGAGACGATAAGTTACAAAACGATTGACGAGGGGTGTACCTGCTACATAGGCATTCAGTGTTTGCCATGCCGTTGAAGCTGCACAGCTTGGATTCGCTGGAACACACGCGCCAGAAGCCCAAAAAATAACGTTAGCTGCGGTGTAACTATTAATATCCGACCCTGGGTAAGCCATTGAAGACAATTTATGGCCCATTTCCATTATGTCGATTTCACCTTTGGCCGGCCATGAAGCTAAGCTAGTGCCCAACATCCAACCTGCTGGCCACAAACCAGTACCTACTTGCGGCGTGCTAACACGAAACTCGATCATCCCGTATTGAACTTGCAATTTGCCTTCAGTGGTGATTTTGCCGGAGGTAAATTCTTTACCACCTGAGTTTTCTCTGCGCGCTTGAATGGCTAGCGCTTTGGTGCCTGGTTCAAATGGAACATCGTCAATACTAAGATTGTTAGCTCTGTAGTATTCCAACTCTTGATTGCCCCAACCACATAGGCCTATTGCACAGCCGTCGCCTTCAACAGAATTCCAAACAGTAGAATCTAAAGTGCTGAAGTTTTCTTCGTAAAGAAGATTACCAATTGTGGGGTTCAATACATCTGCCATTGCCGAAGCGCTAGAAAGCGCCAAAAATCCTGCGACAACTATTAACTTTGCTTTAGCAGCAAAGTTATTTTTTTTATATTTATTCATTTCTTATACCCTGGAGGTTAATTTTTTTTATGGAAAGTTCGATCAAAGCATGTGGACCCCGAAACTTATTTTTATCAAGCATGCAGGACCGCTAGGCATTAGGTCAGCTAATAAGGGCGGTACATAAAAGCTCGCGCACATTCGCATTCTTGGTCATATTATTTCGTCCCATTATTGGTAAAAAGCACAACATGGGATGCCTCATCTTTGCTTGGTATAAGGTGGCACATGACTCTCTTTCATAAACTTCAGCGCCGAATAAGCGGGCCTGCGTCACTCTTTTCTAACGCACCACATCGCAACTTGAGTTACTTTTTGTTGGAATCATAAGCTGAAGAAAAAATAAGAAAGCCCCACTGTGCCTACGTTTGACAAACAATTGAGTTACTTTTAGACTCCGCGCCCACACCAAAATAATAAATAGAGCGCACATTATGACCAATCTTGCATTTCAATCTTTGTGCAACTCAATCGCTGATGAAGTGGCGCGATTGTTACCAGAAATATTAAAAACGCCTGAAGATTTCAACATAAAGCGCGGGAACTGCACACTTTGCATAATGAATGCAGCAGGTGATTCTTTTGCAAAAATGTTTGGTGATAATCCGTTACGCCAACGCGAAGCGGCGACAGTCGCGTGGAAAAAAGCACTTCAAGTATGGATTACTGGCTACGCGACAGGCGACTACGAAACACTGGTTTATAGCAAACAAGTTGATGAAGAAAAATTTGGTATTGCTCGCCCTGAATTTATTGGTTGGTACGGCGGAGTTGAAGCGATAACTGCAGATGGTGAGCGATTAGTGCTCGCTTTTAGTGGTGTGCGTGGCGAGCAAGATGTAGGTATTTTGCACAATGCAGCAAAAAACTTAGGATCATTTAGCATTGTAGGGATTTAAATTTCACCTGTATTTAAATTTACTTATATTTAAATTTACCTTTAGAGCGGCGATAAATTTTTCAATGAGATAAGGTACAGATTACTGACTCAACTTAATTTGAACGGCAATCCTCTGTTAATTACAATTGCTCCATCTTTCATATTCAGATCAGCGGCGTAGACAATGACTTCTACACCCGCCAACACCGCCTGACGCATAGTTTTGGCATATTCAGGGTCTATAGCTGCTGCCGGCTCTACCCATTCAATGCCCGAATGCTGCACACAAAATAAAAGAACGGCGCGGTGTCCTTGAGATCGCATTTGCATCAACTCACGCAAGTGCTTGGTTCCGCGTTCGCTCACTGAATCAGGAAATAATCCCTGACCTTGCTGCTCCATCAAGGTGACATTCTTAACTTCCACATAACATTTCTGCTCATCATTTTCTAGCAAAAAATCAATGCGCGATTTCTCGTTACCGTAAACAACTTCACGCCGCAATGTTGCATAGCCCTGCAGTTCACTAATAACACCTGTGCGAATGGCACACTCCACCAATTCGTTGGCTCGCGCCGTATTAATTCCCGCTAAATGGCCAGTGGGTGTCGTTACAACTTCTAAGGTATTAGGATATTTTCGAGCTGGATTTTTTGCCGAGGAATACCAGCAAGGGCCATCGATGGTAATGCAGTTTTTCATTGATCCTGTATTCGGGCAATGCACGGTGACAATAGCACCATCAGGCATCAGCACATCTGCCAAAAACCGCTTGTAGCGTTTTAAGAGGCGAGCGCTGCCATAAACATTTACTGGGGAACGATTAATCACACAACTTTACTCAAGACAGCTTCACTCAGGATGGCTCCTTTCACAACACAACAATTCGCGATAAGTACACACAGCTCACCATACATTTTCATAAAACATAAACCACAATCGAATGAGAACTTTAAATTCCATTATTTATTTTTCTTATACTGCAACCTATTATTAACTTGAGCGTAGATAGAGGTAGAGCTGCAACTAACACCAGTTAACGCAATGATAGAATATATTACACTACAACCTAACCTACATTAGTTGACTGATTCATGGCCGCCAATGACGACGAACTTATTAACTTAATTGCCCGTTGCGCGATTCGCGATCAAAAGGCGATCAAAACACTTTTTGAGCTGGTTAGCCCCTATTTAAACAGTGTGGCTTACCGGATATTACGCTGCAACGATGTTAGCAGCGATGTATTACAGGAAGCTTTCTTGCAAATATGGACGAACGCCGCATCCTACAGACCACACATTGCAAAACCCCTCACCTGGATGGCCAGCATCACACGTTATCGCGCACTTGATCGACTTGATCATGAAAAACGACGACAGGAAAAATTTGTCTCCGATAGCGAGGAGCACGAATGGGAAGAAAAATTAAGCGATAACGAGCCTGAACAATACATGGCATCTCAGCAATTGAAATTCCATTTGCATAAATGTTTGGTCACGCTGGGCGATAATATTAAACACAGTATTGAACTTGCCTATTTACACGGCTATTCCCGTGAAGAAATAGCAGAAAAATTTAATACCAATACTAACACCGTAAAATCATGGCTGCGCCGCGGTGCAGAAAGGTTGAGATTATGTCTCGAAACGACACAGAATTCCTGAACCGGGACGGACTGGCATTTGACTATGTCACAGGTGTCATGCGCGGAGAAGAACGCAAACGTTTTGAGGCCGCGCTACAACAACTTCCACCATTACAGGACCAAGTTCGGTTTTGGGAAGAACAGCTTATTAACCTTAGCGATACCGCATGGGCGCACACTCCTCATGCGAAAACATGGCCTGGTATAGAGCAGCGAATTCAGCAATCTCAAGCACCAACAACGATTCGCCCATCACGCTGGGCAACCTGGTTAAAATTAGGTGTTCCCAGTGTTATGACCGCCATTATTGTTAGCTGCTTATTTATATTTTTACCGCAACAGAAACAACTGAGCACCGATTATGTTGCAGTATTAACCGATATCAAAGGCGACCCATTGTTAACATCTTTAACAGAAACCCGTAACAATGTTATGTGGTTAAAATGGGAAAAAATGGCTATGACGCCGGATAAAAATTTGCAATTATGGGCCATATCCAAACGTGATGGCCAAACGCGATCTATTGCAGTATTTGAACAAACCAGTAGCGGACAACTTCAATTATCAACAGCAAGTTTGCGTTTGGTGAAAGACGCAGCCTCGCTTATTCTCACTGAAGAGGATATAGGCGGCTCTGCATTGGATGAGCCAAGCGCTATGGTTTTGGCAAAAGGACCGTGCGTTTTATTAATACCTGAATCAGAAACAGCTACACCCATTTCCAAGACTATGTAGCATCACGCAAGCAAATTAGGAAATTTTTTTCATGAGATTTGCCCCATATGTTTTTTGCGTCATAACTATGTTGACGATGAGCCGCGCAGTTGACGCATTTGATTTTGAGTTGAAAGATAAGAACTTACAGGATTGTATTTTACAATTAGTGCAGCAAAAACAATGGGCAGCAATTACCGCGGTTACCGAGATAGAATGTCACAACAAAAATATTCAAACCTTATCTGGCATAGAAACATTTACCCAACTGAAAAAGCTATCGCTTTATAACAACGGTATCACCGACACAAAATTACCTAATCTACCCAACTTGCAGCATTTGAATTTAGCTAAAAATAAAATAAATGATTTAGATGTCAGCGATTTTCCAGCCTTAGAAAGTCTGTACGTTTTTGGCAATAAGTTAAAGCGTCTCCATTTATCCAACTTACCTAAACTGCAGCAATTAAAAGCCAATGACAATGTCATCGTTGATTTTCATTACCAGGGAGTACCTGCGTTAGAAAAACTGTATTTATTTAATAATAAGATGGAAGACATGGATATTTATCATTTACCCCTTGCGCGCTATATCGATGTTCGCCAAAATCCCATGCCAGATAAACTCTACGAAGAAATGGATAAACTTAAAGGAATTACATTTTTACACGATGGCAATGCAAAAGACTGGCAATAATTATGTCACATGGGCAAGCAACTCCTTCACCGTTCAAATTCATACGGAACGGGAAACCTATCTCTATTCAAAAGCCTTATTTTTATTGGGCACTTGTGCTGCTGGTTACAATCTCTATTGAATGTGTTTACGCAGATACAGATATAAAAAATGATATTGATTTTGCACAACGAAGTCGCTTTGCCAGCATTGACGATAACGCAGGTAAAGCTGCATCTATTTTGTTGAGACTTACGCTTAACACCCAATGGAACGATGAGTTCCGCTCAACGATTGAAATGGATAGCGTTAAAGATTTTTTTAACGATGATCACAGCGACGGCGTTATTTTTAACGGTAAGCCGGTTATTCCCGATGTCGCTGGCACAGAAATTAATCAAGCGTTCGTATCGTTCAATCATGATGCCCTCAATATTAAACTGGGTCGCCAACGCATTAATTTTGATGACCAACGTTTTATCGGTGGCAATGGTTTTTGGCAAAATGAACAAACTTTTGATGCATTATTAAGTCGATTAAATTGGTTAACTAACTCATCCATTACTTACGCCTATGTCGCTAACGTGAATCGAATTTTTGGTGAAGAAGCTGGGAAATATCTTGACGATAGCGATATCAATTACACACCAACCAACAATAAACGCCAGGCTCATCTTTTAGGTGATCATAAACTTGAGAGCCATTTAACGCGCATTGAATGGAACGAATGGGATTATTCACAATGGGTATCTTATCTTTATATTATTGACAATAAAGACTTGCCCAGATCATCCAACAACACCTTTGGCACTAGCTACAACTTCAACTATAGATTTGATGCATTAAAATACCGTTTACAAATTGAAGCAGCCATGCAAAAGCATACTGAGATTTCCGATGCGCAAACCCTGCCTTATTATTTAATCGATATGGGGGCAAACATTGACGCCTATGAAATCAGCACCCGCTACGAAATACTTTCTGCAAAAGCCAACACCAATTTCATCACGCCTTTAGGTTCGCTACATGATTTCCAAGGCTGGGCTAACGTATTTTCGCCAATACCAAGACAAGGTATAAAAGACGCTTCCTTGCGTTTTTTATGGCGTGCGGCCCCATTTAAAATGGATGTTCACTACCACACTTTCTTCGGCTACACAGACAACAATAAATTAGGCAACGAAGTAGATGTAGAGTTTGTCTATAAACCCGCACCTAAACACGCTATCTCCTTAAGGTTCGCACACTTCAGATCTGCATCAAACATAACGACGAGCGTGCAAGACAATAAGGAGATATTTTTGGATTATTCCTACAATCTGTAATTAAACAATCTCTGCATCCATTATTAAGGTCTTGCAATATGCCAATCCGTGTACTCACCGTTGGTTTGATCAGCTGCAGTATCACCTACATAAAAGTACAAGGGTTTGCCTTTATAAGCCCACTGTTTAGCTCCACCCGTGCGAGCAACAACGGTAAAATCACCAAAAGTTGAAGCGTCCGCTGGAGCATAAAGCGCTGGCCAATTGCTCAGACAACCACCATTGCAAGTAGATACGTCCGGAGTCGTATCCTGATCAAATGTATAAAGAGTGAAGTTGAGACGAGAGTTATCAGCAACACCACTCGCGTTAAGGATATTACCGTGGGCTATAAATCTACCTTCGTCCGCAGCAACTGGCGGTATACGCGCAGCGTGCCAAACACCGCCCACATTGTCCCCTGTGGCAGCACCAGCAAGAGTATCGCCTGCGTAGAAGTACAATGGCATGCCATTTAACGCCCATTGAGATTCACCACTAGCGCGGGTAACGAGGCTATAAGGAGCTTGAGCAACGGCGCCGACATCAGCTATTAACGCAGGCCAATTAGTAAGGCAGCCACCCGAACAATTGCTGGTGCCAGTAGTGTCATTATCGAAGGTGTACAGAGTGAATCCGTGCTTAGCCAAATTGCTAGTTGTTTCAACACCACTGACAGGGGCAGCGCTTTTTACCCAACCGGTAACAGCCAATAAGGAACCTAAAGATGAATTACTTTTTACGTGTACTGGCATTGGCCGCGCGAGGCGCCAATTGGCGATGGCCTTACCATTCGTTTGACCTGCCGCAGTATCCCCAGTGAAAAAGTAGAGGGGCTTGCCTTGATAGGCCCATTGTTTTGCGACAGGCCCAGTTCCCATGGAGCGATTAATAATGCTGTAAGGCGCTTCCGCAACATCATTAGCATCCGCTAGCAACGCAGGCCAATTCGCAAGGCAAGCACCATCACAATTGGAGACGCCGGCCGTGTCGCTATCAAACGTGTACAAGCTGAAATAGTCGCGATTCAAACGCTCTGGCGTAGCACTGGCATTCCCGCTAGCTTCGACTGCCACTAGTACATTACCTGAGGCAGTTAGGTAAATGCCGTCAGTCGGGTTAATCGCTGTTTTACTAGGAAGTACAGGTTGATATACGGCCACATGCCAGGTGTTACTGCCCACGCCCTCGCCTTTTACATCGCCAATCTGGGTGTCACTCGCAAAAAAATACAGGGGCTTATTGCGCAACGCCCATTGGTGATTACCATCAGCGCGCTGGATGATGGACAAGGGTGGAGTAGCAACAGCATTCGTATCAGCGAGCAAAGGCGGCCAAGTTGTCATGCATCCCGCAGAGACACAAGCAGATTGACCAACAGGATCAGTATCAAACACGTAAAGCGTCATACCTGTTTTAGTCACCACCTCAGTGGACAGAGTGCCACCCGAGTTAAGTAACACATTCACAGCGCCCTCACCGACAAACGTGCCACCTATAGCCGTTATTCGTTGACTAATCGGTACAGCAATTGAGGCGGCCGAGCTAGATGCGATGCTTGCCACAGAGCTGGTACGCAGGCTGGAACCTGCTACCGCAGTACTCGAATAGCCAGCCGTACTGGAATAGCCGCCAGTACTTGCATAACTAGACGTGTTGCCGTAGCCACCGCCTTTGTTATCGCTGCCACCGCAGGCGGCGAGCAATAGAGCAAATGATGTGGGTAATAAAAATTTTGTTATTTTCTCTAGATGGTTTTTCATGGAAAAATCTCCGTTATTGTGGGTTCGCGGAGATTTACGAAACAAATCGAATTAAAGTTGCAGCTCAATTAAAAATTTAAACTAGCCCCGTAGGGGAAACTATCCCTGTTATTCATCACACCTGGCACAAGGGTTTTTTCTGACAGCCAAGACCAAGGCTCGAGCCTTAAAGCTTAAGGCCTGGCCACAAACCAATTACCTCCTATTCCGTTAACTTCTCCCGCTTGCGTATCGCCACTATAAAAGTAGAGCGGCTTATCTTTATAAGCCCATTGCTTTGCCCCACCGGTACGCACGACAACGCTAAAGTCGCCAAAACCAATAGCATCACTAGGGGCAAAAAGTGCTGGCCACGTTGTGAGGCACGAGCCATTACAGGTTGATTGCCCATCAGGGTCAGTTGTGACGCTGTAGAGGGTAAAACCGTCACGCGAGTTATCTGCCATGCCGCTTGCATCAACTATGTTGCCGTGCGCAGTAAACACCAAACCATTGGCGCCGCTACTATTAGTTGCCACCGGAGGGATGCGCGCAACATGCCAAGTTCCACCGACATCCTCACCATTAATATCGCCCGGTGAGCTATCAGCCGCGTAAAAATACAGTGGCTTACCATTTAACGTCCATTGATATTCACCGCTAGCACGAGCTATAACGCTGAACGGCGCTTGCGGAACCGCACCTGGAGCCGCTATCAACGCCGGCCATTGAGCGAGGCACCCAGCAGTACAATTGCTGACGCCAGAGGTATCATTATCAAAGGTGTACAGAGTAAAGCCATGCTTCGGTACATTATTCGTTTGCTCAACGGAGTTCACTGGTATAGCCGCTTTCACCAAACCCGTGCCAGCCAACAACGAACCTACAGCAGCATTGCTTTTAATGTGTGTTGGTTGAGGCCGCGCCAAATGCCAGTTGGTAACGGCTTTACCATTGGTTTGACCTGCAGCTGTATCGCCACTGTAAAAATACAGCGGTTTACCCAGATAGGCCCATTGCTTTACGCTGGCATTTGTACCTACTGCTGCCCGGGCGATAATGCTGTAGGGCACTTCAGCTTTATCATTTTCATCAGCCACCAACGCTGGCCAATTCATTAAACAACTGCCAGTGCAATTTGATACATCTGTCGTGTCATTATCGAAGGTGTAAAGACTAAAACCTGTCCGATTCAAGCGCTCTGCCCCTAACATCACTTTTCCTGAAGCTGTGAGATATAAACCATCAATGGCATTCAGGGAGGATGTACTGATTGCTACCGGCTCAAATACAGCTACGTGCCAAATTCCTCCTACACCCTCACCAATAAGATCGCCTGCTTCTGTATCTCCATTATAAAAATACAACGGCCTATCGCGCAAAGCCCACTGCGCATGCCCATCAGCACGTTGAATAATAGATAGAGGAGCTAACGCAACAGCACTTGTATCTGCCAATAAAGGGGGCCATTCAGTGACGCAAACTTCGGATACACATGTCGATTGACCGGCAGTATCGTTATCAAATACATACAAGGTCATACCAGTTTTGTCTTGCTCCACAACTGATAAGGTACCTGCGGTGTTCAGCAACACCTTCACCGTGCCGTCGGCAACAAAAGTACCGCCAATATTGGTTATTTGCGTAACAGCCGGGGTTGATGCAACAGACGAACTCGAAACGCTACTTACCGCAACACTGGAACTCATAGCGACAACGCTGGAAGTATTATTGGCGTAAGAGCTAGCCTTGCCCCCTCCGCCACCGCTTCCCCCACCACCTCCACACGCCGAAAATAGAGACATTAAAGCTATGAGCGCCACCGTTTTAATTGATATTGTAAATAAGTTATTCATTAGCAAATTTCCTCTAGTCAGATTCGTGCGGGTGCTCGGGGGCAGCAAGCGGGTTGGTTTCACGATAATTTACGGATCAATACCATTAAATTTGCAGTTCACAAAATAATTCTTTTAAAAGCGTGCGTTGCTCCTACAATCTGCGTAAATGACTTAAGGTTTGCACAAAAAAAGGGGCCGCAACAAAAGCATCAAAATTGCTTTAACCTGCCGAGAAAAAAGTACTAGCACAGACTTTTATTATCTGTTAGCTTGCCTCCCCTTCAAATTCTGTGGCTTACTTAAGCACAAATTTGTTATCGCGCGGTGAAATACCCTTTAATAGCCAAGCCGATGGACACAAGCTTGGGCAGATATCGATGAAGCCCACAAACAGTGTACGAAATTAATAGCTCTACGAGGCGCTACACATGGCGAAAAAAACTCCTTCAACTGAAACCTTTGCACTCCGCCCATTCACTCCGTATGAGGAGAAAAAAGGCGAGGAGTATATGAATGACAACCACAAGCTGCATTTCAGAAAGTTGCTGTTGAACTGGCGCTCAGAATTAATGGAAGAGGTTGATCGCACCGTTACCCACATGAAAGACGAAGCGGCCAATTTTCCAGATCCAGCTGATCGCGCTAGCCAAGAGGAAGAATTCAGCCTGGAGCTACGCACACGCGATCGCGAACGCAAACTCATTAAAAAAATTGATAGCACACTTGAGCTGATCGAAAACGATGATTATGGGTACTGCAACGCTTGTGGCGTAGAAATTGGTATTCGTCGCCTTGAAGCGCGCCCGACAGCCACCCTATGTGTTGATTGCAAAACCCTCGCTGAAATTAAAGAAAAACAAATTGGCAGTTAAAGCCAATTTATGCGGCAGAAGAAATTCTGCCGCATATTAACCTCATGCAAAATTACGTTAATTCTCCGCTTATTTACAAACCCAATTATATTGGCCGCTTTGCACCCTCACCTACCGGTTTATTACATTTTGGCTCTTTAGTTAGCGCTCTCGCCAGCTATTTAGATGCTCACCATAATCACGGCCAATGGCTAGTGCGTATTGAAGATATAGACCCTCCACGCGAACAAGCGGGTGCTACCGATGCTATTTTGCGCAGCCTCGAAGATCATGGTTTGCAATGGCACGGTACGGTAATTTACCAAAGCCAACGGCTCGATGTTTATGCAGATTATTTAGCGCAGCTTCAAGCGAATAACCTTATCTATTCGTGTAATTGCACACGACAGGCTCTCGCCGCGATGGGAGGAATTTATAGTGGCCGCTGTCGCACCAGATCAATTGATGTAACCCAATCCCACGCTTTGCGTTTAAAGCTTTATGATTTGCCCTCGAGTGCGATTTCATTAGCAGGAACTGAGCTTCTAAAATTTAACGACCTGCTTCAAGGCATACAGCAACAGAATTTACGACATGACGTCGGCGATCAAATTCTTAAGCGCAAAGATGGATTATTTGCCTATCAGTTAGCGGTAGTGGTGGATGATATAGAACAACAAATCACCCACATTATTCGTGGCAGCGATTTACTCGAAGTCACGGCCCGGCAGATTTTTTTATTTCGTTTGCTCCAAACACCAGCTCCTGAATTTGGCCACGTTACGCTTGCTACCTATTCCAACGGCCAAAAACTTAGCAAACAAAATCTTGCGCCCCCATTACAATCAGTAGATGCTGGGGCAAATCTATGGCAAGCCTTAAATTTTTTGGGGCAAGAGCCTCCAAAAGAACTTTATGCCGCACAGCCAAATGAGTTACTAGACTGGGGTAAACAAAATTGGCAATTAACAAAAATAAGAGCATTGAGTGCTAGTATTGAATAAATTGGATAGCGAAACTTGGATGCCTCACTGCAAAATACAGACGGCTCACAACTAATAGTGAACATGAGAATATATGAACCATCAACGCTTGATCATTCTGTTATTGCTGATTATTTACCTTTTCACCCCTTCATTGTTTACGTGGATTATCAGCCCGAACGGAGCATGGTATCGTCCGTATTTATTTTGGATGGGTGTTATTTTAATTACATTTGTTTTCCAGGCATTTCGTAAAAAACCGCATAATTTAGACTAAACACCGCCGGGTGTTTTTAACAATAATTTCGTAGATTCCAATTATGACTTTTGATTTAAGCCAAGTTGCCCTAATCGGGATCAGCTACCTGCTCTTACTATTTGGGATTGCGTATATCACCGAACGCGGCTGGATTCCTGAGCGAATAACTAGCCATCCAGTGACGTACATTTTCTCACTGGGTATTTTTGCCAGCGCTTGGGCCTTTTATGGCGTAGTGGATTTGGCGTTTCAGTTTGGCTATGGGGCACTTGCGTATTATTTAGGAACCGGCGCGCTGTTTTTGTTTGCGCCCATTGCCCTTGCACCGCTTGCTGAGTTAGCACGCCGCCATCAAGTACACTCCCTTGCAGATTTACTTGTATTTCGCTATCACAGTCACTCAGTGGGAGCTTTGACGACTCTATGTATGCTACTTGGCATACTGCCGTTAATGGCCCTACAAATTCAGGCCATTGCTGACACAATGCATATCCTCACTGTCAGCGGCAATCACAGACTTAATGATGGCCATTACAGCCCTATATTGTTTGAAGATAATGGCCTATATTTTAAAGATGTAATGGCACTTTGCTACTGTGCAATATTAGCACTCTTTACTATTCTATTCGGCTCCAACCGTGACCAACATCGTGGCCTGATCACAGCGATGGCACTAGAATCTCTACTAAAGGTTTGCGCCCTCTGCGCCGTAGGCTTAACCGCTGTTTTTGGAGTTTTTAACGGATTAGATGGGTTAGAAGAATGGTTAATTGATCATCCAGAAAACCTCTCTTCACTTCACAAGCCAATTCAAAATAGCTCTGCCCATACCTTATTATTAATGTTTGTGGCAACGGCCGTTACCATGCCACACATATTTCACATGGGGCTGGCAGAAAATCCGCTCATGCGTAATGCGCGCACCGTTACCTGGGCTTTCCCGCTATTTTTATTACTTATGGCCCTGCCAATATTCCCCATTCTTTGGGCTGGCTCGGAATTGCAAGTGCCACTACCACCACAATATTTCACGCTTGGCATACCCATCGCGTTTAATTCACCCTCACTAACGATTTTGGCTTTTATTGGTGGGCTTTCAGCCGCCACCGGCGCAATGATTATTATTACTTTGGCGCTCGCCACCATGGTCATGAATCATTGGCTATTACCAAGTTTACGGCTGGTTGCGCGTAATGATTTATATCGGCAGTTACTCTGGATAAAGCGCAGTTTGATCGCGGCTATTTTTCTTGGCGGCTACTTATTTTATTGGGCACTGAATAATCGTTTTAGCTTAACCGACTTGGCGTTCACAGCCTTTATTGAAACTTTGCAATTTTTGCCCTGCACTTTTGCAATTGTATTTTGGAACCCTGGCAATCGCCGCGGCGTGATAGCCGGCTTGTCG
>JANPKH010000244.1:0-4449 GCA_031425935.1 Gammaproteobacteria bacterium | reverse complement strand
AAACCGTTACTTCACCCACTTTCTTGACCCGCAAATAGGAGGCATCATGAAAAGACGCTCATTACTAAAAGGCATGTCCGCGGGTACGTTAGCGGCGATGACCATGACACCACTGGCGACAATGTTAGCTCGCTCTGCCATGGCGGCAGATACACAGCGCATTCGAACGTTATTTATTTATCATCCTAATGGCTGCGTACCAAATATATTTTTCCCTGCAGCAGGTCCACTGGGATCCTTCCCAGCCATGTCTGCGCCTTTACAACCGGTTGCCAATCAACTGGTGTTTCTCGACGGTATCGGTTATATGGGCGATGCAAATACCCATGAAGGCGGCGCACGGAAATGCCTAACCGGCACAGCTAACGCTGTCGCCGGCCTCTCGTCCATTGAAGTACAAATGGGCAAAGAGGACTGGGCAAATCGTGGCACCTCTGGCATTTCCAAACCCTCCATACAAATGGGGGTAGGAACAAAATGGGGTGATGGCGCTGACAAACGTATTAGCTACGACAATGGTACAACCTTGCATCCGGTGGACGATCCCCGGATTCTCTACCCGCAAGTGTTCGGTGCCAGCGGTGCTGATAGCAGCAAACTGGAAGTTGTGGCTCGTGCACGCGCAGACCTTACCCGCTTAAGAACTCGCCTGGGTTCTATCGAAATGCAAAGGCTTGAGCAGCATATCGACGCTATGGATGTTCTGGAGCAACGTTTGAATACCGCCGTAGCAGGCGGTTGTTTGGATGTGGCCACCACGATCAAGCCGCGCGTAGATGGAATTATGGGTGGCAACGACCAGGCGCTTTGGAACACCAATGTCCTAGCCAATATTTCTGGCATTCAACAGGACATTGCCGTTGCAGCACTCTCTTGCAACGTCACGCGCAGCATTGCCTTCATGTACGGTGTGCCGGTATCACCCATTGTTGTACCTGGCACTAGCTCCGCCGATCATGATCTATCGCACCAGGACGCCGCTGCCCATACCACCAGTAAAGTTTGGTGGATGGCGCAGATTCGTCAACTTATCCAAAAGTTGGCAGCGACACCGGATGTTAACGGCAGCTTATTAGATAACACCATCATCTGTACCGTTTCGGATCTTGGCCACGGCAATTTCCATAACCATCATCGTATCCCCATGTTCCTTGCAGGTGGTAAAAATGCTGGATTGGTTACCGGGCGTTCCGTTGATTTGCGTCCGCTAGGGGTTAGAGGCCTAAAATGGGGCGATCAATTCGCAAATGAAGGTGGCGTCAACCATAGCAACGTATTAATGACTATTGCTGAGAAAGCTGGCTACACCTCGGTAAGAATGCCAACGGCTAATGGTCGCATTAATAATGTGTGGGTAAATGGCTCAGGGCTTTAACTTGACTGGCAACAGTCAATTTGGAGTTGTTAAGCTTATGCAGTTAACCTAAAAATCTCGACTAACGGGCAACAGGTTTGAAATTTTAACGCCCAAGGCTTTGATGGCCTTGGGCGCTTTTTATTTTAAATCCAAGTAAACGAATATTGAGAACTCAAGCCGGTACGCAAACAAATTCCACCACCACTTGTGCTCAAGCCCATTCTTTTTCGCTTATCTTCGGGATCTGCCACCACCCAAAATCGATCCTAAAACCCCACGAATAATTTGGCGACCCACTTCACTGCCGATGGTCCGCGCTACGGTTTTAGCGGCAATTTGCATTACACCATCGCGCTGACCACCGCGCGGCCCAGTTGTACCAAATAAAATATCATTTAGCCCACCGAACACGGGTTTACCAGATTCCGGCTCCGCACTTCCGTTTGCCGCGGGCGGAGATTGCGCAGCCTTAGCTTGTATATGCTCAAACGCAGATTCGCGATCCTCAACAGCATCATAGATACCAGCAACTAAGGAGTTGGCAATATGCGTACTGCGCTCTTCTGCGGTTAAAGGGCCAATGCGTGAACCAGGAACATTCACAAATGCGCGTTCCACAATGGTAGGGCGACCCTTTTCATCCAGTAGCGAAATAAGTGCTTCGCCAACTCCCAATTCAGTGATCGCAGCTTCAACATCAAATGCGGGATTAGCACGAAGTGTTTGCGCTGCGGTTTTTACTGCTTTTTGATCGCGTGGAGTAAAGGCGCGTAGGGCGTGTTGAACACGATTGCCCAGCTGGCCAAGAATGGAATCTGGAATATCCAATGGATTTTGGGTAACAAAATATATTCCCACACCTTTTGAGCGAATGAGTCTGACAACTTGCTCAACTTTTTCCACGAGCGCTGGAGGGGCATCGTTGAATAGCAGGTGCGCTTCATCAAAAAAGAACACTAATTTTGGTTTAGGTAAATCACCTACTTCAGGCAACTGCTCAAATAATTCTGATAGCAACCATAATAAAAAAGTAGCGTAAACTTTTGGCGACAACATGAGTTTGTCTGCCGCCAAAATATTAACCACACCTCTGCCTTGGGCATCTGTTTGAATTAGATCTTGAATATTAAGCATTGGCTCGCCAAAAAAATTGCCGCCGCCCTCCTGTTCCAAGGCCATAAGCCCACGCTGAACAGCACCAATCGACGCAGCTGAAATATTGCCGTAGGACGTAGTGAATTGCCTGGCATTTTCACCCACGAAGTTGAGCATGGCGCGTAGGTCTTTTAGATCCAGCAACAGCAAACCATTGTCATCGGCGATTTTAAATACCAACTGCAAAACACCCGCTTGGGTTTCGTTTAGGTTAAACAAGCGAGCTAACAAGACGGGCCCCATATCTGAAATTGTTGCCCGCACGGGATGGCCAGATTTCCCCCAAAGATCCCAAAAAACGGGCGTATTTGCTGCGAGCTCAGGCTCCTGCGTGCCACGCTCTGCGATAGCGGATTTAAGCTTTTCCGATAGCACTCCCATAGCGCCCATGCCAGATAAATCACCTTTCACGTCTGCCATAAATACCGGCACACCCATAGCAGCAAAAGATTCTGCAAGTTTTTGCAGGGTGACGGTTTTACCCGTGCCGGTGGCGCCGGTAATCAATCCGTGGCGATTTGCTAACGCGGGCAGCAACACGAGATCTTGGGTACCGCTTCGCGCTAAACATATTGGTTCAATCATAATCGTGTCTCCAGCATATTCGTGCCTCCAACATATTCGTGCCTACAAGAAGTTAGGAGAATCATAGCAGGCAGATTTACAGGGGGTATGTTATTAATTCCCATTAGCGAGAACTGATTTACGATGCACTTCAGGGTTTTACCACATTGCTCGCCAGAGATTTAAATATCTGGAATAACTAATGCCAACGCTTAAAAATTAACGAAGTATTGATGCCGCCAAAAGCAAAGTTGTTGCTCATGATGTAGTCGCATTCAAGCTTACGGGGCGTTTCCATAATGTAATCCAACTCACCGCATTTGGGATCTGGAGAATGCAGATTTAATGTCGGAGCAAACCAACCCTCATTCATCATATGAATGCTTGCCCAAGCCTCAATTGCACCGCACGCACCCAGGGTGTGGCCGATATTGCCTTTAAGAGTACTAATGGGCACAGATTTTTTGCCAAATAAATTTTCAGTCGCTGTGGATTCCGCGATGTCGCCGCGATCTGTTGCTGTGCCGTGAGCATTGATATAGCCAATATCGCTTGGTTGCAACGCGGCATCTTCAAGCGCCAACTGCATCGCGATTTTCATCGTGACCGGGTCAGGCTGGGTGACGTGCCCGCCATCGGAATTTGTGCCAAAACCCACTAATTCCGCGTAAATTTTAGCGCCGCGAGCCAGCGCGTGTTCAAGTTCTTCCAGTATTAATGTGCCCGCGCCCTCACCAATCACTAAACCATCGCGTGCGCTATCAAATGGGCTTGGGGTAATACTGGGTGTAGCGTTTTTTGTACTGGTGGCATAAAGCGTATCAAATACTGCAGCTTCAGAAGGGCACAGCTCTTCACCGCCACCCGCAACCATTAATAATTGCTTGCCATTTTTAATGGCCTCATAGGCATAGCCAATACCCTGGCTGCCTGAAGTACAAGCTGAAGAGGTGGTAATAATGCGCCCTTTAAGGCCAAAAAATACACCTACGTTGACCGGCGCCGTGTGCCCCATCATGCGGATGTAAGTTGTTGCTGTAGCGCCGCCGATATCGCGGTTATGTAGCATGACAGCAAAGTCGCGCGTCGCGTCGGTGCTACCCGTAGACGAACCATAAGCCACACCCATAGTTCCACTTTGAATGAGAGGATCATCTAGTAATCCAGCATCAATCAGCGCAAATTCTGTTGCACGAGTGGACAAGAGTGCAACCCGGCCCATAGAGCGAATTTTTTTGCGTGAGTAGTGCGCCGGCACCTCGAAGTCTTCGATGGGCCCTGCCAGATTAGTGTTCAAATGTTTGTAGGTCGCCCAATCCTCCAAACAGCGAATCGCACTCTTACCCGCTTTTAATGCATCTGCGAACGTCGGC
>JANPKH010000243.1:0-2051 GCA_031425935.1 Gammaproteobacteria bacterium | reverse complement strand
CGCCGTGGATACCACCGCTGTGCCGGTGGCGATTACTAACATCCGGTCGAAGCGGTCGGTCCACAAATACGCCGTGCAGCCAGGAGTGATGAGCATGGCGATCACCAAAATAATCCCTACTGCCTGGAGGGAAACCACGATGGCCAGCACAAGCAACGCCAGCAGCAGATACGTCAGGAATTTTACCGGCAGCGCCAGCACACGGGCATGGCTGGGATCAAAACTGACCAAAAGCAAATCGCGCCGCAGCAGCACTACCACGGCGATGACGACGGCGCCCACGCCGTATACTTGCCACGCCACGGCCGGGGTGATCCCTAGCAGGTGACCGAACAAAATATGATCTAGGTGCAACTCGGATTCCGTGCGGCTGTGCAGCACCAGCCCCAGAGCAAACAGGCCGGTAAACACCACTCCCAGCACGGTGTCCTCTTTGATGCGGCTATTTTGTTTGATGTAACCTGTCGCCGCAGAGCAAAGCAGGCCTGACAAAAACGCTCCGAGCGCCAAAGGCCATCCGGCAAGATAAGCGAGGACGATGCCTGGCAGCACCGCATGGGAGATGGCATCGCCCATCAGCGACCACCCCTTCAGCACCACAAAACACGAAAGCACGGCGCACAGCGCCGCCACCACCGACCCCACGAGCAAAGCGTGGCGCATGAATTCCAACTGGAGGGGCTCGAAGAAATTCATGGCAGGGCAGTGGACTCCCGGTTGGCCCTTGCCAGCCGGCGCGCGGAGATCAGGCCGTGTTTGGGAGCGAAGAGAAATGCCGTTAGGAAAAGCATCGTCTGCAATGTGACGATGCATCCTCCGGTAGCTCCATTGAAAAAGTAGCTGGCATAGGCTCCCAAAACGGAAGTCACGACCCCCAGTCCGGCGGATAACCATAACATGACGCCAAACCGGTCCGTTAGCAGATACGCCGTAGCCCCTGGAGTGATGAGCATGGCCACTACAAGAATGGCCCCCACTGTTTGCAAGGCCGCAACCGCCGTGGCTGACAATAACGCCAACAGCGTGAGATGCAGCAGCCCCGTGCGCAGCCCGATGGTGCGTGCCTGATTCGGATCAAAACAAAATAACATCAGGTCCCGCCACTTCAGCCCCACCACCAACAGGGTGACGCCGCTGATGATGACCAATTGCCACACCTCCTTGTCGGGAATGGCCAGGAGATTGCCGAAGATGATCGTCTTCCGGTCCACGCCGGCCGGATTCAGTGAGATCAATAACAATCCCAAGGCGAAAAACGACGTGAACACAATCCCAATGCTCGCATCCTCCCGCACCCGGCTCTTCGCCTTGATGAGTGCCATCGCCCCGGACGCCAACAGCCCCGCCACAAACGCCCCCAGCGCAAACGGCAGTTTCAACAAATGCGCCAAAGCCACCCCCGGCACTACCGCATGGGAAAGCGCATCCCCCATCAATGACCAACCCTTCAGCGTGATGAACGAGGACAGAAATCCACAAACCCCGCCAACCAGCGCGCTTACCCAAATGGCGCGCAGCATGTATTCGTAATGGAGGGGAGTTAGTAACGCTTCCATGGGTTAGTCGCGGCGTTCCGCTCTTTGTTTCACCAGCTCCTCACGGCCGGTGCGATCCTTATATTCGAGGTGGCCGTCTTTGCCGAAGACGAGGGGACGCTCGTCATCGGTGAGGAGACGCACGGCACGGCCGTCGTTGTCTTCGATGGTGCTGTGCTCAAACTGAAATTGCCGCAGGACGCCACCGAAGGCGGCGGTCAGGTTTTGCTCGGTAAAGACCTCGTCAGTGGGGCCGCTGGCGAGGATGGTGCGGTTTAATAGCACAACTTGGTCGCAGAATTCCGGGACGCTGCCGAGATTGTGGGTGGAAACCAACATGATGCAGCCTGCGGTGCGGAGTTCCCTTAACAACTCTATAATAGCTTCCTCGGTTTTGACGTCCACGCCGGTGAAGGGTTCATCCAACAAAATAATTCTGCCTCCCTGGGCCAGGGCCCTGGCCAGAAACACGCGCTTTTTCTGGCCGCCGCTGAGCTCACCGATCTGGCGGTCCTT
>JANPKH010000242.1:0-1639 GCA_031425935.1 Gammaproteobacteria bacterium | reverse complement strand
CGTGGGATGCGCGCGTGATCGGTTGGCTAAATGCTGTGCGCGAGAAAGTGCGGCTGGGCATCAGCGCGCCCGCGAGCATCGGCGACCTGCGCGTGCCGCTGGACGAGATGCGCCTCATCAAGGACGACGCCGAACTGGCTACTATGCGGCGCGCGGCCGGCATCTCGGCCGACGCGCACCGGCGCGCAATGCGCGCCACGCGACCCGGCCGCTTCGAATATGAGGTCGAAGCAGAGCTGCTCTACGCATTTCGCCGCCAGGGCGCGCAATTCCCCGCCTATACCCCGATCGTCGCCTCGGGCGCCAATGCATGCGTGCTCCACTATGTCGGCAACGATGCGCGCATGGCCGACGGCGACCTGCTGCTCATCGATGCGGGTTGCGAGCTCGACGGCTATGCGTCCGACATCACGCGCACCTTCCCGGTGAATGGGCGCTTCTCCGGCCCGCAGCGCGAGATCTACAGCCTCGTCCTCGAGGCCCAGAAGGCCGCAATGAACGAGACGCGCGCTGGAAAAAGCTGGAACGAGCCGCATGACGCCGCGGTGAAGACGCTGACGCAAGGCATGCTCGACCTGGGCCTGCTCTCCGGATCCCTGGACGAAGCGCTCTCCAAGGAAACCTACCGTCGCTTCTACATGCACCGAACGGGGCATTGGCTCGGGCTCGATGTCCACGACGCAGGCGACTACAAGATCAGCGGCGAATGGCGAGCGCTCGTGCCCGGCATGGTCCTCACCGTCGAGCCCGGCCTCTACGTGCGCGCGGGTGAGGGCGTGCCGGAGGCCTACTGGAACATCGGCGTACGCATCGAGGACGACGTGCTCGTGACCAATGGCGGCTGCGAAGTCATCACGCACGAGACGCCGAAGTCGATCGACGACATCGAGGCGCTGATGCGGGATTCGACCGCGGCTTGATGGACACATCCGCCGAGCGCGTCGACGTAGCGATCCTCGGCGCAGGTCCGGTCGGTTGCGCGCTGGCGCTTGCGCTGCAGGGCTCGGGGCTTCGCGTCGCGCTAGTAGGCCGACCGCGCCCGGACCCGGCGGCACAGCCGGTCGCCCGCGCATTCCGCCCGCTGGCGCTTTCATACGCAAGCCGGCTGATCCTCGAAAGGCTCGCCGCCTGGGAAGGCCTGGCCACCACGCCAATCGGGCAGATTCACGTTACGCAGGCGGGCGGATTCGGCCGCACGAGATTTTCGAGCGCCGATGCCGGAGTTCCGGCCCTGGGCTACGTGACTGGATATGCCGACATTGCGGCCCATCTCGCAAGCGCAGTGGATCCTGCGATGGATTGGCCAGTGGGTGACCAAGCGCCCGCCGCGCGGCTCATGGTCCATGCAGAAGGCACGGCCGCACTTGAGGCGACCTCGAAAGACTACGGGCAGACCGCAATCGTGACCACGGTCGAATGCGACCGACCCGCAGGCGACATCGCGTGGGAGCGCTTTGCCGCGGAAGGCCCGCTCGCGTTGCTGCCCCACGCAAAAGGCTATGGCGTGGTGTGGAGTCGAGCGAGCGACGCAACCCTCGCACTCATGGCGATGAACGATGAAAGGTTTCTCGCCGAACTGCAGACCGCGTTCGGCCGTCGCGCGGGTCGTTTCCTGCGGACCGGCGAGCGTTCCGCCGCC
>JANPKH010000241.1:0-7627 GCA_031425935.1 Gammaproteobacteria bacterium | reverse complement strand
GCACTTACTGGTACCACAGCCACTCCGGCTTGCAGGAGCAGACGGGACTGATGGGCTCCATCATTATTGAGCCAAAAGATCCCGACCCCGTGGCTTATGACCGTGAAATGGTAGTGCTACTGTCAGACTGGACAGATGAGGCACCTGAGAAGGTGTATGCCAAACTCAGAAAAATGAGCCACTACTACAACTTTCGCGAAAGAACTGTGGGCGATACATGGCGCGATGTGAAAGCGAAAGGTATTGCCAGAACCTGGAGCGAGCGCAAGATGTGGAACCAGATGCGCATGAGCCAAACCGATATTTCCGATGTAACGGCCTATACCTACACCTATCTGATGAATGGCGTGACCCCCGATCATGGTTGGGTCGGGCTATTTAAAGCCGGTGAGAAAGTGCGTTTGCGTATTATCAATGGTGCGGCGATGAGTATTTTTGATGTGCGTATTCCCGGGCTGAAAATGACGGTAGTCGCCGCCGACGGCCAAAATATTCAACCTGTAACGGTGGATGAATTCCGAATTGCGGTCGCAGAAACTTATGATGTGATAGTAGAACCCGAAGCCGACCGCGCTTACACGCTATTTGCACAAAGTAATGATCGAACCGGTTATGCGCGCGGCACTTTGACAACTGATCCAAGTCGGGTTGGCGTAGTTCCTCCCATGGACCCCGCGCCAATTCTCGGGCACGGTGAAATGGGGATGGATATGTCGGGGATGGACCACAGTGGGCACAATATGGGCGACATGAATGGAGGTATGAAAGCTGATGTTAGCAAGACGGAAGGCATGGATCACAGTAAGCACGACATGAGCAAGATGGAGGGAATGGACCATAGCAAACATGATATGACCGCAATGAAGGGGATGGATCATAGCGGCCATGACATGGCCAGTATGGACAAGAAGGAAATCGCCCCGATCCACACCAATATTGCCAAAGCCGGGTTTGGTAGTAATTTCGGCAGCCAAGGTAAAGTGGATCACCCCCAAAGCGAATTTGGTCCCCATGTGGATAGCCGCTCGGACGCACCGCAAAGTGGCTTAGCTGACCCAGGCATTGGGCTGCGTGATCATCAACGTTTATATGGGCGTAAGGTACTCACTTATGCTGATCTTCGCAGCCTTCACCCCACCCGCGATAAGCGTGAACCCTCGCGCGAAATCGAACTGCACTTTACCGGCAATATGCGCCGTTACATGTGGTCCATTAACGGCGTTAACTTTATGGATGCAGAACCTCTCCAGCTTACATTTGGAGAGCGCGTGCGGATCATTCTTGTCAACGATACGATGATGACGCATCCCATTCACCTGCACGGTATGTGGAGTGAACTGGAAACTGGCGACCCTGAATACATCCCGCGCAAACACACCATCATCGTGCAACCCGGCGCCAAAATAAGTTATCTACTCACGGCTGATGCAAAAGGGCAATGGGCATACCACTGCCATCTGCTGTATCACATGCTTGGCATGATGCGCGCGGTTACGGTGGTATAGGAGATGATGATGAAAACGAAATTATTAAAAACTACTCCTCTGAAAACTATACGGTTGATGGCTAATCCTTCGAAGACTATACCTTCCAACATTGCAACTTGGAAAAAAGCCATAGCTGCGAAAATTACATTGATAGCGCTAATGCTGCCGGCAGCCACGCTAAGTGCAGACGGGCATCTCCACGACCACGGCGACAACCCATTATTAACACGCGTTATAGTCGATCAACTTGAAATGCGCGATAACGAGGGTACTGAATCGGTAGCACTGGAAGCCCAAGCGTGGATAGGTAAAGACCTGAATAAACTCTGGCTGAAAACCGATGTCGAACGAAGTGCTAGCGAAACAGAAGAAGCAGAAGTACAAGCCCTTTACAGCCGTGGGCTAACGCCTTTTTGGGATCTACAAACGGGCGTGCGGCACGACAGTAAACCAAATCGCGCTTGGGGTGTAATTGGCATGCAGGGTTTAGCGCCTTATTGGTTCGATATAGATGCGGCCCTATTTATCGGTGAATCCGGCCATACCGCAGCACGTTTTAGCGCCGAATATGAGTTGCTATTCACGCAGCGTTTAGTGCTAACTCCCGAGCTGGAAGTAAATTTTTATGGGCAGAACGATGCCGAAACGGGTAATGGCTCAGGTCTTTCCGATGCTTCGGCAGGGTTGCGGTTGCGTTATGAAATACGGCGAGAATTCGCACCCTATGTCGGTATAAATTGGAACAAAAAATTCGGCAATGCCGCGGATTTTGTAAGGAGTAATGGAGAAGCTGTTAGCGATACAGAGTTTGTTGTAGGGTTACACGCTTGGTTTTAACAATCTATTAGCTATTTAAACTTTTTTGCACTTTTTTAAACTTAGAGGAAAAAAATGATGAACATAATAATTAATGCCACAGCCACCCGCCTCACGTTATTGTTATCACTAGTAGCTTTATGTTTCTCAGGCACTGCGTTAGCGCATGTCAAAATCAAAGAAACATCTCCGGTGAATAAGGCACAGTTAAGTACCGCACCACAGAAACTCGTACTTACATTTGAACATCCCAATGCGGTGACGAAATTAACCCTTACCGATGTTAAGGGCAATCTCGTTAATTTCAATTTCACAGCCAATAGCCAATTGGCTGAACTTCATACGTTTCCGTTGCCGTCACTTAGCGACGGCCACTACACAGTGAGTTGGGCTGCGATAGACAAGAATGGAAACAAAGCCAATGATAGTTTTGCGTTTACGATTGGTGCAACGGCGAAGCAAAGTTCAAGCCACCCAAAAGATGATGCTAACGATGATACGAACCAGGAAAAAATGAAATCGCATTCACACTCTCATTCACATTCACATACAGAACACTCAGGGCACAGTAAATAACTCAATTAGCGATGAGGTGAATATTAAATCGACAAAAATGTTTGGGTCGTGGCCAAAAAAAAACTTATGGCTATATGCACCAAACTTTTTGTCATTTTTAAAACCGCACACATGTTGTTACCCTGCTGGGCATTCTTGGTGGATCTCAACACTCTGTTGAATTCTCAATGCCTTTTTGTTCAGGAAACAACTCATGGATTTTCAATACGGTTTCGCATTGGCAGGTCTATTTGTAGGCTTTGTGGTTGGCTTAACAGGTGTAGGCGGCGGCTCGCTCATGACCCCTATTCTTATGGCGTTTGGCATTACCCCAAGCACGGCCGTCGGCACCGATTTACTGTACGCCGCCATCACTAAAATGGGTGGCGTGCATGTTCATCATAAGAAAAATAATATCAATTGGCGCATCACCTTGGTCCTGGCTATTGGCAGCGTACCGGCAGCGGTAGCGACTTTGTGGCTGCTAAATTCCAGCGGGCTAGATACTGCAACCGTTAATAAATTGATTAAAAAATCGCTCGGCTGGGCCATGCTATTTACCGCTATTGCTATTCTCTTTAAGCAGCAAATTATGAATTACAGCCACCGCAATGATGTGTGGATTACGCGCATGTCGCTTCGCCAGCAAGACATTGCCACCATCATCACCGGCATTCTCTTAGGCGCTATTGTGACGCTAACATCCATTGGTGCAGGTGCGCTCGGCACAGTGGTGTTATTTTTATTGTATCCACTGTTGCCCACCGTAAAACTGGTGGGAACCGAAATTGCACACGCGGTGCCCCTAACCTTGGTAGCAGGTTTAGGCCACGCCAGTTTCGGAAACGTAGACTGGGGTTTACTGATGAATTTATTAATCGGCTCTTTACCCGGAATTTACCTTGGCAGCCATCTTGCGAACCGTGCCGCCGAAAAATACCTGCGCCCCGCTCTATCGGTAATGATGTTTTATGCGGGTACTAAATTAGTGCTGTAACAAAAGCTTTTGCCTCACCGATCACAGCGGAACAATTCTTGAATCGTTCCGCTGTGATCTGGCCCTGCGTCCCTCACCACACAAATCTCAAACCTTCATTTCTTCATACGACTCTTATTTTGCTATCTATACTCTGAGGACAATTTTTTGTAACAGAGAAGACGTCTGATGGGCACACCAATCGATCAATATTTAAACATTCTCGCCAAAAAAGATGGCTCGGATTTATACCTGAGTACTGGCGCGCCACCCTGTGCAAAATTTCAAGGGACATTGAAGCCACTGGCACAAGAAGTATTTAAGGCCGGGGAAATCGAAAAAATTGCGAACGAAATAATGGATGAGGAACAGCGGTCCATTTTCGCGCACGAACTTGAAATGAACCTCGCTATTTCCATTCACGGTGTAGGCCGCTTTAGAATTAATATTTTTAAACAAAGAAACGAAGTTTCTATAGTGGCGCGCAACATTAATACTACCATTCCCCAATTTGATGATTTGGGGTTGCCTGCAATTCTTAAAGATGTGGTGATGAGTAAACGCGGTTTAGTATTATTTGTTGGCGGAACAGGTTCAGGAAAATCTACTTCTCTTGCGGCTTTAATTGATCATCGGAACAGCTCCAGTGGTGGCCACATTATTACCATTGAAGACCCGGTAGAATTCGTACATAAGCATAAAAAAAGTGTCATCAATCAACGCGAAGTTGGCGTTGACACGCGCAGCTATAAAGCTGCATTAAAAAATACATTGCGCCAGGCACCCGACGTTATTCTGATTGGTGAAATTCGCGACAGAGAAACTATGGAGCACGCATTAGAATTTGCGGAAACCGGGCATTTGGCAATTTCTACTTTACACGCCAACAATGCCAATCAGGCGCTCGAACGTATCATCAATATGTTTCCCGAGGAACGTCGGCAACAATTGCTCTTAGGATTGTCGCAAAATTTACGCGCCTTTATATCGCAACGTTTACTACCTACCATCGAGGGTAAACGCTGCGCAGCAATTGAGGTATTGCTGGGTACAAAAACAATTCAGGAATTAATTTTAAAAAGTCGCCTTACCGAAATCAAAGAAATAATGGAAAAGTCCGAAACAATCGGTATGCAAACTTTTGATACGGCGATTTTTAAATTGTTTATGGACAATAAAATAAGTTTTGATGACGCTATCGCCAATGCCGATTCACCCAACAATTTGCGCCTGCGAATTAAATTGGCGACTAACTCGGTCGAATCATCAGATTTGCCCAAGGCAGCATCGTCTGACTTTGGCTCACTGAGCCTGACAAAGATCGAAGAGGAAAAGGAAGACTAACCATAAGTTAACTATAAGCAAACGAACATGATCAAGAATAATAAATGGAATCGATGGATACAAAACAACAGGTAACTACAGTTTTCCTGCCAGCAAAAAAACTCAAATGAAACATATTCCAGTAGATTTTGCCGTTTTTATTAGCAGTTATATTTTTACCGGCTAAAAAAATGCTTAAATTGTGACCCCCTTCTCGGTGAGCAAAGTGTAATGCATTACACTTTGCTCACGAAAAACAGATCTGCTTTAGTCATTCTGGCTTGTCGTTCACTTTTGTTCTTCGTGTTGCGCAGTAATCCCTAAATAATCATAAAAATAAGGGGTGGAACCATCCAGCAACATCTTATGAATCTCACCGTCTAATTCATTTTCTAGAGGTAAATATAATGAAAATCAAACATCTACTATTTGGCTTGACCGCCACACTACTGACTTGTAGCGCTTATGCTGCTAATAGACCCGCCGGTTACATCACTATCTGTACTGAAGGTAAAACCTGCTCGGTAGCCACGACTACCAATGTTGCATTTGGCCGCGCAGATATATTCCGGTTCAAGCTAATATCTGGCAGCTTCGTGTGTTCAGAAGCTACGTTCGGCCCACGCGTACCTGGCGGCGTGAATGAGTGCTCAGTACCCTCGGGAACTCCTACCAGCAGAGCTTCATCTAAAAACGCCTCGTCAATATCATCTGTTGTTAGAACATCAAGCGTTAAATCATCCGTGGCTTCTATTGCCAGATCTTCTATAGCTCGGTCATCAAGCTCAGCAGGCAGTAACAATCTTGGTTTTTATCCAGGATGTGAAATGCCCGTTCCTACTGAAACCGTGCAATTTACCCAGACCCGCATAGTTGCTGCTGGCGAAACATTTGACGGCGGGAACAAGCGTTACAATCTTTCAGGCGGTAGTCAGTCAGAAGGCCAGCCAGCAGTATTTGATGTACAAGACGGCGGTACCGTTCGAAACGTTATTATTGGCCCACTTGCTGCTGACGGTATTCACTGCTTAGGTAACTGCACTCTGGATCACGTTTGGTGGGAAGATACAGGTGAAGATGCTGCCACCGCACTCGGCCCAAAAGGCACTATTATGAATGTGACTTGTGGCGCGGCTTATAAAGGCGCGGATAAAACCTTCCAATTTAATGGTCGCGGTGAATTGCATATCAGCAATTTCTACGTAGGTAATGCAGGAAAAATTGCACGTACCTGCGGTGACTGCACCAACAATGGCGGACCACGTAAAGTTGTTCTCAACAATGTTATTGCACACAACGTATCAACGATTGTTGGCATCAACTCCAACTTCGGTGATGTCGCTGTTATTCGCAACTTAACCATTAACAACAGTAGCACCTCTAAAACTAAGATTTGCCAGGTTTATAAAGGTGTCGTAAAAGGCAGCGGCAGTTCTACAGCGCTGGGTGTTGAGTTTGACACCCAAAACTGTGACGTTCGCCCAAGTGATGTGACTTTAATTGGTATCAGCCAGATGAGTACCGACGCTTGCGCAGGCTCTTGCCCGATTCCGTAATTGTTAAAAAGTGTTTTAGTGATACGTAAAGAAAAACTCGGCAAACGCCGGGTTTTTTTTGTCACTGCATTTACTATCAAGACGCTTTTTCCGGCGGCGGCGCTACACGCATCACTTCCTCTACTGTCGTTAAACCCGCCGCTACTTTTTGCGCGCCCGACAACCGCAAAGTACGCATACCTTCTTTCATTGCTTGTCGACGCATCTCTATCAAATTGCAATCACTGGTGACTTTTTCTTTTAAGGTTTCGGATAAGATTAAAATTTCGTATAAACCCTGACGCCCTAAATAACCGGTATTGCGACACTCCAAACAACCCACTGGCCGATAAATTTTTGCGGGAACATTTACTTTCCAAGGCGCCACTAATTGTTGCCAATCATCTGCAGTTATCTGCCCTTCTTCTTTGCAATGCGGGCAGAGCGTGCGCACTAAACGTTGCGCCATAACACCCAGCATGGTTGCGTTAATTAAATACGAAGGAATTCCTAAATCCAACAAACGCGCTATGGTTGAAGGTGCATCGTTGGTGTGTACTGTTGAAATAACCAAGTGGCCCGTGAGCGCCGCCTGCACTGCCATTTGTGCCGTTTCTAAATCGCGAATTTCGCCCACCATAATAATGTCTGGATCTTGTCGCATAAGGCTGCGAATTCCCGCCGCAAAATCCAAACCAATTTTGTGGTGAACTTGAGTTTGGTTAAACGCTTCCTCCACCATTTCGATGGGGTCTTCAATGGTACTCACGTTAACTTCAGAGGTTGCGATTTGGCGTAGCGATGAATAGAGCGTGGTGGTTTTACCTGAACCAGTCGGGCCGGTGACCAACACGATTCCATTGGGACGGTCGAGCATAGTTCGCCAGCGATTGTAATCATCGCCCACCAAACCTAAATCCGTAAAACTGCGCAGC
>JANPKH010000240.1:0-2111 GCA_031425935.1 Gammaproteobacteria bacterium | reverse complement strand
ATAGAATAAAGCGGCTGAATTAAAAGAATAATTGCACGGAAACTAGTAAATACTAAGATTTAAAACTCAAATATTTTAGTTGTTTTATTACAAATTATAAATTGAGTTACCACAAAAGTATTTGAAAAAAAATAATATTATTTTAAGAATCGTGGTTTTAAGCCAGAATAATTATCGATCTAGATTTACAAACCAAAAAAAATAAAAATTAACCCAACAATTAAATTATGAAAATTAAAATTTATGCATTTTGTTTATTAAATTTGTGTTTCATGCGCACGATAAATGCGCAAGAAAATTTAAGAACATTTCAAAATAAAGAGTACGTTAAAATTAATAATCAGTGGAATCTATTGAACACAGCAGATTTACGATATTATCCTATTCAAAACAACTTTGTAACTATTAAGTTTGTTGAAAATACAAGCCAAGAAGTTATTAATAATTTTGCAGCGCAAAATAATCTAACATTTATTAGAAAAGCAATAACGCGTTGGTGCGACTTTCAAATAAATGATGTTTCGTTTGATATTTTTAATAAATGTACTGCAATGAAAACAGCAAATATTACTATTATTGATAAGTTAGAAATACCGAGCCAAGGGTCATATAATAATATTTCTAATGCCGCTGTACCAAACGACCCAAGTTATGGAACACAATGGCATTTAAATAGAATAAACGCTCAAGGTGCTTGGAACATAACTACCGGTAGCCCAACTGTTAAAGTAGCAGTATTAGATTCAGGAACCGATTGGACACACAATGATTTAGGTTTAGGAAATGATAATTACCAAAATATTTATTTAAATAACGGGGAAGATGCTTGGTCAAATCCGAACAATCCTTTAACGGGCAACGGCATCGACGACGATGGCAATGGACTAATAGACGATTGGAAAGGCTATAATTTTGACTTAAATAACAATAATTCAAGAGGTGTTATTTTTCATGGAACACGTGTTGGAGGTATAATTGGTGCGAAAACCAACAACAATCTTGGGGTAGCAGGTGTTGCCGGAGGATTTAATAATGAAGGCGTGAAAATTTTACCAGTTGGGGTGGGCCAAAACGCGCCAAATTCTATAGCAATCGATGATGCTATTTTATACGCCGCTGCTATGGGTTGTAAGGTAATTAACTTGAGTTTAAGTATAGGATACAGCCTAGCAGTAAATGATGCTATTGACTATGCTTACAATGTTTACGGAGCTACTATTGTGGTTTCGGCTGGTAATTTAGGATTACAACCAATATTGTTTCCAGCCAGTCATCCTTTGGTAATTTCAGTTGGAGCAACAACGCAAAATGACACTAGATTATTAGGTTCAAATTATGGCGCAAATTTATTCATTACAGCACCAGGCATTAATATACTAACTACCACATTAAATAATAATTATACAAACTTTGAGCTCACATCCGCTGCTGCCCCGATAGTCAGTGGTGTTATTGCACTAATGTATTCTGTAAATCCATGTTTAACTCAAGACCAAGTTAAAAACATTTTAAAAGATACCGCTGAAAAAGTGGGAGGTTATAATTATCAATGGAATCCCGATAATTTAGGGCAATCTGTAGAATTAGGTTATGGTCGTATAAATGCGTTTCTTGCGGTACAAGCTGCGCAAGGTCTAAATCCATATAATTTAGATTTAATGATTAGAGACAGCGCCGATGATGTAGGGCAAGAACCAAACACCACTACGCAATACATGTGGACGAGTACTGATATTTGGATCAGAAACAGTGATGATGATGGTTTAGAACATCAAAACCCCGAATACCATCCCACAAACCCAACTTATGCTTACATCAAAGTAAAAAACAATAGTTGCATCCCCTCAAGTGGTACTGAGGTAGTAACATTAAATTGGGCAAAAGCAGGCAGTTCACTTTCGTGGCCCGCATCGTGGGATGGCCTAAATTATTTTCCTTCGCCATCTCCAGCACCGCAACCTAACATTAAATTTGGCGATTTGGTAGGTACAACTACAATTCCGGTTTTACAACCCGGACAAGAAACTATTGTAAAAATGCGATTTATAGTTCCAAATCCGCAAAATTACAGTTGGTTTCAAGGCAGCGATCAATGGCATTTTTGTTTGTTG
>JANPKH010000239.1:0-9123 GCA_031425935.1 Gammaproteobacteria bacterium | reverse complement strand
GCCCCGGCTTTGCATCGAGCGAAATAATCAAAGCCAAAGTTAATCAGCTTGCAGATTGTAGCGCAGCGCTGGGCATGCCCCAAGTAGAACTGTCATTAAACCACTGGCAAAACTGGCAGAGTAACTTAAATAAGATTCACTCCACCTTCCCCGACATTTTAAAAAGTGGCGTCAACAATCAATTGGCCCATACCAGCAATCTTCTAATCCATTGGCTTGAGTACGAGCTGGCTAATTTATTTGATAATGCACAACAATACCTTTTTAACCTAGACTTCAATCATTACCGAGAAACATATGATCTTGTTAAGGAAATCCCAGAGAACGAATTCCATCATTTCTCAACGGATATAGATTTTGGTGTTCTGAATTTACATTACATCTACATAGGGCGTCATTTTTTAGAAATGTATAATGCATGGGATTTAATCTGCCCTATCGCTCACTTCCGCCCACAATGGCACCATAACGCCACCTGCGCAATAAATTTCTCTGAGCATCAACCTCAGGAATTATTAAATGAAAAGATGTCGCAATTTTACAAGGCAAGAGGCGGATATGAATTTTTCGGCCTTGATTATAATGACCCTAGAATGGCAAAAGGATTTTTTAAATTAGGGCAGCTGGAAAATTTGCATGAATACACATTGGAGCGAAGAGAGGAGATGCGGGATTTATTAAAGGAATCGTATGTTACACATTGGGTGATAGAGTGAGTCTCATGAGCAACAAATATATTTTCGATAGGATGGGAAAGGTTTACGCAAATTATTTGTTAAAAAATTAACTCTATTAAAAAGAAAAAATAAGAATTCTTGCGCTGCTCTTAGCGGAGTATTTTTCTAATTAAAAGATTTATTAAATATATCCGTTAAACTGGGGAATCCTCAATTTTGATGGAACCCATTTTCCCAGATTGATTGTAATAATTTTTTTGCTTCCTCATATACTGCATCAAATAATACATCTTCAGAATATAAAAAGTTTGAATACTGAGTTATAGCACCAGAGCTGCATAACTGCTCTAGGCACTCCTGTAATTTAGTAGAATCAGTTTCAGTATTTATCGTCGTAGCCATATTACCAAAAAAATCAGCAGCTTTATTTCCTGAACTACGCAACGCCATCTCAAGTTTCTTTATTGCTTCAATTGTTTTTGACTTATCAATCATGATTGGATCAAAGGGGTCGAAGTGATTTATTTTTAATCAACATCCAATTTTTTCGCCACCGGCCGCCCACGCTTAAGATGTCCCAGCTTTCTGTTTAAAGCAGCTTCAATTTGCTCCTTAAAGAAAGCGACCTTGGCCTAACACTTGATTCGCTGCAATACGTTCACGAATACAATGAACATCATGCTCCGAAAGGTTTACGCAAAATAATTCTCGGTAATGGTAGCATCGAACAACGGGATCATTATCAACGCGGAGATAAATCTTATGTGGTGTAATAACTGGATCAAGCTTTCCCCCCGCATTTGCGTGATAGCTACTCCATAAATATTCTTCCGGCTTTTCAACCATACCAGCAGTAACAGGATTCAGTTCAATATAACGATAACAGCTCAGTAAATAATTTTCTGCGTCAATCAAACTGCCTTTGTGCCGACCTTCCCGTAAAGTGCCCGAGCGGCGATAGGTTTTATTAATGTACTGAACATACTGCCGTCCAATATGCTGCAAAATTCGCGAAATGCTATCGGTTGCGAAAGGTGTGATAAGCAAATGAACATGATTCGTCATCAAACAATAGGCATGAAGCTCTGCCCCATATCGTTCTAAACCTTCAGCCAAAACTTGTTTGTAAAAATTAAAATCATCTTCTGCAAAAAAACACGCATCGCGATTGTTGCCACGTTGAACAATATGCGCGGGCACATGAGGTAAATACATCCTTGCTTTTCTAGGCATCACAAATTCCTTTTTACAATTTTACTTAACGCGGCTGATCAAAAATAAATCACTTCGACCCCTTTAACTCCTTAAAATAAATCACTTCGACCCCTTTAGCTCAACAGCTGTTGTGTAGCGTTTTTACATGGTACTGACACCAGCGCGTCGCATTTAATTTAGAAATGTCGCATCTATTTCAAAAAGTCACATGTGCCGCGCACATATACTCTAACCTTGACTTTTGCCCGCCCTCTAACAAGATGATTCCCACCCAATACGCCCTTCCGCTCGCGAACTGAGACAGTCTCAAATTCAACAATCTTACGTTAGGACGACAACACAAAAGCCTATCAGTAAAATAATTCAGCCCAATCGTACCTACGAGCTTTGTATTTAAAATTCTCGCAGAACGATCTGGACGGCTTACTAGAAAATGGCATAGTGCTCATTCTTGACGCTAACTAATACCAAACAAACTCAGGAATACCTTGTGAAAATTATAAAGCTATTCAGCGCCCTTACGCTTAGCGCGCTTACCTTAAATGCTTCGGCTATGATTGTGACTTTCTCTGGCATCATTGACTATGGTTTCGATAACACCGGAATATTTGGAACGGCAAATCAGAATTTAGCTGGACTGACGTTTACCCAATCAATCACTGCAAACACTAATCCGGCTCTGTGGACTGTTAATTCAGGTAATTCTTTCTTTCAAGAGATGTCAGGTTTTGGTCCGGCATTTAGCGATAAAGTAACTATTAACGGCAACAGCGTAACCTTCGATGTGAGTGGGCCTTCTTATGGCAGGCAGACGTTGTTTAATCAACTAACTTCGCAAGGTGGTGGTCAGGATCAAATTTGGACCGAGCAACGTGGCTTGACCGGTAACAACGATGTCATATGGGGCCAGCAATATGCCTACAGCAACACCACATCCTTCATACCTAGCTTGGATTTCAGTCAACAACTTGATCATACCGGTTTAGGTCTGACCTCTTATTCGCAGTTTACAATTACCGGTGAGCGTAATGCGCATTTTTACTCTCACAATATCTCTTTCGTGATCAGCGACTCTCAAACGATTGACCCCCCAGTGACGGTATCTGAGCCATCATCTTTTGGCTTGCTATTGGCCGCAATAGGGATATTTGCATTAGTCAGAGCAATTAAACTGAATAAAACTGCCTGATATCAATCGCCGATTGACCTCTCTTTTTTTGCGCCGTGAACAGCAATATCAACACTGGATACGAATACATCAAAGCATGAGTCGTCGCGGCAACTGCTGGGACAATGCACCGATGGAAAGATTTTTTAGAAGTTTAAAAGCCGAATGGGTGCCAACGTTTGGCTACCGAAATTTTAAGGAAGCAGAATTGTCAATAACGGATTATGTGTTGGGTTACTACAGTCAAACAAGGCCGCATCGCCATAACCGGGGATTATCTCCGGTTATGGCAGAGCGACTTTACGTAAGTAACTCTTAAATCGTGGCCAAATTTACTTGACCATTACTAACTGGATATTAGAAGGTGATTTCGTCAATCATTAAAAACTCTCTGACTCCTTTTCTTCATCACAATTGCAGTCCCATTAGTTCGTATAATTGCACTGCTGAACATCACGATAACTAGGGGTGTTGCATTGCCATTTAATACCCACAGTTTGATTGCTGGCATCAGGCACTAACTGAATAGTACCATTTTCGACACCAGATTTTATATCAAATGCGAAGGTAATAATTCCTCCGGTTGATACGCTCAAGCTAATTAAAGATTGGTCAGCGAACGCCGTAGAATCAGGTAAATGAAGTTCACCATTAGAGGAAGGAAACTTGCCATTTTCGGCGTAAAACTCTGAGACTTGGATTTTTACTGCTGTGCTCGCAACAAGACCATTAGCAACATGCGCCGCCGCAATATATTTTTCGTTACGACCTTTGTTATACCATTCATAACAAACTAAAACGAATGAAACAGCAAGAACCACAACAATAAAAGTTTTTAGATGAACCATAGAGAATTACCGAGCTAACTTGGACTTAGTGAGGCGCGAATTGCTCAAAGCAGGATGTATTTTTTCGCGCGCGGTTGGATGGTAATTGCTAAAGTTTAGATGAACAAATATTACTTCTAATTTATTTTTTTACTTTCTTGCCAGCACCACACGCAATTTCATTTTATTTTCATTTACACAGCCAATAAGCAGTATGGTGTTTTTGTCTTCAACCATATGAAATAAATAGCCTTGACCGCTGTCGTGCACACCAAAACTTACTTTATACAAACTTTCATATTTTGCTTTCAAGCGCATCAGTTCTGTATTGCATATACTAATGTCAATAGCTACTTCAGCAGAAACATTTTTAATCTTACTTGAGTTACTATCGACTTTGACTAACAATACATTTAATGGCTCATCCATCTGCGGCACCGGATCAATATAATACATACCGCTCATAAATGTTTTTTTGGCTTTAACTATAGTTGAAATCGGCTGATCTAAACTAATGGTATACAAACTAGCTGGTAGCGCTCCTGCATGAGAAATCTGGCTCATTCCAAGCATTGCATACAGTACATAATATTTGGAAAATGTCTTTGGATGAAACCACATAAAGTTTTGTATCATAGACGTCCTCCCATAACACATTACCTGCATAACAATTAAGATATAGCCGTATTATTCAGACTTTAATGATGTAGCTTCCGAAAGCAGTCAACGTTGACGATTTTTTTGAGGCGGTTACTTTTCCTAAAAACTATTTCTTATTAACAAAACAGCCAGCTGTGATTTCTCAACTACCGACTTTTTGTTTAAATATCAAATGTAGTATTACTGATTATACGTGTGATTTTCGACGCTTCATCACGAAGATTCCCGCCACAACAACTATCAGCCCCAAAGCTCCGGCAAATGCAATCCACATTTGTCTTGTTTTTTCAGCTTTTTCTATAGCCAAGTTTTCTGCTGCTACAACAGCGGCTGCGCTTGAGGCGGCCTGAGCCTGAATTTCTTGCGCTTTGTTTTTTTCGGCTTGTTCTTTTGCGATGACAGCTTTGTGATTTTCCGCAATGGCATCGGCGGCGCGAATGGTTAGGGATTTTGGTGTGCCGCCGGGGAGCATTAATGCCAAATCATCTTTATATTTATTAGGGTCATAGTTTTGGCGAGCTTGTGCAATAAGAAGGACATTCTCTTCTGCAATTTTTTTACCTTCTTCAGATAGCCGCGCTATTTCATTATTAATGCGCTCTGCATCATCAAAAAAACCATAGCTTTTATATCCGGCGAAAATTTTTTGGTATTTATCAAGTGAAATGTCTTTTTTGTAGTATGTAATACAATCATTATAAGGATCATTGCTTTCTTGACATTCAATAACTTCAGGTAATGCATCCAAGTAAGCTTTTTGGGCACGCTCATAGAATTGACGCGTCATAAGTGGGCCTGAGCATGTTCCAAACATTGGGGTCTCAAGAGGCGTTCCTTTACCTTGTTTCTGCAACTGAATAGCCTCTGTGCAATTATCCCGAATACCCTGTAAATTTTCTTGCATTACAGGTATTGAAAATAGTTCGTCTTTATTTGAGTAAACAAGCTGTGTTTTTAGTAAAGTACTTCGTTCACCATAGAGCTGCCCTATTAGAAAATATAACCGCGGCTCTGCATACTTAGCAGTAAGAAACTTCAACCTATCAATATCCTGTTCAAGCCGCAAAAGCCTATCCGTATAAGTTATGTTTTCATCACTAGAGTAGGCATAGAACTCATAAGGTTTATCAATGGCAGATTTCAACAAACCCTCATCATCATTTACATTCTGAGCATGCAAATAACAACTGCCATAAGTTAATATAAAAGATAATAAGATTAATAATCCAAACTTCATGCTTTTCTCGCTAACGTTACATGCAGTGCATAATATTTGGAAAATATCTTGGATGAAACCACATAAAGTTTTGTATCACAAACGTCCTCCCAGAGTACATTGCCTGCATAACAATTAAGATATAGCCGTATTATTCAGACTTTAATGATGTAGCTTCCGAAAGCAGCCAACGTTGACGATTTTTTTGAGGCGGTTACTTTTCCTAAAAACTATTTCTTATTAACAAAAAAGCCAGCTGTGATTTCTCAACTACCGACTTTTTGTTTAAATATCAAATGTAGTATTACTGATTATACTTGTGATTTTCGACGCTTCATCACTAAGATTCCCGCCACAACAACTATCAGCCCCAAAGCTCCGGCAAATGCAATCCACATCTGTCTTATTTTTTCAGCTTTTTCTATAGCCAAGTTTTCTGCTGCTACAATTGCGGCTGCGCTTGAAGCAGCTTGTGCCTGAACTTCTAGCACTTTATTTTTTTCGGCTTGGGCTTTTTCTGCTGCAGCTTTGTGGTGTTCGGCAATGGCATCGGCGGCACGAATAGTCAATGGTTTGGGTGTTCCGCCGGGGAGCATGATGGCAAGTTCTTCGCGAACAGAGTCTGGATTAAAGTGTTCTTTTTTTGCAGCTAGTTGTATTTCTAATTCAGCAGCTTTCGCTTTCCCTTCTTCGGAAATTTCAGCAATGTCTTTTATTACGCGCGCGGCGTCATCAAAATAGCCATAGCCTGCGTATTCAGTTGCAACTTTTTTCAAGGTTTCTAGTGCGATTTCATTGTAGGGCTGCCCCATACATTCGTCACCTTCAGCATTATTTCTTTCTTCGGGGCTACAAAAAATACCGTTCGGATTTTGTTTTAAAAATAGCCGTTGAAACCGCTCATCAAGCTGAACAGAAATAATTGAACTCATTGTCCCACCGACTTTCATGGATTTCCCTTTACCTTCTTCCAACAAACGTGCAACCTCTGTTAGATTGTCGCGAATACCCTGCGAGTTTTCTTTTACAACCGGGATAGAAAACCACTCGTTGCGATTTTCATAACTAATATTTCTGCTTAACATCTCACCGCGCACCCTATACAGATAGCTGATTGCATAATATATTCTTGGTTCATCGGGGCGTATTTCTAAACCCGCCCTTAATTGATCAATTCTCTGCTCCACTTCATTGAGTTTTTGCAATGAATTTAAATTTTCTTCTGTGTCGTATTCCTCAAACACATTTGGGTTATCAAGCACAGAATTAAATAAAAATTCTTGGTCAACTAACGGCTCACTGTAAACTTTAACAAAACTAGTTATCAATAAAAGAAGAAGGAGTTTTTTAATTATAATCATAAGCTTTCTCATTTTAAAAATTAATTATATGTCACTGTGCGCTACTATGATTTCGCGCATCAACATGAAAGTGATTAGTGTCCTGAACCGCATCAGGCACACCATCTTTATTATCATCAAACGTTAAGCTATAGGTAGCACCTGCCGAGCTAGCGCCCAGAGTTACTGCTCCACCAGACGTCGACTGAAATATTTTTTTCGCCGCACCATATTCCAATTGATACCAATCCGCATTAGCTACACTGCCATTACGAATCATTAACCAAATACCATAATAGGCTTTTGCACGGATTTTTTTAATTTCATCGTCTGTGCCCGTGCCACCAATCACAGCAATATCCAACGCTTTACCATTCATGTGCGAACTTCTTTTAGCGCCACCTACACGCTCATTGCGTTGCGGGTTGCGATAGCCACTTGTTACAGAAAGTGTTAAATAACTAGGTATAGTTACCGATACTGCCTCATCGACATTTGGCCCAACCCCACTGGGTGGTGGCACTTTTTTAGGAATACCTACATAAGCTGTTTGTCGATAAGTAGCAAAAGCTGTTGTCAATTGGTTGTAGAGTGTCACCATGCCATTTTCCAGCAATACTTTGTAGGGAAAGGCTGAATCAACCCAAGCTCCACTAGGCATTGCGGATACTAATTTCACTGCTGTACGAACCGGAGGAAATTCTATTCCTTGATTATCTGTAGTTCCTGTTGTTACTCGCTCCAAATCGAGAAACTCTTGGCGCATTTGATCTACTTCATCCATCCTGACCGTTGCATTTGCTTTAGCCTGACCATTTAAATAAAACGTAATTTTATAACCGATTTTTGGATTGCGGTGCCACATGTCGCTTTTTCTTGTACCAGCATAACTACCAACGCCATTTTCATCTTCTCCGTAAGTGGCAGGTCTTTTCTCGTCACTCATATCCGGTTTAAACAATATTTTTTTGAAACTGGTGAGATTATCTTTCGTAATAATTTGTAACGTGCTTGTCCACGCATCCTCAAACTTACCAGTTCCGGTTCCAACAGCTTTGGTAGTTCCATCATAATATTGATCTTTGATTTTTCCATACATAATTTTTTTAGCAGCTTCACTCGCGAGTCCATTTAAATCGTCGGCACCTACATTTCCTTTCAAGGCTTCAATTTTCCACTGCACGCTATTACCCACTTTTAACTCCGGTAACCATTCGACTCTGATAGGGTCTTCATCGGTGCGAATTACAAACGACTTTACCGCCGCAGAGTCTTTGTCTTTGGATGACACCACATAAAGTTCTGTGCCATACGCATACTCCCAAAGCACGTTACCTGCATCATGATTGAGGTATAACCGAATACTCAGTAAATCTTCAGGTTGTAATAGTGTTAACTGTTGAAAGTTATCAAAGCTGACAGTTTTATCTTTACCGAGCGTAAATTTAATTTCTTCAGCGCCAAACGCCAGTACGAACTCTTGCTTGGCGTCTATCGCACTCAACGTTTGGTTAGTGGGACTTGAAAGCGAGTAAAAAATTTCTAATAACGTGTTATCCGCTGAAACACTTGCCGTCGCATTAAGAATATCGGTTACCTTTTTGACGGCTATATCGTTTTCCAGTTGTGTGCTGTGTTGTTTGATACTTTGCATTTCAAGACCGTATTGACTGAATTGGTATTCAGGGCGGTAAGACCACACATAGCTCGGCAGTGGTTTTTGGGGAATGACACCGCCAGTGCCCACTGTTTTCATTGCCTGATTCCAGGCACCAAACATTTTCCAACCGCTATCCTCATCATGCTGTGGAGTCAGAAACGGCGTGAGTTGCTGGGGACGTCCGCCCAGAGCTTCAGTAGCGCTTGCAGTCTTAAAGTCTGGTTTGTCGGGATTGCCCGCCGAATCAGTATTAGAGCCTACTTTTGGTGTACCCGTGACATGGATGTAAAAGTGTTCAGCAGCGGTGAGGTTGTCTTTTACACGCAGCACCTGGGTGTTGCGACCGGGCGCTATGGGAAA
>JANPKH010000238.1:0-5764 GCA_031425935.1 Gammaproteobacteria bacterium | reverse complement strand
GCCACAGCGCTAAGAGAAGTTTGACAAACTAGCTCTAGATTTAGGCTAACTTAGTTAGCTCTAACTGTTTTTTGCGTAAGAGATGGAGTAACATCTTTCGATCTCTAATCATTCAAAATGCGCATAATAGTGCGGGCCAGTACCTATGAAAGATAATAAGTCCACTTCATTTGATATTGCATACCGGGCTGGAGTGTCGCAGTCCACGGTATCGCGTGCGCTGCGTGATAGCCCGTTAGTCAATGAAGAAACCCGCTTGAAAGTCCAGGCCATTGCCAAAGAATTAAATTATAAAGTTGATAAAAATGCTCGCAATTTACGCTCACAAAAAACCAGAACCATTGCGTTGTTGTTATGCGAAGACCAAGGTACTGGCGATTCTTTAATTAACCCCTTCTTTTTATCGATGCTAGCAAGCGTCACTCGCGCAACGGCTAACCGTGGCTATGATTTATTGATTTCATTTCAACAATTTTCTGAAGATTGGCATGCAGATTATGAAGATGCAAATCGCGCTGATGGCATTATTTTTTTAGGCTATGGCGACTACGAAAGTTTCGTAAAAAAATTAACCTACCTTACCGAAGTGGGCGCACATTTTGTTACCTGGGGACCGGTATTAGAAGGTCAGCCAGGTATATCCATTGGTTGTGAAAATTTTAATAGTGCCTACGTGGCCACGCAGCATTTAATTGCCCTGGGCCGTAAAAATATTGCTTTTTTGGGCGATGTTTCTGAGCACAGCCCTGAGTTTAAATTACGCTATAACGGTTATTTGAAAGCATTGGAAAATGCTTCTATTCCTGTGGATCTTCGTTTGCAAATTAATGCAGAAACCTCCGAAGAAGAAGGCTACAAAGCAATTCTCGCTTTACAGCAAAAGCGCATTGCTTTTGATGCTGTTTTTGGTGCAAGCGATTTAATTGCGATTGGTGCAATGAAAGCATTGGAAGAGGCTGGCTTGAAAATGCCAGCAGATATTGCGGTAATGGGTTTTGACGATATTGCAATGGCATCTTACACTCACCCACCCCTAACAACTGTGCAGCAAGATACGCGTTTAGCCGGTGAGTTATTAGTTGAGACTTTATTAAAACTAGTTAATGGTGAACCGGCAGAATCAATGTTATTGCCTGCAAAATTAATCGTGCGCGGTTCTTGCGGCGAAAATCTATTAAAGTAGGAAGTGCTGATAATTCTTGTACTGTTAGTGAGCTTCAAGTTTAAGCTCGGCCTCCTCCTCAGAATCCTGCACAAAATAAACCGCCATTGCACCTAGCAACATTGAAACTCCCGCTAAAACAATAATGTAAATTGCGTGATTGTCGAACGCATATTTAAGAATTTGGCCTGCGACTAAACCTGCCACTATTTGCGGTGCAGCAATGGTGAAATTAAATATGCCCATATACACACCGGTTTTATTAGCGGGAAGTGAGCTGGAGAGAATGGCGTAAGGCATAGCAAGAATTGCCGCCCAAGCGATACCAATACCCACCATGGGTAAAAGTAAATTAAGCGCGCCTTGTGGAATATCTACTTGCGTGATTAGCAAATTTACGTGAACGATTTCCGCGTTCTGAAATAGTAAGAAACTAATGTACCCAACGCCACCCGCAAGTAGTGAAAATGCGTAAGTTAATTTGCGTCCAATACGATTGGCAATGCGTGTTAACACCATTGAAAATAGCGCAGCAAATAAAGAGTAGGCAGCAAAAATAATTCCCACCCAATCTCCAGCTGCACCTTTGGCCGCTGCTATTTCGGCAGGAATGCTATCGAGCGTATGCAAATACACTGGGTCAAACCATTTTGCTTCTATTCCCCAAATGTATTGAGTGATGGCGGGCGTGGAATAAACCCACATAATAAATAATGAAAACCACGAAAAGAATTGTACGAATGCTAGTTGTCGCATGGTTTTAGGCATATTGATAAACAGTTGCCAGAAAACGCTGAGGCGTTTGCCGAGTGAAGCCTTCGCAACTGGTTCTACCGTTTCTATATCTTTATAGCGGTTATAGTCGGCGGGGGAATATTCTTTGGTGCGAAAGCAGGTCCAGAGTACGCTTCCCAGGAGCGCGGTCGCACCGATGTAGAACGCCCAGGTAACCGTTTCTGCAACGTGCCCTTTTTCGGCTGTATTATCTAAGCCTATAACGTTGGTGAGCAAGAAGGGCAGGATAGAGCCTATAACGGCGCCTATGTTGATTAGCAGCGCTTGAATGGAATAGCCGAGTGTTCGTTGCTGACTGGGAACCATGTCTGAAACTAACGCGCGAAATGGTTGCATGTTGACATTAAAGGCTCCATCCATAAGAGCGAGCATGATTCCGCCAAACAACATGGGAGCAACGAACGCGACGAAGATAGGCGCGTTGGGCATAAGCAACATTCCCAAGGCCGCAGCAAGTGCTCCACCCAAAATATACGGCTTGCGCCGCCCGAGCCTATTCCATGTATTGTCGGATGCTGCACCCACAATCGGTTGGACTAATAAGCCCATGATGGGCGCAGCCAGCCAAAAAAGCGACAACGAATGTAAATCAGCACCCAAGTCAGAAAGTACACGGCTTACATTGGCATTTTGCAACGCGAAGCCGAATTGCACACCCAGAAAGCCGAAGCTGAGATTCCAAACTTGCCAAAATGGAAGTGCGGGTTGTTTCATTATGCGGCTACCTTTATTTGAGTTATTAGTAGAGTTAGAAATTATTAGTGGCCTGAAAACAAATGCAGTATTAAGAAATTATTTCGCGTCACTTGAAGTCATTTAACTTTACGTCACTGAATTTTACGTCATTAGACTGTACGTCACTTCGCGTCACTGTAACGCAATGCGGTACTGGCGTTTTTATCCCACACTTTTTGATCGCTGTAGCTGCGTAATAGTTTTACATATTCTGCGTGTGACCACGCGAGTGGTGTAGCTGAGTTAGTACCTTTTCCGAGTTGGTATTGATAAGTATCATTGTTGCCTACACCATCCCAGATTTGCTCGGGAATCATATAGCCATCATTCGCAAACAACTCCATGGCTTTTACATAAGTGTTGCGCAAATTTTCAAGCTCAGTTTCATTGATGTCGCTATGAGCTGTCGCTTTTGCTAATTCATAGTGCCCGCGCTCTCCTGTAAAAATAGGCCACACTCGGCCGCGACCTTCAGGAAGCATTTTCCCTGTCGCATTATAACCACGGCCTGCAACTGTATCTTCACCATAACCATCTTTACCGTAACGACGCCAACCTGGAAATGAGCCCGACACATTCGGATAAGTGAATTCATATTTAACACGAAGGTCGTGAGTTGTCAGAGTGTTGTCTAATTCCGGTAAGCTTTCTGTAATGTAATCATTGTCTGGTGTGCGCACCCCGTAACGTACTAATTCTAAAAATCCTGCATCAACGATTTCACTTTCATTAACAGCACCTTGTGCGTTGCGATCTTCCAAATTGCTGTGATCATCAGGATTATTATTTGCCGTAACACGTAAAAAATATTTGCCATTGCCAGGAGTCGTGTTTAGTTTTCCTTGCGTGGTAAACATATTTTTTTCGACTTCTGCCGAATACTTGTCGGCAGTGGTTAAATAGCGAGATGCATTTCCTTGATCATTTGCGTGCATAGCAATATCCGCTGCGGCAACTAAACCGGTAATAATTGCGGCAGTTGTTGAGGGAGAAAAACCAGGTTGTTCCTCCCAGCGCTCTTGTTGCGTTAACGGCGGAGTAATAATGCCCTGATTGGTGTTGATATTAATTTCACCACCATCACACAGAAAATTGGCAGCAGGACGCAACATTTTTTCATACCATGTTGTAATTTCTGCATCAGAGAGCACGCCTTCTTTCCACAGCCGCCAGCCAAGCATAATAGGCATAGCCGTTTGATCTAATTGCACGGCCACCCATTCGGGAGTGCCATCGATATGTGTTTTTTGCAAAAACCAACCGGGCGCGCCTGAATAACCTGGTGTATTTGAATTTACTTGAATGGTTTGTAAATATTCAAAAGCAATTTTTGGTGTACTTTTATCGCCTATCGCTAACATAGCCATGGTGACTTGATAAAAATCGCGTGGCCATACCGCTTTGTAACCTGTTTGCGGAGTGTCGGCGCTTGCAGTATCGCCCCAAGGATTTGAGAGCGATGCGATTACGGCCCCAGCATGAGTTTTATCTTCCTGTGCTTTTAATACCATAGCACTGGTAAAGAGTAATTTACCGCCATCAGTCGCTACTGCCGATAATTTTTCTAATTCGGATAGCGATGCCAAATAATCCTGCCAACCAATCGCATCTCCACTGCCATTAAAGTTTTCGAGTACTTTTGTGTAACCCGATTTTAGTGTTTGCGTGGCAGCGTTTACACTTTCATTTTTTGAATTACCAAAACCAAAGACAAATTGCCATTCGCCAACTTGTTTATTATTTAAAGTTGGTAATTGTAGAGTCAGCGCAATGTTCCCCGTCGTGTCTGCCGTAGTGGTGCCTACTGTTGTTGTATATGCATGTGTAAGTTTTCCATGCTGCCTGAGCTCCTTGAGTCCATCCGAAACACCTTCAAAACCTACTGTGCTGTTAATAATTGTTGCGTCAGTTGTCAGCGCTAAGTGTGTATCACCATCGGCAGCAAACCAAATATCAGTGTTAAGTGATGAACGGTCTTGCCAGGCTTTATCACCAGGGCCAGTGTTAGCTACGTTGGGGTTAACGTACAAATAAGCGGTAATGTTATTTTCAAATGCACGAAAATACACTTTCATTAGCATGCTGTTCGATTCAGGGTCGGTGAAAATATGCTTTTCAATTTCGTAACGGTTTTGTTTATCTCGATTAACTATTTTATAAGCAAGAGATAGGGGGCGGCCTTTTTCGTCTTTATCTAAATAATCTATATGAGAAATGGTGTCTATTTTTTCCTGATGTAGGAAATTGTCACCTTTAATATAGAACTGCGCTTCTTGAAGCTGCGCCTCATGAATTAAACCAAACATTGTTTCAGTGACAATACCTTGTGCCAGTGAAAACCATACTTTTGATATTTTCCCAGTACTTCCTAAATCCTGATATTGCCCATTGGTATATTGTTCGTAAGAAGTTCCTATACCATTTTTACCTGCATAAGACCAATACGCTTTTGTACCAGGATGCCCAGGTGCAGTAGTAGGGCTTGCAGAATTCTGCATAAAATAAAAACTTACGACTACGGAAGCCAAAAGCAACCCAGCTAAAATTTTGCCAATGTGGAATTTAGTAGTGGTTTTCAAAATGTCGTCTCTAATGGTTGTAGTGATGCCGCTAAGCCTATGCTTTGTTAATGTTGGAAACAATTCTCTACATACGTATTCACATAGTGTAATTTTTGCATACGTATGCATTCAATGGGTTAGCTAAAAAAATAAATCATGAATACGTATTCTATTCTGTTTTTTTTGATACGAGCGATGTTTAGGTTGTGCATACGTATGTAGTGACTTGGCATAGTTTCTAGCCTCGGGTATGTTGTCTTCACGGCTGTAAACTTCTGGCTAAAAAAATTAAACGCAAGCGAGGGTTAAATTCCCAGTGGCTTGCCACGGAATAGATTTTTGAAAAAAATACACCTCGCTGCTTGCGGCGAGGTGTTTAATTTAATCAGTTCTAGATTATTTCCGGTAAGAGTTATGACATCTGTCAGTGTTAAATTTCGTGCTCCAGTATTTGTCGGCACTTTATATATTTTCCTTTTCGCAGCAGGGGCTTAACGATGCAACAAGCTCT
>JANPKH010000237.1:0-1586 GCA_031425935.1 Gammaproteobacteria bacterium | reverse complement strand
TGCTGCGGAAGTTCTTGACGCGCAAGCGGGTCAGGCGCATGGGCAGTTCGGCGCGCTTGGTAGTCGTTTCAGGTTCTTGAGCCATACGTTACAAAAGTAACCCATTCAGGAAATGGTTTGCGACGAGGGGTAAAGGCCCATCTTTAACACAAAAAAGCTCCGCCAGCTACTGGCTTGTCCTTACCCAAATCTTTTTTCGGTTTGCAGGCGGTAGCAACAAGGCCTTTTTAGCTGGTTGGCCCCGTTCGGAAAGCAGTAAATCAGCTACACAACCACTCAAAAAATCCCTCCTGGCCACATGGTCAGGAGGGATTTCGAGTTTTGGGTAAGGACAAGCCGTGTTCGGGTGAGGCTCATCTTATTTGCAGCGACGGAGGCCACCATTTGCGCGTGGGTGGGGGTCAGGAAGAGCAGGGAGTGGTGTTTTCATACAAGAAGGACTGCTTCAGTGGGTGACTACTGATTTTCAGTTGCTGTCTCTGTTTCTGTCGTTGTTTCTGTCTTTTGTCTTTTAGCGACTGCTGACGCAATCGCATTAAGAATGGCATAAATCCCAACTATAAGAAGTATTGGAGCAGAAATAGCTGAATGTTGAACAAACCATGCCAATAAGCCATCGACCTCCACTGGCAGCACAGCACTTATTTTGCCATCCGGGTAAATGATAGTTGGCCCTTGCCTACCAATTCCATAAGTAGGCCCTGTCCACAAGTACACGTCTCTGCTTTCCGTGGGGGCTAATTCTCCGAGGGCAAACTTGCCACCGGATTCGCCTTGTTGCAACTGACCATTGCTGTCTTTGTACTCATAATAGGCATTTGATTCATGTACAAGCTGAACGGGGCTTAACGTTTTATCCCCTTCGTTCTTAATATGCACAATGCCTAATGTTCCAAAATTTCGCGAAAACAGCTCTGTAGGGCGCTCTGCGAACAAGGACACCGGTGGGGGCTGCAAGGAATCTGGCAAGGAGGTTTTTTCCGAAAAACTTAATCGGGAGCGAAAAGCCAGATACAGCTTACGCGAAAAGGCATCGCTAGTAATCAGAGCCGTATCCAGTATTCCGGGTTGCTTAAGCTTTTTGGGGATGAGAAAAGGAGCTTCCCGATAAGTAGCTGTCACCTCTGTGCGAGGCTCACTAAGCAAGCGCGTCAATAAAATACTTACCGTGATAATACTTATAGCCCACGGAACACTTTTCGCCCAGCTTCTGTCAAGCCAAGATGTTGTTTTGCTCTCACTCATAAAACAGCTCTAATTGAGGGTGTGGGTGGAAATTATTTCTCCAAGCTACAAAAAAGCCCCGGCCGGGACAGGCTTGTCCTTACCCAAATCTTTCTCGGACTCGCCTGAGGTAATGCAAAGGCCCCTTTTTGCTGGCTGACCCCGCTTGAAAAGCGGCAAATCAGATAGGCAACCGCGCAATAACGCCCTTCCAGCCACAGGCCGGAAGGGCGTTTGAGTTTTGGGTAAGGACAAGCCAGCTATTGACGAGGCTCTTTGTTGCTACAGCGGCTTAGGCTGCTTTCTTCGCTTCGGGGTCGCCTGTGGGGCCGCCCCCGCCGAGGATGATGAGCTTAGTGTAG
>JANPKH010000236.1:0-2179 GCA_031425935.1 Gammaproteobacteria bacterium | reverse complement strand
CAACGACTTGATATGGATGTGAACCGTGTGCGGTGAAAGCCCCATGTTGGCGGCGGCCTGCTTCTCGCTGGCGCCGGCGAGCAGGTGCTCGAGCGTTTGGCGCTGTCGGTTCGTCAGGGCAGGCGTTGCGCCACCCGCCGGTCCGCCATGAGCCGAGCCGGGTAGGGTGGAAGTCGCGTTTCGGTTGGGCAGACGGTCGTACATGCACCGCAGCCCACACAGAGGTTGGGGTTGACAACAATCTGCTGGCGGCTTTTTTCGCTCTTGACAGCACCCGCTGAGCAAACGTCAATGCAAGCATTGCAGCCCACCGTTTCGTTACGGCTGTGTGCACAAATCTTCTGTTTGTAGTTAAAGAATTTGGGCTTTTCAAACTCGCCCACCATATCGCGCAGCTTGACCACGATCGGCAGCAAGCCGGGTGACGCCAAGCCTTGCGATGCATCTAAAGAAAAGTACCCCTGAGGTGGAGCGTGGAGCGTGATAAGTGGCTTGGCGCGGAGGTCCAGCACCATGTCAAACGCCTCCGTCTCGGCTTGTGCAACGCGGTTGAAATCAATCGCACCAGCCACCTTGCAGACAGCCACACAATCGCGGTGCGATGTGCATTTGCTGTTGTCGACCTGATAAGTGAGGTCAATCGCGCCTTCGGGGCATACCGCTACGCAGGCATTGCAGCGGGTACACAAATCCAGATCAATCGGATTGCTTTTGCTCCAAGATGCCTCGAAGGCCCCGAGCCAGCCCTTCACACTCAGGTCACTCCCACCGATCACCGGATATTGCCGCTCCTGCGCCGGTGTTTGACCAGGCGACACGCCCTGCGCAAAAATCGTCACGTCCAGCGTGTCAGCCAACAAACCCGCCACCTGTTCGGCCTTGTCCAGCGCACCCACAATCAGCAGCCGACCTGTGCTTATGTAAGTAACAGTAGAAACGGGTTCGGCGTCCGGTAAATGGGCTGCAGCCAGCAAGGCGGCGATTTTCGGCATCGCACTTTGGGCATCTTTACTCCATCCACCTGTTTCACGAATATTGACAAACTTGATGATTGAGGTGGCACGCTCGGTCTGCTCGCCCACTTCTGCAAACAGGCGTTTTTCCTGGGTGCAAGCCACCACCACGTCATCGCCAGACTGGATGGCTTTTTGAAAAGCGCCTGCCTCACGACGGCACAGTGCCGAATGCAGCGTGAATGTTTCGTTAAGTGCCGTGCCCAGCTTTTGGGGCTGGAGCGGCATGGTCTGGTTGCAATCGCAAATGAGGGTTGTCATGGTTTTCTTGGCTGACCACTGAGTCAGGTAACGACTCGGATTGGCTTGAATTTATTTGCGGTGCTGACTCGAATTCAGCATGATTTTCAACTTCAGTCGACTGTGCCACGGTTTGATCCAGTGTGTTATTCGCATTTTCCCGTGGTGCTGCTTCTTCTTTCTTGTCTTTGTCGTCCTCATCATCAAACAGCTTGAGAAACTTGGAACTGGTCATAGCCCGCAACATGGCTTCGGGTATCGGGTCTGACTTGGAGTAATCGTCAATATAAATATCCAGACCATCCATCACATTGAAGTGCGGGTCTGCAAAGAGTTTTTTCATGGCCGCATTGCGCACATCGGCGCCCACGTCTTTTGCCATGAAGGGTTTGAAGTCTGAATCTTTGGTGAGCAGCTTGACGTCTTCAAGTGACAGCGCTGTCGGCTCTTGAGCCGCCTCTGTATCAACTGAATTGACCTGGTTCGTGACTGGCTGAGGCAAGACGGCTTTTGCAGCCACCCCGGGTTCAGCGACGGGCTTACCTTGTAGAACATCCGTCTTGCGACGCGACCATCGGCCTAAAAATCCGCTCTGCTCTTCAGCCACGAGGTGCACCCCCACCAAATGTCTTGTCTGTGCTAACGCGTACCGGGTTGCCAAAGCGGTCTTGCAAAGTTTTAAAGCTTTGCGGGCGCTGGCGGCGCTTGGCCTCCAGCACATGATGCCTGTCAACAAAGTCTTGCAGCCACTCGGCCACACTGGCTGGCATGGGTACTTGCTCAACGGTTTCTTGCGCGTCCAGCCAGCGCCCCGCGTCGTGGTAGCTCACCGTGACAATGTGTGGCACGGCCATGGGCTCAGCAGCTAGCAAAGGTTCTTCTTCCATCCGCCAAACCACCCAGAAACAAGGTTTCTGGGTGGTGAC
>JANPKH010000235.1:0-3059 GCA_031425935.1 Gammaproteobacteria bacterium | reverse complement strand
ACAACTTTCGCCTTTTATGGTTGTTCGGACAATTTTGCTACGCCCCAAATAACAATTAACCAATAACAAAAAAAGAAGCGCAAGTGAGTTAAAAAAATATCCCAATATTCTTCAAACAAAAAACCATCAACGCCAAGTGAGAAAAATATCCTAATATCTCAATGTCCTAAAGATGTTCTCGTGCCGACGTTTGAATGTACGTTTAATTTTTAACTTTGCACCCTAATAAAACGAGCATTTTTAAATGATCTTACTCGACGGCAAACTACTTGCTAAAAACATTAAAACCGAACTGGCAGAAGAAGTCAGCCGTATTCACGCCTCCGGTGGCAAAACGCCGCATCTTGCCGCTGTGTTGGTAGGCGAAGACCCCGCCAGCCAGGTGTATGTACGCAACAAAGTGAAATCGTGCGAAGAAATTGGCTTTCTGTCTACACTTATAAAAAAATCTGCAACTATAACGGAATCAGAACTATTGGAAATTGTACAAGACTTAAATAAAAATGACGAAATAGACGGATTCATTGTACAATTACCTTTACCCCGCCACATTAGCGAGGAAAAAATTACATTAGCCATTGACCCGCGCAAAGATGTGGACGGCTTTCATCCAATAAATGTTGGACGCATGGCGCAAGGTTTGCCTGCATATTTGCCTGCTACACCGGCTGGTATTGTAGAAATGCTCCGCCGATATGATATTCCAACCGATGGAAAAGAAGTAGTAGTGGTAGGTCGAAGCAATATTGTGGGAACGCCTATTAGTATTTTGCTTTCGCGCAAAGCCAATCCAGGCAACGCTACCGTCACTATTTGCCATAGCCGTACCAAAAACCTGGCGGCACATACAACCAGAGCCGATATTCTCATCGTAGCAATAGGAAGCGCAAATTTAATTACCGCCGACATGGTAAAAGAAGGCGCGATTGTAATTGACGTAGGCATGAATCGGGTGGAAGATGCTACCAATCCCAAAGGTTTTGCCTTGCAGGGCGATGTTCATTTTGAAAGTGTCGCACCCAAAGCCAGTTATATCACTCCTGTACCCGGCGGTGTTGGTCAAATGACGGTGGTATCTTTGCTTATTAATACCTTGAAAGCCAATCGAAAAGAAATTTATTAATGGTTATATGGTTACTTTGATATATTGTTATATTGTTGAATTACCATACTCTTGTGCAAGGAAACTGGTACAAGTTTAGTTAAATTGAATTTTACATAAATATCTCCTAACATACAACAATATAACAATTCGACAATATAGCATTTTAACAATACAGCCATATAGAAAACTAACAATACAACCATACATTTAAGATGAACTGTAGGGAAGGAAACCAGCAAATTATCCGGCAAATAACGGAGCTGCTGGAAACGCTGAATAATCAGATGTACGCGCAACCGCTGGAAGTTTTTAAAGGCTCTTCCATTGGGCAGCACTTTCGCCATATTCTTGATTTTTATCTCTGCCTGATTAGAGGGGTACACGAAGGCACGGTGGATTATGCTCGCCGCGACCGCAATCCGCTAGCAGAATCAGATGTGCATTTTATCAAACAGGCTTTTTATAAAGTTGCGCAAAACATTAATCAGTTTTCGGAAGAAGCGCCTTTAAAAGTATGGGGTGATTTTACCACCAAAGCGGAACAACGTCCAGCATTGTACTCCTCTATTGGTCGGGAATTGATGTTTGCGTACGACCATGCGGTGCATCATCTTGCAATGATCAAAATTGGCATTGCTACTGTTGCACCTAATTTGCACTTGGATCTCAGTTTAGGGGTAGCGCCTTCCACGATAAAGCATCGCGCGGAAATGGGACACTGATTTGCTAGGATAATTAAGATTATTTAAGATTTAGTTGAAGCATCTTTAAAATCATAAAAACCATATTTATCATAATCATCAGTGTCCTGTCCTACTTTATCTAATCAACCACCTCAAATGAATTACTGGCAATATCAAATAAAAACCGAACCCCGCTACCTTGAAATTCTGCTAGCTTTTCTCGGCGAACTGCCATTTGATACGTTTGAAGAAACCGAATCGGGTTTCAATGCTTATTTGCCAGCAAAAGAAGACATGGTAGCAATTGAAGCGCAACTTTTGGAGATTCAAGAAAAATTTCCATTTGAATATGAAAAAGTAGAAATCGCTTATCGCAATTGGAATGTGGAGTGGGAAGCCAATTTTCAGCCGGTAAAAGTGGACAAGTTCTGCGGTATCCGCGCTGATTTTCATCCAACTATGCCGGATTTAAAATACGAAATTATAATTAATCCTAAAATGGCGTTCGGCACCGGTCATCATGATACCACTTACATGATGATTCAGGCAATGCGTAGCTTGGGTTTTAAAGGTGCTAAAGTACTGGATTATGGTACTGGCACAGGTATTTTAGCAATTTTGGCTTCTAAAATGGGCGCTTCCATTATTGATGCGGTGGATATTGAGCGCGAAGCTTATGATAACACCCTGGAAAATTCTCAAATCAACAATGTGGATAATATTCAGGTATATCACGGTACGCTGGACAACATTCTGGATAATGGCTACGACATCGTTTTAGCCAATATTAATCGCAATATTATTCTGGATTCTTTAGCGGTGCTGGCGGAAAAAATAAAACGCAATGGCGTGCTGCTCATCTCTGGTATTTTAAAAGAAGATGCTCCCATCATGGAAACCTTCGCTGATGACTTTCGATTTACGGTGGACGAACGCTATTATCGTGGCGATTGGGCTTGTTTGAAATTGTTAAAATGATTTTTTTGCTATCCCGTTTTTTGTTTAACACATAGGCACATAGGTTTTTCATTAAGAATCTATGTGCCTATGTGTTTTAAAAAATCAAGCGCGTTAATTAGTAAAAAATTAAAATGAACAAAAACTTCCCTTTCCTGATAATGCAAGCCCACTCTTCTCCGTTGGTATTCTAGCTTAAATTGCGCAGGTTTTACACACCAGCAAGGTTTTAGTTGAAACACTAAGTTTTATCAACATTTTATCTCATGAACATAAAAAACATTTTGAGGATGAGCAAGCTATACATCTGGCTA
>JANPKH010000234.1:0-22758 GCA_031425935.1 Gammaproteobacteria bacterium | reverse complement strand
TTCATGGCGGCGGTGACGGGCCGAGTGTCGTCCAGCATTTTTACGACAGACACCATTCGCCTAACCATTTCATAGCCCACTTCACTACCTTGCACAGGCTCTTCGTTAAATACTGACCAGAGAATAATGCCTGGGTGATGGCGGTCGCGGCGAACCATCCACTCCAACTGCTTGATGTAATCCGGCGATGGGTTGAAGTTACGGTTTTCATCCATCACTAAAAAGCCCATGCGGTCTACCATATCCAAAACTTCTGCGGCAGGGGCGTTATGAGCAAAGCGAATGGCGTTCACCCCCAACTCTTTGAGGCGTCGCAGCCGATATTCCCAGATCGAATCTGGTATCGCGACACCCACTCCAGCATGATCTTGATGAATGCAGACACCTTTTAGTTTCACGTGTTGATCATTAAGGAAGAAACCTTTATCCGCATCAAAGCGAATGCTGCGAAAGCCAGTATTCAACGAAGTTTCATCTATTTTTTTACTGCCTTGGGTAACCACTACTGCTACCCGATAAAGATTGGTGTGCTCCAGTGACCACAGCTCAGGGGCCGTTACAACAATTGGCAGTTGCGCAGTCGTTTGCGTAAAAACCGGTACCTGGATCGACTGCGATTGGGTAGCCACCAGCTTCTGCGCTGGGTCATAAAGGTTAACCGTAACAGTCACATCTGCCGCTTGTTTGCCGCTGTTATCAAGCGTAACGGCTACCGGAATTTGCCAGTTATTATTTTCCAGCACGCGTGGCGTGGCATGTACACCATCGCTTATCACATGTACCGGGTTAGTTTTTACCAACCAGGTGTGGCGATAAATGCCGCCTCCTTCATACCACCAACCCTCCATAGCATTAGCATCGACGCGCACCGCAATAGTGTTTTGAGCATCGCCGTAGCGCAGGTATGGAGTTATATCGATGTAACTTGCGCTGTAACCAGACCAACTGTGGCGCACCGCATTTCCGTTCACCCATATAGTGGCGTTGGTAGCAATAGCGTCAAACTGCAATTCAAAATGGCGACCACGATCGGCTTCCTCCACACGCAAATAACGGCGATACCAGGCAATACCGCGCGGGCGATAGCCCTGAGAATGATTAGCCTTAGGGTCAAACGGACCTTCCACTACCCAATCATGGGGCAGATTAAGTTTGCGCCAGGTAGAGTCGTCAGACTCCAAACCTGCAGCACCACAGACGCCACCCGCTTTGGTACTGTTATAGGCATCACAACGGCCCTTAACTTCGGGAAGGGGAACATCACCCAAATGAAATAGCCAACCTTTATCAAGCGATAAACGCTCACGTACCTGGTCAGATTGATGTAAAGCAGCAGCCTGCGCGAAGATTGTATGGGCAAGTCCACAGACGATTAACAGTCTGAACCAGCGTATTGATCGAGTGGCGATAGATCTCATTGTTACCCTCATTTGGTATTAGCTTAATTTAAAAAATTCACATACAACATTTTGGGATTTCCAAAATGCAATAAAATACACAATTAGCCTGGGTGTAAGATGGCACCTAAGCTGGATAGCCTATATTATTCTCATCATTTATTGCTCCTGTTCTTCATAGCTCCTTTTCTTTATAGCTTCTGGGCTCTTATTGTTTCTGGCCTTTTATGCTCACTGCCCTTTTCTGTGGCCCCTATTCACATGAAATATATATGAAGCTCCTAACGCAACGAACCACGCATTTTATCTTCTGGCCAGTTTTTTTTACTGCGCACTTACTCACACTTAGCATTTTGTCCTGGCATTTGTTAGCTCAGGTAGATTTCGCCTACCCCCTCGGCTACAAGCTTCTCCACCTGCAAAAACATATCCAGGAAAATGCACCCGATAATCGCTTCAAAGACAAATTTGAATACACGACGCCACAAGAGCACTGGGATTTATTTTCGCAAATTACGCATGCCATACAACATCACGGCAAAGGCTTAACGGAAATTAGTTATACATTACCTAATGGCAATAACACGCCGCTGATGCATCAAGCTGAAATAATTCATTTACAAGATGTAGCGAATTTGGTTGATGTGGCCTACGGGTTAGGAATGGTAAGTGCTATTTTATGGCTAGCATTATTAGTAATCGCCCACCAAAAAAGAATTGGCTTTCCACCTTTTAAAAAAATTCTATCGGGTTTTGTAGCAAGCATCTTGAGCATTTTTATAATTATTATCAGCTTTGGCGCAAAGGACATTTTTTACTGGTTGCATACCAAAATATTTCCTGATGGCCACCAGTGGTTTTTTTATTATGAAGAATCGCTCATGACGACACTCATGAAAGCACCGGATATTTTTGCGTTTATTGCAGTATTACTGATTGGTTTATTGATGATTTTGTGGGTGGGCTCAGTGTGGGGCATGAATAGATTGCTAGCGAACAAACATAATATTAAAAAAATAGTACTTAAAAAAATAGCACTGAAAAATTAGCATTGAGAAATAGTACTGAAAAAAATAGTAAACAGAAAATAAGTAATGAATTGTCAGCTTACTTTTTCTTAGCTTGTCAGCCTACTTTTCCTTAATAGGATGGGAGAACAACACCACACCGAACCATAGCGCAAAAATACAATAACTCGCAGCGCCAATCATAAGCTCAATAGAATGAAAACCTGCCATCATTGATTTAACTAAGGTAACTGCCACCACCAAAAAGTGCATAAAATTTCCTAAAGCCACAGGGCGGCTGTATATACCGCCAATAAGACTGGCACGCGCACTCCAATTCAACATTGCAAAACCTAAATACAATGCGCCCAATATCTGCACTAAAAACACTTCAAAACCTTCATCCCACGCTTTAGCATAAGTTAGAATTTCCTTCGGTATAAAGGAAGCAGCCAAACCAACAATAGCCATTAACAAAGCGCTTAGGCTCATTAGTATTTTTGTATACATAGTATTTCACTCGTAAAGTTCAGTTTTCAGTTGCACACCCTAAATGGCGTACTGACACGAAGAGCCGCCCAACCCATAACGCCAGCGCTGGCGACCTTATCTGTACCCCGAACAATTTTCAACTTAATTTTTAAGGGGCATAAAAAAACCGAGCAATAAATTGCTCGGTTTTTTTACAAATTACATCTTTTTAATCGCAAGCGAGGGTTAAATTTCCCGTGGCTTGCCACGGAATAGATTTTTGAAACAAAAATATACCTCGCCGCTTGCGGCGAGGTGTTTAATTTAACGGATATTACCTAATACGTTAATTAATTCACCTTCTGGCGTATCGCCACTTAATTCCCAGAAGAAAGTACCACCAAGATTTTGTTGATTCACGTAATTCATTTTGCCTACCAAGGTAGCCGGAGTATCGTAACTCCACCAGTTTCCGTTGCAGAATGCGTAAGCAGTACCAGCAACAGTGCCATTTGCTGGGCAAGTTGATTTTAAAACTTTGTAATCATTGATGCCTGGCTCTACAGCGCCAGCTGCCGCACCCGTTGCCGAACCACCAGGAGCTGCTTGCGTTACGCCAGTCCAACCACGACCGTAGAAACCAACACCCAAAAGAATTTTGCTTGAAGGCACACCTTTAGCTTTCAGCAATTGAACTGCTGCATCAGAGTAAAAGCCAGGAGTTGGAATACCAGCGTAGTCGTATAGTGCTGAATGAGGTGCTGTTGGACCAGCAGCATTAAACGCACCGAAGAAATCATAAGTCATTGGCATAATGAAATCTAAATACTGTGAGGCACCTGCATAATCTGCTGCATTAATTTTGGCAGCTGCCGCACCAATCGCAGAAGTTACTAATGCATTAGGACCAAAACGCACGCGCAATGCTTGAATCAGATTTTTATAGCCTGAGAAGCCGCTGGTGGTGTCGCATGTCAAACCACAATCATTTGGATATTCCCAATCGATATCAATACCGTCAAACACGTCAGCCCAACGTGGGTCTTCTACCAAGCTATAACATGAATTAGCGAAAGCTGTTGGGTTTGCAGCAGCTTGTGGGAAACCGCCAGACCATGTCCAACCACCGAAGGACCAAATCACTTTTAGATTTGGATGCAATTTTTTCAGTTTACGTAATTGGCCAAAGCTACCGCGCAGCGTGCCAGCATCCCATGAGTCAGCTACACCATCAACGCTACCTGCTGCATCGTAAGCTTTATCGTAATCAGCATAAGAATCACCAATTACACATTGACCGTTAGTCACGTTACCAAACGCATACAGAATGTGCGTTAATTTATTTGCTGAACCGCTCGTTTCAATATTTTTTACATGATAATTACGGCTATAAACACCCCACTCTGCAAAATAACCCACTACTTTTTTGCCACCAGAAATAACGGAAGACACTGAGCTTCTTGAGCTAGGAGTTACTGATTTTGAGCTTGGTTGAACACTTGATTTAACAGAAGACGAACTGCCACATGGTGTGCCGATAATTTTTTTCCAAACACCGTCTGCACCGGAATTAGCTTCTGGATTGTTGTTTTGTGTCCACCATTTAGCTTCGTAAACAACACCATTGTATTGAGCCTGCATGCCCTGCGTGTAAACGTTAGAAGAATTCCAAGCTGGAGCCTGACTAGTAGTACAAACCCTTACGCTTGATACTACGCTTTTAGTTACAGACGATGACTTAGAAGATGTAGCGCCACAATCTCCTTGATTAATCCAAACATCCCAAGCCCCAGATTTTACTGCGGGATTTTCACCCTGCGTCCACCACTTAGCTTGATACTTCAGGTTATTGAATTGAACCTGATTATCTTTACTGTAAGCGACCGTGCTATTCCATACTGGAATATTATCGCAAGCACCTGCGAAAGTTACGGCAGATGCTCCACTCAGCAAACACATTAAAAACCAATTTCTTAATTTATTCATATCACTTCCCCACAATTGTATTATTAAAATTATTGCTAAATTCTTAGTAGATATTTATTAAAAACATCACTACAACTAAAAAGCAGCAAGGAATTAGAGAAAAACTTCACACAACAAAACAAGCGACTAAACACCCTAAAAGGCAAATAAATTTTTACTTAACCTGATTCAGGCACACAAACTTAACGAAATAAAACTTAAAGAAACAAATCTTAGGTGAACACAATCTTATTTTTAACACTGAAGTGCAGACTCACCAATATTTAGACGTCGGCAATGGAAAACCCAACCGTCGCCAAAACTACACCCGACGAGACAACGTTGTCAATACCAAGTGTTAAAATTTGTTAACTTGGCACCAAATTTTGCATTTCCTCTAAAGATAATCGTCGGATGGTATCGATCGATGCGTATTTATGCTCATGACCGAGATATCTGTGACGCGGGGGAAAGCTTACTAGCGCTAGCAAGCACCTGAAAAAGAAAAACCCCCAAAGTGAAGCTCTGAGGGTTTTTTGTTGCGCGCGTCAATGACGACTGCGTTTTCCAAATACGGAAAGATTAACGTTGAGCTGGACCCGTATCTGAGGTCAACACTAGCTTGCCTTCCTTAAGAGGAATTTGCTGACCTGGATCATAAGACATTCTCACCTTGTCTTCTTTATCCTTTATACGATAAGTCACATCATAACCAGTAATATCTTCTCTGGTTGAGTAAACCGTATTACAACGCTGCTCAACCGTCGTGTATGTATCCTTTTTTTGCATATTATTCTGCACGCGATCACCCGCATAACCACCAGCGACAGCACCTGCGACTGTTGCGACTTTCTTACCGTTACCGTTGCCCACTTGATGACCTAATACGCCGCCCAGTATGGCTCCAACAGCTTTACCTGCTATACGGTTTTGATCTTTCACTTCTCTCTGATGTACCACTGTCTCATCGTGACATTCCTGGCGTGGTACTTTCACTTTTTTAATGACAGGGACTGTATTAACTACCTCAGCATAATTCGGTTCTTTTAAAAATTTGTAACCAGCAATTGCACCACCCGCTGTTGCAATACCTACGCCTAATACAGTACCAATGATCATTGACCTGTTCATAATTAACCCCTTTGGCTTCAAAGCCTTTATTTAAAATTGTTGCAGCAGTTTAAACACTTTCGGCCTTAACACTAACTGAATGCGCGGAGCCTATATACAGTGTTGCGAATTACGTCACGCCGTACATTTTTGAATACTAAAATTGCGAATTAACGTCGCGATTTTTCAATCACATCATATGCAGATTGAATTTCCTGCGAACGTTCAGTGGCCGCTTTTATCATGTCGTCTGGCAAGCCTTGGCCTATCAATTTATCGGGATGAAACTGGCTCATAAGTTTGCGGTAAGCTTTTTTAATCTCGGCATCGCTATTGGCCTTTGTAACGCCTAAGGCTTGATAGGCTAATTCCACATCATTTGCGCTAGCCTGATGGTTTCCAGCAAACGAATTTTGGGCACCGATCATTTGCAACAGTTGTTCAAAGGCGATACGTGAAAAACCTAAAGTCGCCGCCGTATCGCGCAATACTTGCGCTTCGACATCACCCAATGCTCCATCAGCCATGGCCACATTGATCAAGTAAACTAAAAGCATTTGCCGTAAGTTGGGACTGCGACGAGCAACAGCCATAAATGCGCTGAGCTGCTCTTGCGCACTAAAGCCTGCTTCAGTACCTACTTTGAATAACCGAATTGCCTCGCGCTTGTGGTCTGGGGTTAAGCCCATTTTTTCCATGTATATTTCAGTGAGCTTAATTTCGTTTTCAGAAATATGGCCATCAGCTTTCGCAACATGGCCGAGCATCGTAAACACAGTATTAAAAAATATTGTTTGGATACGCTCTAATTCAGTGCTCGAAATAGCAGGACGCTGCTTGCGCTGATCAATCAAAAGATGCCCTAACAATGCACCAAAAATAATTCCTGGTAAATTGCGCAAAAGTAAATAACCTACCACCGCGCCAATAATTTTTCCAATCATGATAAACCTGTTTTTTAACGTAAATTGTAATGAAAAATTTTCTCGTTGTAGTGAGCGATAACTTCCGCTGACAACTACTCACCCATGGCTTAATACACAATCCATGCGGACCAAGGTAATACTTCTACCGATACAGGATCAGGTGGGGAGTTTACACGGAGTCGCTGCGATTTTTTGGAATTTAACCATTGCGTTACAAAACAGACTACTACACGAATACACGAAACATCTGAACGTTTTATGAATTACATAACGACTATAAGCTACATGACAACTATGAGCCACATGACAACTATGAGCCACATGACGACTATGAGCTACATGACAACATAGAACAGCCCGCTTTATCTCTTGCCCACTCGGGGCGACGGGCAAAATAATGCTCATACTCTAGTTGTTCATCATAAGGGTTACGCAATAACGTTAAGAGATTTTGCACTTCCGAATAATCGCCTACACTGGCTTTATCGATGGCTTGCTGAGCCAAATAATTACGCAATACATATTTTGGATTGATTTGGTTCATACGCGCTCTACGCATCACATCCGTTTCACCATAAACAATAAAATCTTGCATTAAACGCTCACGATAACTACGCAACCACGCAGCCATTTTGCTCAGAGCATCTTGCGAGGGCAAGTGGTAATACGCCGGTGAAATTACCGTAACTAGTTCATCATCGCTTCGAGTATCAACGGGAGTTTGAAATTGCGCGTCAAAGTTGGCAAGCAGGCGATAAAAAATAGTCATATCCGTCTCAACTATTTGCAATACCTCATGTAGATTATCCACTAATTCAACGTCCGTTTCGATGAAGTCATGCAAGCCCAATTTATTCGCCATATCACTTTGCCATTGTCTTGAATACTCCGTGCGATAAATACTTAGTACTTGCTGCAGTGGTTCAGCAGAATTAATTAAAGGATAAATAGCGTTGGCAAGTTGGGTCAAATTCCATAAGGTAATCTGTGGCTGATTAATAAAGCGGTAACGGCGGCCCTGTGCATCTGTCGTATTCGGTGTCCAATCCTGATCATAAGCTTCAAGCCAACCGTATGGCCCATAATCAATCGTTAACCCGAGGATGGACATATTATCGGTGTTCATAACACCGTGTACAAAACCAACCCGCATCCAGTGAGCAACCATTTGCGCAGTGCGGTTGCAAATTTCTGCAAACCACTGCAAATAAATTTCCGTGGTAAATTCAACACCTTTTTTTGGAATAAGGTGAGGAAAGTCAGCATTTATGGTGAAATCTACTAAGCGCTTTAATAATTCGACGTCATTGCGTGCGGCTAAAATTTCGAAATTTCCGAAACGAGTAAAACTTTTTGCCACACGACAAACCACTGCACCAGGTTCAAGCTGTGCATTGCCATTGTAAAACATGTCGCGCTGCACTTGTTCGCCAGTGAGTATAAGACTGAGCGCGCGAGTTGTAGGAACACCCAAATGATGCATAGCTTCACTGCATAAAAACTCACGCACAGAAGAGCGCAATACCGCAAGGCCATCTGCAGTGCGGGAATAAGGGGTTGGGCCTGCACCTTTTAATTGCAACGTCCAATGCTCACCTTTTGAATTCTTTGTCTCACCTAAATTAATTGCTCTACCATCGCCCAGCTGCGCTGCCCAATGTCCAAACTGATGTCCACCATAACAACAAGCATAGGCTTGCATGCCAGCCAATGATTGATTGCCTGAAAATATTTGCACAAAAGATTCACTGTTTAATTCGCTGTGCGCAAGTTCTAATAAATCTGCCACCTCTTTAGCTGCACAAACTAATTGTGGTGCACGAACTGACGTTGGATTTACAAAAGAGTAACAAGCTCCCACCACCGATCGAGAATAATTATCGGTAATGGGATCGGCTGGTAATTGCCGGACAAAACGATTGTCGAATTGCAATTCAAAAATAGATTTTGCGGTCATAATAAAAATCTGGGTTAGCCACTTATTAATTAATTATGCAGTGGAAAACAAATGTAGATAAATGCCATAGTAAAAGCTTAGCCAAACGCAATGGCGAAAGCTTTTACTATGGCAAAAAATTAGCTAATTAAAATTTTGCTTCAGCACCAATAGTTAACTGATATTTATCAATACCACTTTTTGCCGAGGTGGGCGTGGCTATATCTATATGGACAATATTGCCGACACGTATTTTTGTGGAGCTTAATCGCAATCCGACGCCAACATTTGTCAATAATGGCGAATAAGGCTGGTCCACCAACCCCCATGCTTTTCCCATATCAAAAAATGCTACAGCGCCTACCCGCAACAAGTTAAAAACATGGAAATCAGTAAAATAACGCCGTTCAAGTGTAAACACATAACGTTTTTTTCCGCGCGAATAATCTACCGGGTAGCCACGCAACCCAGTTACACCACCTACAGTAAGTTCTTCGTATTGTGCAAGATCTTGCCCAACATCATAATTCATGCGGACATACCAACGATTCTTATCGTCCTGAAAATAGTTGTATGACACTTGGGTAGTTAATATTGTTGAATCCAGGCTATTGAGCTCTAAATGGTGACGGCCATTAATTTTTACTTCGTATTCAAGTATATGGTGATCTGCTACATCCGTAATATTAATGTACTCACCTTTAAAACGGACTACATCATCCGGATTATCAAAACTCTTGGAACCATAACCTAAACGAAAAGAAAAGTTTTGCCCTAATGCAATATCTTCCGGCCGCTGAATTTGATTTACATTTTTAAAAATACCAAACTTATTTTCATGATATTGGTACTCGACCCAAGGATAATTCATTTTATGATCTATGGGGATGCCCTGTAGAGTATCCTCCGTGGTATAAAATTTGTGTTCTTCATTAGTAAAGCCTATCAGCCAACGTTGTGTACGATCACTAGTGACGTCCGTTGCTTTACCTAAAAACACTTCATTAAGAAGAGTTTGATGACGAAATTCGTTAACCACATCGTCACGCGAACGAATTATATCAACCAGGGAAATATCTTCTAAACGCATACCCGCAGCCCAAGGAGTCTCTAAAGAATAAAAAGGGCGGGATACATTGAGTAAACTGTTACGACCATCACTTGTATCCTCATATTCTGCGCGGACAGCAATTTTTTTATTGAGAAAATAGGGATTGTAAAATTCGTAACCTACACCACTACGCTGTTCATTTTTTGAATAACCAATACTAAGCGCGTTGCCTGTGCCTAAAATATTTCCATCACTGATGCCGTATCCTGATTCAGTGTCACCCGATTTTTGACTGAAGGAAAATTCAGGCTCGAGAACCCATGCATCTTGCGTTACTACTAGTAGGTCAACTTCATTCCCGCACACAGACTCGGGTAAAATATAGGCATTCGTAAAATATTTTCGCTGACGTAAAATACGCTCTGTTTCGTGTATAGATTGCTTATTCACCGGATCCCCAACTTTGAAGAGAAGCTGGGATTCGACAACATTTGAGTGAGTCGTAAAGTGAAGCTGATTCAAAGATCGATAGAGCCAGTTATTTTCTTTTGGGTCTTCTTCATCGAAAACATCGATGGGTTTAAATGTAATACTGCGAATTATTTTTCCTTCAAGGCCCTTGAATAGATCGTTGTTAATTTTTGATGATTTGGCTACGGCAACATCCAGACGCAAACGAGAGAACTTAGTGCATTGAGGCACAACCGCAGGTTTCTCCGCAAGAGCTTCAACAACCGCATCTACAGGAGCAACAGTTGTTTCACGACTGGGCGTAGCAATACTTTCTTTACTATTTTCAGCTGTTTCTGGTTCATCTTCAACTTCAGCTGCAACTGCCGCTTCTTGTGCAACTGCACTGGTAGTTGACAACGCAACGCTCACACCGAGCATACTTATTAACAGAAATAGCTTTATGCGTTTCTTTAGTATTAATTGCAACATAGAAATTAGTTAAAACCCCAAGCAAATACATTACGACAAGACGGACAGATTACCATGCCCGATAAATTTTTATATTATGAGAGCCTTTGCTTTCAAAACTATATTTAACACTTTTTGTTACTCATTATATTTAGTGAATGTGATGGCGGTGACTACTCACACCATCGAAATCCAGGCCACCATAAATGGTCCAGAGTCCATAAAAAATAATCAGCAAGGCTATTCCAATACGAACTGTGCGCTGCTGCAACAATCGTGTTAGTTGCTGGGTTGCCACTCCAACAACTAACACCATAGGTAAGGTGCCAAGCCCAAACGCAAGCATACTACCTGCCGATAACCAAGGAGCCGGCTGAGCTATTGCCAAGACTAAAGCTGAGTAAACCAAACCGCACGGGAGCCATCCCCAGATTGCTCCTAACAAAAAAGCTTTGGGCAGATTATTCACGGGAAATAAATTTTTTCCTAGTGGCTGCAGATACACCCACAGATGACGCCCCAAGGCCTCCAAATGAGTTAATCCACGCCACCAATCGGCTAAATATAAACCAAGACTTACCAGCATGCATCCTGCCATAACTCGCAATAAACTACCGTTATCTGGCGCACCAAGCTGGCGTGTAAATATCAACTGCGTCAATATCCCGACCAGTAATCCCATTAGACTATAGCTCGTTATACGACCTATATTGTAAGCAAGCAAAATGCCCCAACGCTTGTGCGAAGCACTTGTAGGAATCGCTAGGGTAAGTGCACCCATGATGCCGCCGCACATGCCGATACAATGGGTGCTGCTGACTAACCCCACGACTAACATAGGCACAAAGATAATGCATTCATTCATACTTTTGTTGCTCAGATGCGTATTGCCCTAATGTAGCTTCTGGCGCGGAAGTTTTTGCTGTAGTTGTTGTATCGGTTGCAGATGTAGTTTTAAAGGTATTTATTTTTTTATCATCAAATAAAATCCGATGTGCTTCAGTATCCAAGTTGTCGTACTGACCATTATTAATAGCCCACCATAATATTTTTATAGCAATCGCAATAAAAATTAACGCGACGGGGACAAGAAAATAAAGACTTTCCATAGCGAGTACTCAAGTAAATCAGAAATAAAGTATAAGCCCAAAAATAAACGTTGGATTAATTGTTAAGGCGCAAAGCATTTATTACCACAAATAAGGAACTCATTGTCATTCCCAGCGCTGCCGCCCAAGGCGCCACATGCCCCGTGGCTGCAAGCGGTAACGCAATAATATTATAAGTTAGTGAAAAAAATAAATTTTGCTTTATGATACTTCGTGTACGTTCAGCGATACGAATTGCTTGCGGCAGTAACACCAATTGATCATTGAGCAATACTGAATCCGCGCGAGTTTGTGCTAAATCGGATGCTGCGGCCATCGCCACCGAGACGTCTGCACCAGCCAATATCGGGACATCATTAATGCCGTCGCCAATCATTAACACGATATCTCCACTTAATTGAGCAAGACTAAGTCGCGCCAATTTGTCCGCTGGTGTTGCGCCTGAACTATATTCCACAATACCCAATTGTTGTGCAACATTTTCTACCGCAGCGGATTGATCACCACTTAACAATTCCACCGCGATGCCCATCGCTTGCAACTCTCCAACCGCTTGGAGTGCACCAGGGCGAAGCTCATCTTCTACACTGAACCATGCCACTGGGCCGTGACTTTCACTTAATAACAACCAGAGTTTTTTTTCATCAGGCACATGAACACTACCAGCAAGAAAGTAAGGCGTTCGCGAAGCATGATTGACAATGTCACGCGCAATAATTTCACTCGCAAATTCTGCAGTGCCTAAACGATATAGTTTATTGTCAATATAACCTTCAACGCCCGAGGCTACTGTTTGTCTTGTATCACAAGCAATAAGATCCGTTTTATACTTTTTAAAAGCGCTGGCAATAGGATGATTGGAATCTGCCTCAAGCGCAGCAGCAATGGCTAGGACTTGCTCGCGATGTCGATTTACTTCACCGTTATTTTTTGCACACAATTTCACGTCGCTCACACAAAAATTACCGAGAGTGAGTGTTCCAGTTTTATCAAAAATAACGCGGGTAATTTGCGGTAGCATTTCAATAACATGGCCACGTGCCACTAAAAATCCTCGCCGCCGTAAATTCGCGGTTGCCGCTGACAATGCAGCGGGCATGGCTAACGCCAATGCGCAAGGACAAGTAACAACGAGTACTGATAGCGTAATCCACAACGCACGGCTCGAATCTTTAAACCACCAAAATATAAACACTCCCGCGCACACGACTAACAATCTCGCCACAAAAAAACGTGCAATTTTATCTGCTATAAGAACTTGCTGGGGTTTTTCGGCGGCAGCTTGAGTAGTCAAACGCTCAATACCTGAAAGTTGCGTTGCCCCACCAACAGCCGTCACTTTAATGCGCAAAACACTTTGACCATTGAGTGTGCCGGCAATTACTTTGTCGCCGACTTTTTTAATAAGTGGAGCAGATTCGCCGGTGATAAGCGCCTCCACCACTTCGCTTTCACCTGCAATTACTACACCATCACAGGGAAATGTATCACCGGATTTGACCAATACTAAATCGCCGAGCGCAAGTATTTTTAAGGGAATGTTATGAGTAATTTCTTGCCCATTTTGCTGCGTAATGCAGCACGCAGTTAGTGGCATTAATTGTGCGAGATTACCAAAAGCCAAACGGTTACGATGCCGCGCCCGCTGCTCAATGTAACGACCCAGCAATAAGAAAAAAGTAAACATGGAAACAGATTCAAAATACACCTCGCCGCCACCGCGAATAGTTGCCCAAGCACTGGCGATATAAGCCAAGCCTATCGCTAAAGCAACCGGAACATCCATAATCAATTGTCGGCTTTGAATGCTACGCCATGCCGCTTTAAAAAACGGAGCAGCAGAAAAAAATACTACCGGCGTTGCCACTAGCATGCTTAACCAACGCAAAAAAATTAACCAAGTATCAGCAGCACCGTTATAAATTCCTACCGCCACCATCATTGCCTGCATCATGCCAAAACCGGCAATCCCTAAACGGAACAAGGCAATTCGATCTTCTTGTTTAATGAATGCTTGTTGCTGCTCGTCAGTGGCGGGGCGCGCCTTGTAACCAATTTGTGCAAGTGCTTTTAATACTTCACTCAACTGCGTTTGCGCATGAGCCCACACAATAGTGCAGCGATGCGAACTAATGTTGACACTAACAATTTTTATTGCGGAATTTTTTTTAAGGTGCGTTTCAATTAGCCAACTGCAAGCCGCACACGAAATACCTTCTAACAATAAATTGGCCTGGTAGTACTCTGCATCGTAAACAGTGACAAATTCACTTTGCACTTCCGGTAAATTATATATTTCCCAATCGGTCGCTGCAGTTAGTGCGCCGTCGCGCTGCTGAGTTAAAGCCGTTGCACTTGATTCAGCGCGATAGCGATAGAAATTTTCCAAGCCTCCATCAATAATCGCCATAGCAACAGCTTGACAGCCAATGCAACACATTGCTCGCTGCGTGCCTTCAATCGGAACCACATAGTTTACGTTCGCAGGCACTGGTAGCCCGCAATGATAGCAGGCGAGAAAATGGGTAGTTTCAGAAAATTTCACGGAGGAGTGCACCGATAAAAACTATTTAACGCGCGGCTGTAAAAAGGCTTCTGCACGTTTAGAAAAATCTATGCCGCCACTTAACAACCAATTGGCTTGTTTACGCCTACTAACATCTACTTCAGGCACTAAAGATAAATACCAGGAATATTCTAATCGCGCAGCTAGTTCCGCCCTGTATTCACCCGGCACAATTTCTTGCAAAACCATGTGCTGATCCTTATTTTTTTTGACCGGATGATCCATAAATAATAATATTTTTTTTGGTAAATTTTTACTATTTTTTATAGAGACCAAGACTTCATTGGTCGTATGATCAAACCTTACATTCGCGGTTAAACCTAACGCCAACGCTTGCTCATCCTGCTCCAACACCTGATTAATGGCACGCCCTTCTTTGTAATAATTGTCTGCCACTACATCATCGGAATAGTGAAAAGCCATGGAAACAGTTATTGCACAGAACATCATTATAAAAAGTAGTGGGCCAACCACCATCCAAAACCAAACCTGGCGATACCAGGGCAATAGGTGTTCTGCAGTTAGATTCATAGGAGTACCTGTTGCGAAAATAGCTAGCGTGTCGGGCCAATAAAAGTTGTGTTATGCGAAGCGTTGATCTCAGGATTATCGCGTGCCACTAACGTGAAAGTAATGTCGTTTTTCTCGCCTGTTAACGCAGTGCGTTTAACGGAAACCCGCACGGGTACACTAAGAATTTCACCTTCCATCAGGGGTGGCGCCTTGTAGCCTTGAACTTCAAAAGGAAAATCACCATCAACACGAATATCATAAATATGATGTGCGCGATCCATATTTTCGATTTTAATCGTGTATACATTTTGAATATTATCATCCACTACGCGATACATTTTCGCACCGCGATCACGCAACACTTCAACATTTAAAGGTACTCGATTCATAATTGAATACACGAAAAAACCTATCATTACCAACAGCATAAAACCGTAACCCAACACGCGCGGTCGAAATACATTTATTTTACTTTCCCCCACCGCATTCTCGCTTGTGAAACTAATTAAACCAAGCGGGTAATTCATTTTTTCCATCACGCTATTACAGGCATCTACGCACAATCCACAATCTATGCATTCGGCTTGCAAGCCATCACGTATATCAATGTTGACCGGGCAAACTTGCACGCACCATGAGCAATCAATGCAATCACCCAAACCCTGCGTTTTATAATCTTCATTCACTTTACGAGGCCCACGTGCTTCACCACGCACCTTGTTGTAGAACACGCTAAGTGTATCTTGGTCAAACATAACCGCTTGAAAGCGTGCATAGGGGCACACGTATTTACAAATTTGTTCGCGCATAAAACCGGCATTCATGTAGGTTGCGCCGGTAAAAAATAATACCCAATAGGCCACACTTAAACTTACATTGAAGGTGAAAAAATTAACACTTAACTCGCGAATGGGTGTGAAATAGCCAATGAAGGTTAGCCCAGTTATTAAAGCAATACTGATCCATATTATTTGCGTAGCTGCTTTGCGCAGAAACTTTTGCACACTCCACGCCTGCGCATCTAACTTGATACGTTTATTACGGTCACCTTGACACACAAACTCTGCCCATATGAACATTTGCGTCCACACGGTTTGCGGACATGTAAAGCCGCACCACACGCGACCCACCATAACGGTGACAGTGAATAAAAGAAATGCCGCAATAATTAATAACCACGCGAGATACATGCCGTCTTGTGGAGAAAAAGTTATCCATAAAACATTGAATTTACGCGAAGGTAAATCAAATAGCATGGCTGGGCGACCATCAATAACCAGCCACGGCATAAGCAAATAATCCAGAAGCAGAGGAATACCGGTATAACGGCGTAGCCGTTGATAAAAACCGGTGATGTGCCGAACATACACTTTTTCTTCGGACTCATATAAATTGACGTAGCGAATTGTGGGTGCCGGAGATTTCGCTGGAGATGACTCTACCTTTTCGCTCACGAAGCATTTCCTCATACACAGACACGGACGAACACAAGACGAATCAATAGCGATAATAATTTCGGAATTGAAACCAGCACCAATCACATTGATCGATGCTGATTTAAGGAGCGTCAGTCTGCTTCAGAAAGTCTTTTTCAAAAAGTCTGCTTCAGTAATTATTGAGCAGCTTCTTCGAGCGACAAACTATAAACATAAGCAGCAAGCAAATGTATGCGCTCTGGTTTTAATATTTGTTCATGCGCTGGCATTACACCGTTACGCCCATCACGCAAAGTTTGACGAAGCTCTGGCGGTTCTTTGCCATACAACCACACATCATCAGTTAGGTTTGGTGCGCCCAGTTGTTGATTGCCTTTGCCATTGTCGCCATGACAAGCTGCACAATTTTTTGAAAATAATGGTGCACCGAGTATCGCTTTAGCTTGATCATGTTCACGCCCTGCAAGTTGCAAAACAAACTCAGCAACATGGGCAATACCAGTTTCACCCAACGCAGCACTCCACGCTGGCATCACAGCTTTGCGCCCGAGCACAAGTGTTTCTTTAATCTGTTCAGGGCTACCGCCATAAAGCCAATCTTTATCAGTCAGGTTGGGATAACCAAGGTTTCCACTTGCATCTGCCCCATGGCACACAGCGCAATTATTAAGAAATAAGCGATATCCCATTTTCATGGCATTCACGTTACGAGCTAATTCCGGTATTGGTGTTTTAGCAAACTCACCAAACGTTGCCTCGTATTGTGCTTGAGCTTGTAATTGCTCCCCTCGTAATTGTGATGCAGATGTCCAAGCGCTATTTTCTCCGAAGCGTAACCCTTGATATGCCCCCATACCTGGATAAAAAATCAAATAACCCACAGCATAAATAATGGTGCCGATAAACATATAAAACCACCAACGTGGCAATGGATTATTGTATTCCTCTATACCGTCGTAAACGTGACCCGTGGTTTTCGCTTCGGCGTTGGCATCGCTATTATGGCTAGCTTGGCTGTTATCGCTAGCTTGGCCGTCGTCGTTAGAATGGCCGTCATCAAAAACAGCTTGCTTACGATTCGCTATCAATACCCACAACAACAACACAAGGTTGACTACTGTCAGAACAATTATCCATAAACTCCAGGCATTACTCATAAATTACTCCACCCCTTTTCATCAACGCTGATGATCTTTCGGCTCGTTGTCTGATTTTTCAAAAAAGTTTGCATCGTCGGCGAACGGTAATTTTGCATCCTCATCAAAACGTTGTTTTAGCCCGGGTGAGAATGCCCACAAGCAAACACCAAAAAAAGTGATCGTCACCAACACTGTTGAAACGATACCTAAGGTAGTGATATTTACACCTAACGTAGTTACATTTACGCCTGGCGTAGTTACATTTAATAGATTAGCTAAGCCGTTACTAGCAACTGTTTCTATACTCATAATTAACGCTTCTCAGTAAGAAGAGTACCCAACTGTTGCAAGTAAGCCACCAGAGCATCCATCTCGGTAATGCCCTTAACAGCCTGCTCCGCACCAGCATAATCAGCTTCGGTATAGGGAACGCCCACAAAATGTAAAGCTCGCATTTTGTCTGCAGTAAGTTTTCCGTCCAGTTTGTTGTCATACAACCAAGGGTATGAGGGCATGATGGATTCAGGAACAACGCTGCGCGGATTATACAAATGGGCTTTATGCCAATCGTCTGAGTAACGCTTACCAACGCGCGCTAGGTCCGGACCGGTGCGTTTTGAACCCCATAAAAATGGATGCTCATAAACCGATTCGCCGGCAACCGAATAATGGCCATAACGCTCAACTTCAGCGCGCAAAGGGCGAATCATTTGGGTATGGCAGACATGACAACCTTCGCGAATATAAATATCGCGACCTTCCAACTGCAATGCGGGTAACGGCTTTAGTCCTTCAATAGGCGTAGTGGTTTCTTTCAGGTAAAACTGCGGCAAGATTTCAACCAGCCCACCGAAACTGATAGCGACAACCACTAACACAGTCATCAAGCCAATATTTTTTTCAACAATATTATGACCTTTCATTGCATCTTCCTCTCATGGTACTCCCCATTAAGCAATACCCACTGAAGCCTGAAGTTCATCCTGGGCACGGGCTTCGGTAGCAGATTGGCTAATGGTGCGATACATGTTGTAAGCCATTAAAAGCATCCCTGCGAGGAAGAAGACCCCACCGATAAGACGCACCAAATAACCGGGATTGCTGGCTTGTACAGACTCAATGAAGCTATAGGTTAAAGTGCCGTCTTGATTAAAAGCACGCCACATTAGTCCCTGCATAATGCCGTTTACCCACATTGCGCAGACATACAGCACCGTACCGATGGTCGCTAGCCAGAAATGGATATTAATGAACTTCACGCTGAACATTGCCTGGCGACCGTACAGCAAAGGCAACATGTGATAAATCGCGCCGATAGAAATCATAGCGACCCAACCTAACGCCCCTGAGTGCACATGGCCGATGGTCCAATCCGTATTGTGCGACATGGCATTTACCGTCTTGATCGCCATCATTGGGCCTTCAAAAGTCGACATACCATAAAAAGAGAGCGAAACCACAAGGAAGCGTAAGGTTGGGTCCGTCCGTAATTTATGCCATGCGCCAGATAAAGTCATAATGCCGTTAATCATGCCTCCCCAACTTGGGGCCAGCAAAATCAGAGACATCACCATGCCAAGAGATTGCGTCCAATCCGGCAATGCCGAGTAAAGCAAATGATGTGAACCAGCCCAGATATACATAGAAATCAGCGCCCAGAAATGGACAATTGATAATTGATAAGAATACACAGGGCGACCAGCTTGCTTGGGTACAAAGTAATACATCATGCCGAGGAAACCCGCCGTCAAATAAAACCCAACAGCATTGTGGCCGTACCACCACTGCACCATGGCGTCCGCAGCGCCAGCGTAAGCTGAGTAGGATTTCCAAAAAGTAACGGGTATCGCCGCCGAGTTCACAACGTGCAACACCGCGATAGTAATAATGAATGCACCGTAGAACCAATTAGCAACATAGATATGTTCCGTACGGCGCTTCACAATGGTGCCGAAAAATACAATGGCGTAGCTCACCCACACTAACGTAATCAAGATATCAATCGGCCACTCCAGCTCGGCATACTCCTTAGCGGAGGTGTATCCCAAAGGGAGCGTAATGGCTGCCGCTAAAATAACTAGTTGCCAGCCCCAAAAAGTAAATGGGATTAGCCAGCCCCCAAACAAAGCAGCTTGGCAAGTGCGTTGCACAACGTAGTAGGACGTTGCAAATAAAGCGCAACCGCCAAATGCAAAAATAACCGCGTTAGTGTGCAGCGGACGAAGGCGTCCAAAATTCGTGTAAGGCTGAAATAAATCATTCATTTCAGGCCACACCAATTGGGAGGCGAGGAGTACACCAATAGCCATCCCCACTATGCCCCAGACCACAGACATAATCGTAAATTTGCGCACTATATCGAAGTCGTAAACCGGCAGATCACCGACCACGGTCTGATGAACATTCATAGGAAATTCCCATACTAAAAACTAAGCGTTAATGAATATAATTTGTTTGAAATTTTGGTGCGGTATGTGAATTCCAACAGCATATTGAAATGAGTAAGCAGCAAGCCAAATGAGTTTCGTATTCTGCCTCATGATCACGGACTACTAATTGATGTTGATCAAACACAGCGATTACTCGGCAAATCAAACACCTCGCCGCAAGCAGCGAGGTATATTTTTGTTCCAAAAATCTATTTCGTGGCAAGCCACGGGGAATTTAACCCTCGCTTGCGATTAAAACGATAAACAACCGTTAAAAAACTTGCCCTTTTGCGCTGCGAATTACGCAATTTAGGGCAAGCCTGATTCTTTTACTTTTTGATTCTTACCTTTGACTCTTTACTTAAAGAAAAGATATCGATTTTTTCACTAGGCTTGTTTAAAAAACCAACCTAGTTTAAAAAGCCAACCTGGCGTTATTTCAGTACTCGACCTTTATTGGCCGCAATACGCATCCGCAATGCATTTAACTTGATAAAACCTTCTGCATCTTTCTGATTGTAAGCGCCTGCGTCATCCTCAAAAGTAGCCACTTTTTCGTCAAACAAACTATCTGCCGAGCGACGGCCCACAACAGAAACCGCACCTTTGTATAGTTTTACACGCACTTCACCATTTACGTAATGTTGCGACTCATCGATCATTACTTGCATCATTTTACGTTCAGGGCTCCACCAGTAACCGTTGTAAATCATCTCGGCATACTTAGGCATTAAACTATCCTTCAAATGCGCAACTTCGCGATCAAGCGTTATTGATTCAATTGCACGGTGCGCGCGCAGCATAATGGTGCCGCCGGGCGTTTCATAACAACCACGTGACTTCATACCTACGTAACGGTTTTCCACTATATCCAAACGGCCCACGCCATTTTCACCGCCGACTTTATTGAGATACGCCAACACGGTTGCTGGAGACATAGGCTTACCATCAATAGCTACTACATCACCTTTTGCATAGGTTAAATTCAAATACGTTGGTGCGTCAGGAGCGGCTTCGGGAGCCACGCTCCAACGCCACATATCGTCTTCTGCTTCAGTCCAGGTATTCTCTAAAACGCCGCCTTCGTATGAGATATGCAGCAAATTGGCGTCCATAGAATATGGAGATTTTTTCTTATTTTTAGCGTAGTCGACAGGGATATTATTTTTTTCACAATAGGCCATCAAGGTTTCGCGTGAAGTCAAATCCCACTCGCGCCATGGTGCGATAACTTTAATACCAGGCTTAAGTGCATAAGCGCCCAACTCAAAACGCACCTGATCATTACCTTTACCGGTCGCGCCGTGAGAAATAGCATCCGCACCGACTTCATTGGCAATTTCGATTAAACGCTTGGCAATTAAAGGGCGAGCAATTGACGTACCCAGCAAATATTCACCTTCATAAACAGTGTTCGCGCGAAACATCGGGAACACGAAATCACGCACAAACTCTTCACGCAAATCGTCGATATAAATTTGTTGAACGCCTAAAGCCTTTGCTTTAGCTCGTGCTGGTTCTACTTCTTCACCCTGACCAATATCAGCGGTAAAAGTAATGACTTCACAGTGATAGTTTTCTTGTAACCACTTAACAATAACTGAGGTATCCAATCCGCCCGAATACGCGAGCACAACTTTTTTTATGGATGATGAGGCGCTTTTGTTAGATGACATAGGACACTCCGCTGAAAAAATTCTGTAAACCCGCGCGCAGCTTAATGCTAGCCGCAGGTTGGGGCGCGGAATTGTACCCGCAAGCCAGTAAAATTCCCATAAAAAAAAGCAACCCGAAAGTCGCTTTTTGGCATTTAAATCATCGGCAGTAGCGGTGCTGGGAAGTTTGCAACCAATGCCTGCTAAAGCTTAAAGGCAGACACCTGATCGTTCAGTGTGCGGGCATGATCTTGTAATACTTTGGCGCGAGCTTCACCCGCGTGAGCTTCTTCGGCAGTGTTATCGGCAACCCGACGAATAGATGTCACATTGTGCAAGACTTCTTTCACTACCTGACTTTGTTGTTCAGCAGCGGTAGCAATTTGCGCAGCCATAGCACTAATCTCTCCTACTGCCGAATTGATACTGATAAGAGAGCGCGAAGCGTTGTCCGCATTCTGCACGCTTCCGGTGGCCAAAATACGACTATCACCCATAATGGACACCGCGTTTTTTGCCGTGCTTTGCAATGAACTAATCATGGATTGAATCTCACCCGTACTCGCATGAGTCCGCTGCGATAGCACACGCACTTCATCTGCTACTACCGCAAAACCTCGGCCCTGCTCTCCCGCGCGAGCTGCTTCAATGGCGGCATTTAAAGCTAGCAAGTTTGTTTGTTCAGCAATACCCTGAATGGTTGAAAGAATTCCATTAATGTCTTGCACATGTTTGTTAAGGGTGGAAATAACGTTACCCGCTTGGTCCACTTTTTCCGCTAACACTACAATTGAGTCGCGAGTTTTATCAACTTGAAGCTTACCTTCTTCCGCGCTACTGACCGACTCATCCACCGAAGTTGCCGTTCGTTCAGCGTGATGCGCGATTTCCTGGGTAGCATTATTCATTTCACCCATCGCTTGCGCCACCATACCGATTTGCTCTTGTTGCGTGCCAAGCTCTTTTACCGAGCTGCTGGCGCGATCCGCCATTGAGCGAGCATTAACTTGTAAGTCACTAGCCTGAAGGCGAATGTTTTCCACCAAACTGTGCATGTGATCGACAAACAAGTTGAAATTGGTGGCTAATTGGCCCACCTCATCACCCGACGAAACCGGCAAACGACG
>JANPKH010000233.1:0-18185 GCA_031425935.1 Gammaproteobacteria bacterium | reverse complement strand
AAAGGTTGCAAAGTTTATGGATTATTGTGCGAAAGCGCCTGCAATAGCTTTGGCAGGAATAAGTGTCGCTATACATCCTGTATTAACTTGATAATGCTGCTCTACGGCTTGCATCAATTGCGGAATAATATTTGATGGTGCTATAGCAACAACGCAACCACCGAAACCGCCACCAGTCATGCGCACGCCCACTTGCCCGTCGCCTGCTGTCGCGAGAATATCCACCAAGGTATCAATACTTGGCGTAGTGATATTGAAATCGTTGCGCATAGATAAATGCGATGCTGCCATCACTTTAGCGAGAGCGGGCATATCTCCAGTGGTTAAAGCATCAGCTGCTAGAAGCGTGCGTGCATTTTCTGTTAACACATGTCGAGCACGACGAAAGCTTAAAACGTCCAGCTCTGCTTCTGCTGCGAATAATTGTTCCAAATTAATTTCACGCAATGTTGCTTTACCAAAATGCGCTGCCGCATTTTCACATTGTTGGCGTCGTTGATTGTATTCGCTGTCTACCAAGCCACGTTTTACGCCACTGTGCACGATTAATAATTCCCAATGCGCGGGGATCGATACGGTGTGTGTAGTTAAATTTTCGCAGTCGATTAATAAAGCACTGTTGTCTTGTCCTAATGCTGAAATTAACTGATCCATAATGCCGCAGTTACAACCCACAAAATTATTTTCTGCTGCCTGGCCCATCACTGCCGCTTGAATAGGATTTATCGCTTGGTTGGTTAGCTGTGTCATGGCGCGGATCATTGCTATTTCAAGTGAAGCCGAACTGCTTAACCCCGCACCAATGGGAACATTGCCGGTGATTAGAAAATTACCACCGGCTAAAGTGAAATCTTTTTTTAACATTTCCTGGATTACACCGCGAATATAGTTCGACCAACCATTGTCAGGATCTAATTGCATAGGTTCATCAATATTAATAATAACTAATGCGTGATTAAAATCTTTGGCGATGATGTGTAGTTCGCGATTGGTGCGCGGCGTAAAAGCGATATAAGTGTAATAATTAATTGCGATAGGTAGCACAAAGCCGTCGTTGTAATCAGTGTGCTCGCCAATCAAGTTAACTCGCCCTGGCGCTTTAACGACTTGTATTGAATCGGTGCTATACGAAGAAAAAATTTCTGCAAATTGTTTTTTTACAATATCCTCTGATAAAGTTTTCACGCGTTACTCCTTAAGGCGAAAGTGAATAGGGCTTTGTTGCCGTAATCGTTCTGCGGCTTGTTCGGGCGACAAGTCACGTTGCGGTTCGCCGAGCATTTCATAGCCCACCATAAATTTGCGTATGCTTGCGCTGCGCAACAGTGGCGGATAAAAATGTGCATGCAATTGCCAGTGGCCAGTTTCCGCATGAGGGGCGGGGTCAATAGTTGTATTAGTGTCCGCATGAGAAGCCGCGTTACTAAATGGCGCGCCATGCCAGCCCATGGAGTAGGGAAAAGAACATTCGAATAAATTATCGTAGCGAGCCGTAATGTCACGCAAAATTTTGCCGAGACTTATTTGCTCTTCAGCATTTAATTCTGTGATGCGCGCACGTCGCATTTTCGGCAGCAATAATGTTTCGAAAGGCCATGCTGCCCAGAAAGGCACGACCACTAACCAGTGTTCATTTTCAACCACGATGCGCTGTACTGCTGCGGATTCTTTATTGGCATAGTCGTGAAGTAACGAGCTGCCATTTTGTTCAAAATAATTACGTTGTTGTATGTCTTCTTTTTGCACTAGCGTGGGGATTTGTGTTTGCGCCCAGATTTGTCCATGGGGATGAGGATTGGAGCAGCCCATGATCGCGCCTTTATTCTCAAAAATTTGTACGGAAGAATAAGTGTTCCCAAGTGCTTCGGTTTCTTCTATCCAAGTATTAATAACTGCCAATATCTCAGTGTCATTTAACAGCGGCAAAGTTTTGCTGTGATCTGGCGAAAAACAAATAACACGACTAGTGCCTTGCTCAGCCTGAATTTGAAAAAGTGGATCATTATTAGTTGGAGATTCTGGTACCTGCGGCATCAAGGCAGCAAAGTCATTCGTGAAGGTATAGGTTGTTTGATAGCTAGGATTATGCTTTCCACCAGCCCGAGTATTACCCGGGCAGAGATAACAGTTAGGGTCATGTGCAGTACTTTCCGGCCACTCATGCTCCTCCTGTTGTCCTTGCCATGGGCGTTTATTGCGATGTGGAGAAACCAACAGCCATTCGCCCGTCAGCGGATTAAAACGGCGATGAATATGTTCATCTACAGAAAATGATTCAATCATTATATTTAACTACCTAAGTAAAATCGCTACTTTCTATCTTTGAAAATAATAGCTATTCCTAGCACGGCGAGAATAAGGCTGGGTGTAGAAAAATGCAGTGCATGCCAAGAGTCTGTTAGCCATTGGTTAATAGCGGGGTTCGCAACTACAACTGCTGCACCAAAAATAATAATTGCTAGCAAATATTGGTGAGTTAGTGGCTTGTTGCGTTTTCGCAATTGCTGCGTAGCTTTATGTAGTTCAGGTGCAATCTGGCCAATATTTTGTAATTGCTGCAAGCTGTTAAAAATGAGTTGTGGTGTTTGCGGAAATTTCTCCATCCACTCAGGAGCATAGCGTTTTAATTCGCGCCATAAGCTCTTGGGATGAAAACGATTTTTTATCCAGCGTTCTAAAAATGGGTGTGCGGTATTCCACAAATCCAAATCTGGGTATAGTTGCCGCCCCAAACCTTCAATATTTAATAATGTTTTCTGTAGCAATACGAGTTGTGGTTGTACATCCATTTCAAAGCGTTGTGCGGTGCGGAATAAATTTAATAGCACATGCCCAAATGAAATCTCCTTCAGCGGCTTTTCAAAAATAGGCTCACCTACTGTGCGAATGGCTGCTTCTAGTTCGTCCACACGAATATGCGCTGGTACCCACCCGCTTTGAATATGTAGCTCGGCAACTTGACGATAATCGCGGCGGAACATCGCCAGCAAGTTGCGCGCTAAATAATATTGGTCGGCCCGTGTTAGCGAGCCAATAATTGCCATGTCTACCGCGATATATTGCGGTCCTGTATGAGAAGGCGCGTGGGGATTTTCGTGCGCCACAAAAATGTTGCCAGGGTGCATGTCGGCGTGAAAAAAATTATGTTCGAACACTTGGGTAAAGAAAATTTCCACACCGCGCTCGGCGAGCTTTTTCATGTCGGTATTTTGTGCTTTTAGTGCCTCAATATCGGTAACAGGAATACCGTATATTCGTTCCATGACCATGATGTTATTGCGCGTGTAATCCCAAAAAACTTCTGGCACATAGAGTAAGTTTGAGTTGGAAAAATTACGCCGCAATTGCGATGCATTGGCGGCTTCACGTTGTAAATCCAGTTCGTCAAAAATAGTCGTGCGATAATCTTGTACAATTTCAACCGGACGCAAGCGTCTTCCATCAACACTGAAGCGCTCCAACAATTCGGCAATTTTTAACAGCAGGGCCACGTCTTGCGCGATAACATTTTCAATGCCAGGGCGTATAGCTTTAATCACGACCTTGCGGCCATTTTTTAATGTTGCACCGTGAACCTGAGCTACAGAAGCGGATGCCAAAGGCTCGGCGTCGTAATCGTTAAAAATATTTTCTATTGAGTCGCCAAGTGCAAGTTCAACCATACTGCGAAATTCTTCTTTAGCAAAAGGGGGAACCTGATCTTGTAAATAATTTAGCTCGGTGATGATATCGGCGGGAACCAGATCCGGGCGGGTTGAAAGCAATTGACCAAATTTTACAAAGATCGGCCCAAGTTCTTCGCACGCACGGCGCAAGCGTTCGCCACGGTTTAATTTGGGGGCCGGGAATAACAGACAGGGTAGTAATAATACTTTAACCTGCAGCGGTAAGTGTTGCTTGGGCAGTAGCTTGTCCAAGCGATAGCGCAAAAATACCCGCAGAATTTTTAGCAGTCGGAAAATAATTATCACTGTTGCATGCGCTCTTAATTTTGAAACCCTTGCCTGTTTGCGAGCAGTTTCGGTGATCGCTCGCTAAACCTTGGCAACGTGTCAGTGTGTTTATGGTTGAAAATGTTTTTGCAGCATTTGATTAATGCGTGCTTCAATTCTGTCCACCCCAAGCCGAACCTCATCCACTTGTTGATTAAAATAATCAACTTCAGCTTTGCTCGGTAGTGCTTGCAATTCTTCGGTTAAAAACTCGCTGGTAAGGCGAGTAAAATTGTTTACGCGATCGGTTGCCCATTGCATCTTATTGCGAATTAATTCAGCACTTTGATGGCCGATAATATCGCCAAATACCTGGCTCAACATTTCCTCCCAGTCGATCTCGAGCTTGTTGAGAATGTGCTGCAGGTCTGCTAAAAAAATCGAACTGCCAATAACTTGAACACCGCTATCTTTTAAATTTACGCGCTCGCTTTTCAATAATGCCATTAACGCAGGCACAGTGCCTTGCACTTGAGTGGTAACGTCGCCTTCGTAGTGGTTTAGCAAGCGCACGCCATCAGCAGTGGGGACAGCATAAATATTTATTTCCGGCTTGGTCAATTTTATCAATAGAACTTGCGGCGCAAGTTTGCCAAGCGCTATGCGAGTAGCAGGATCATAAGTGAGCGCTGTGTTAATCATTTTCTCAGCGCTGGCAAATGCTGCAGTAATAAACATCGCGTCCATTAACTTATCTCTTATCTGATGTTCTGATGTTCTGGCGTTCAAGTTCCCCTGTTGGTGTAGTCGGGGGATTCATGATAAATGTACCTTATTAAGGTTTTATACCTTTATGTAACGCTACAATACCACCGGTCATATTGTGGAATTCGGTATTTACAAAACCTGCGTCAGTCATCATACCTTTTAAGGTTTCTTGATCGGGATGCATACGAATCGATTCAGCCAAATAGCGATAGCTGTCAGCATCATTGGTGACGAGTTTGCCGATCATGGGTAATAATTTAAACGAATAGGTGTCGTAAACTTTCTCAAGCAAGCTGTGCTGTGGTTTGGAGAACTCCAAAACCAATAAGCGACCTCCAGGCTTAAGCACACGCAACATTGAGCGCAGCGCTAAATCTTTATCGGTAACGTTGCGCAAGCCAAAGGCGATGGTGATGCAATCAAACGTATTGTCAGGAAAGGGCAGGTACTGCGCGTCGGCTTGGGCAAACTGAATATTGCCTGCTACGCCACGGTCAATTAAGCGGTCGCGGCCAACATTAAGCATGGAAGAATTAATGTCAGCAAGAATTACTTGGCCATCCTTGCCGACTAATTTTGCAAATTGATAACTCAAGTCACCGGTGCCGCCCGCGATATCCAACACCTTATGGCCTGGTCGCACGGCTGATGCTTCAATAGTAAAGCGTTTCCATAAACGGTGTATACCGCCAGACATTAAGTCATTCATTAAGTCATATTTGGCCGCCACTGAGTGGAATACATCAGCCACACGCTCAGCTTTTTTTTCAACGGCAACTTGCTCGTAACCAAAATGCGTTGTTTTTTGTTCGTTCATGGATGGTCTTCCACCGGATTAAGTTGGCGGCCATTGTACAATGCTCTGCAACTACACCCAACACAAAAGGTGATGAGTTGAACATTATTGCCGACATTCTAGGGTCCGGTGGGAGTTTTAGTTAAATGCGCATCGATTTAGTTAATGCGCTCTTAGTTTTGTTAAATGTAAAACCTAGGTTGTGGGAAGTGCCAATGGAGTACTTGTTTTTAGCATTTTCTGCGGTTTTAGAAAAGTTGCAGAGCGCCACAACCATTCAACAGGCCCATAGTGAAAATGTTTCAGCCACCAGTGGCTAAAAACAATCTGCAATCCAAATATACCGAAGCTAATAAGCGCATTCATAGCAGGCGTAGTTTTAGTAAAAAGACCGAGACCAAAACTATAAAATAATAGAAGGCCAAATAATGTCTGCATAAGGTAGGACGTTAATGCCATTTTTCCAACGTTTGCTAAGGGCGATAAAAACTTATTCCATTTCTCGCGATACATTAGCAAGGTAAACCCGGCAATATAAAATAATGTTAAGCCAGAATTAAAAATGTCTGCAAGTGCCCCTCCTACCCACATTGCCAATAGATTTTTTTCCATATTCCACTTGAGGCCAAAACTTAATGCGCCTAACAATATTGCCGCGGCGATGGTGCCAAGCAGAATTAATCCTGTTTTCTTCCAGATCTTTATAAAGATCGGTTTCGTTTCGTGGAGATTCTCAAACCATTGCATCCGACCAGCAAACATGCCCAGTAGAAAAAATCCGAAAGTAATCAGTAAACGGCCGCTGGATATTTGATAATTAAATTTTGTTGTCAACGCTTTAAAGTTATCTACAGCAACTTCAAAAAAAGGTGCATTTTTCATAATCTCATAATAGTGCGCGCCTTCTTGTACATTGGGCGCGTTGGAAAATGGCATTTGGCCATTGATGGAAAGAAAAATAATTTCATATATTTTTGTGGGTAGGTTCAGAATTAGCATAAGACCAATGCATACAACCGCGCGGTTGCTGAGGTTGCGTGCGAAAATAAGCAGAAAAGCAAGCGGAACATAAATTGACAAAATATCGGCACGCCATAGAATATGATGAATAAGACCGATGATGCCAAGAATGAATAGCCGCCAACTAAATCGCAGAATAAAGTTATCGTTACGTTTCATTAAGCTCTTCATCTGAATATAAAAACTTAAACCGAAAAGAAATGAAAATATCGAGAAAAATTTCGCTAAAATAAAAATAAAATAAAATCCCAAAGCGATGCCGCTCGGGATGCCATGGTTTTCTTTGTAAATATGTTCAGGTAAACCGCCACCTGCGTACCAAAATATCATGTGGGCGTAGAGTATTCCAAGTAGAGCAAACCCTCGCAATGCATCTATAGTTATTATTCTGTCAGTTGAATTCGAAGGCATAATGGCCTCTCCTTATGGTTAGGTTTGCACGTGCTGTTTAATTGTAATTATTGGTCAAGCGCTGCCACGAAGTCGATATACGGGTTCGTTAAGGCTAAAAATTTCAATTGTCCCAATTACTCTTAGATCCAACGAGCGTCTATCTGGATTCAACTGCTTGAAATATTTATAGCTTATTATTGGTAAAGCATTACGAATTATTTGGCGGGATGCATGCCCGCAACAATTGCTGCAGGTTTCAATGGCGGATTGGGCGAGGGTTTTAACTGTGTTACGGAAGTACGTTATAGGGTTTTTTTATTTTGAATTAGTTTTTTCTTTATGCAAACGAATGCGCGCTCGCCAATCACCCAGCGCGGTTAAGGCTCCTTGAAACTCGCGCTCAATTAAATCTGCTTCGCGTTCGGTAATAACACTATCTATTAATGCTTCAGAAACTGCTTCGGCCACATTACCTACCTGACTCATCACTCTGCAAACTGTCTGCGATAAATCATCGTTACTAACTTGATCGGGTTCCGGCACCACAAAAGCTGCCATGCCGTGACGGCTTAACATCGCATGAAGTGGCAGCAACGCTTCTTTAACATCGGTCTCCTGGCACAAGCCAATAATCATAGACACTTCTTCAAATGACGGGTAATGCGAAGCAATCCCCGGTGCTAGTTTGTTGCGTAAAACATTGGCTGAAATATTCAGCTTAATGGCCAACGCATCTATTCCGCCAGGGTAAGCTCGGGCGATTTTATAGAGTGCGTCGTGTTGGTTCATATCTGAATAACGGCGGGTCATGGTGATTGTTCCTATTTATTACCGATGCATGTATGTGGATTGGTATTTAAGCTGCGTCCATCAAAGGCATTCGTAGATTAGGGTTGGAAGCAATCATATCTGAGTTGAAAGCCTGTTAATATCGTCGCCCCCATTGGAAACGACATTTCCACATTTAAAAGAGGCAAAAATGAAACTTTTTAAAACCCTAACGTGCTTACTTGTTTTGTCATTGGGCTTCGCTAGTTACAGTGAAGCGAAAGGAAGATCCTTTGGCGGCGGCTTTCGTTCGCAACGTATGGCGCCTGCACCGCGAGTGCAGCGCGCTCCGCAACAACAAGCCACGCCGGCAACCCAAGCTGCACCAGCAACGCAAACTCAAAGTATATTTGGATCATTTGGTCGTGCCAAGCCTGCGGCTGCTGGTGCTGCACCACAGGCTGCGCAACCCTTAGGCATGAGTAAAGATTTAAATACAAATGCGGCGCAAGGTAATGCTTTAAAAGCTAACGATGCCCGGACAGGTGCGGCCGGTACTGCTGGAATAGCGGGTGCAGCCGGTACTGCTGGAACGGCCGGTGCAGCCGCAGGTGGGGGAGCAAGCAACGGTGCAAATAATTCAGGTTGGTTTCGTTCTGGTAATCCATCCACCGCAAAATCGGCACCCATACAATCGGGCGCGCAACCAAATGTAATGCAACAACGAGGTGGTGGATTTTTGAATAACGCTATGTGGTTTATGCTGGGCAGTTCGTTGGCAAGAAATCACCAACCGGCAGCAAACCAAAATGCACAAAATGAAAATCATCAAGGCGGTGCCGTAACTGCAAGTGATGGAAATAGCTTAAATAATGTTGATGGTCAGGTTGCTGAGCCTTTGACTGATATGTCTCCACCAGTGGAAGAAAAAGAATCCTTTGCCATGAGTTTTTTACGTTTTATTTTATGGGCTGCAATTATTTTTGGGCTTTATAAGCTAGTAACAACTGTTATGCAGTCAAAGAAAAATAGCGCAAGCAAAAAACCTAATTACACTTTTGGAAATTAATAGCATGGGCTGGAAAGATGCGGTTCAGTATGTAAAAGGAATCACTGAAAAAAAAGGAATGGCGAGTCAGTCGCAGCAGGATTTACATTTGCCGCTCGGTGCACGCATAGGTGGCATTATTCAGTTACAAAAAACGCCGTTTATTCATGCAATAACCAATGGCTCCTTTATTGAAATGCCGATAGATTCGCAAACGATTATTAAAGCCATTAGTCGCGTGAATTTACCTATATCTGGTAGCGTCTATCGCTATTATTTGGCGTTGGGGGATGGTGGAAAAAAAGAAATATTTTTACAGGTGTATGCAAATGCTGAAGGTGAAGTAAACGATGTGATTTATTGTTCACAACTTACGCGCATTATTCCAGAGACCGAAGAGGACCAAAAGGTGTTTATGGGTTTGTCGGGCTACGGCTTGGGCGATAAAAGTTACTGTTTGTGGCGCGAGCAATTGGCAGAGTTGGGTTATGCAGAAGCTGACTTACGCGCAGCATTTGGTAGTGAAGATTCAATTGAATACTGGCGCGATGCTGGCGATCCCGAACAAGAATTTGTGCAACCGTTTGTTGGCTCAGAAACGCGCCTTGACGATGCGCAAGGTATGCACGGAGTGAAACAGGAAATTTATTATATGCCCTATCTACGAGAGATAAAGGGCAGGGAGGAAAAAGGCAATGTAGAGTATTTATTTATTACTACGGAAATCGTTCAAAGTCAGAATGGGGATAGTAGTAAACGCCAAATCCATGTTGATTTTATGGTAGGTATTCCGGTGGAACTTGAACGAGTAACAATTTTATAATTTTGTACATAAAAATTTCTAGTAAATTAATTTTTTAATAACAGGAAGAAATAGCATGAGTACTTTAAAAGGTTGGGGTTTAACCGCACGTTTGATTACCAAACATTTTGGCGTGTTGGGCGATAAAATTTCAGAAGCTATTGCTAACTTTGATCCGGAAACTGCAACAGAAGCAGATCGCGACCGCTTGGCCGATACACTGCGGGAAACAGCGCAAAAGTTAGCCGCCGCGCGAGCTGATTTTGATAAAGAACATCAAGACGTAGTCAAATTGCGTTCTCTCATTGAAACTGACGAAAAAGCATTTGATACCTTAGCTGCGCGTTTGGCTGCAGGCACTATTAGTGAAGCCACGGTAAATATGTTTTGCGATGAATTAGAAACAAATAAAGCACGTTTGCCAGTGGAAATCCAGGAAGAGGCAGACGCAGCAGAGTATATGAAAGAGTTGCAGGCAGTTGTTGAAGCTTTATCAAAACAATTAATGGAGTTTGACGCGGCGGCAAAAAAAGCCTTGAAAGCTTTAGCTTCGGCCAATGCTCAGCGCGACTTACAAGAGCTGCGTGCAGATCGTCAGCAACAGCTTGCTAATTTAGGTGGGCTTAAAAGTCGCTCAACGGCGCTAGATGCATTATCGCGCCGCGCACAAAAGGTGAGTAATGAAGCAGAAGGTTTAAAAATTGTCGCCAACATTAATCAAAAGCCGCTTGATCAACAAGCTGAGTTGGATGCAATTCGTAAATCTGTTTCGCAGCCAGATAATGCTGGTGAAACTGCGTTAGAAAGATTGCGACGTTTGTCCGGCAAAACGGCCGATGTTGCTTAAGATTTTGCAAAGCGCTTGAAGCTCGGAATGCGGCCTTTGGAAAAAGGCCGCATTGTAAACGTTTAAGGAATAGAAATGAGTTAAGGAATAGAGATGAGTGAATTTATGATTGATAAAAACCGGTAACTGTCAGATCGGGCCTGAGCTAATACATGTAAATTAATCTTCTCTTACTAAACGAAACCCGGTATTTGAATAGTGATAATTTGAAGAATTTTGAGCGCGATAAGATACGGTTAATCTATCCGGCAAATTGTTCCAGGACCCACCACGTAAAACATGTGAATAACAAGATCCCGTTACCCATGCGGAACCATCCAGTGGCGCTTTATCATAGTTATTATGATAACAGTCATTCACCCACTCCCATGCATTTCCACTCATATCATACAAACCGAATCCATTTGGCTTAAAGAGCCCTACAGGCGATGTTCCCCATGCGCTGCATTCCCCATAGTTATAATCTGCATTGCCACAAGAGATGGTGTTACCCCATGAATATTTTGTTTTGCTACCTGCTCTTGCCGCATATTCCCACTCCGCCTCACTTGGCAACCGAAATTTCGCGCCCGTTTTTTCGCTTAACCACTTAGCATACTCCTGAGCATTGTCCCAGGTTACGTTGGTGACAGGTCGATTCCCTCTACCCCAACCGCTATCATCGGGCTTGTCTTTATTTGCTGAAAAAAGATCATATTGAGCAAAAGTAATTTCATGTTTGCTTAACCAAAATGATGATACTGTAACTTCATGAACCGGACTCTCATCGTGCTGCCCCTCACCAGATAAATCACCCATCTGAAATTGCCCCTCTGGTATTTCAACCATTTCAAGTCCTGGTGCAAATTCTTGAAGTTTTTTCTGTAATGCGTCCAGATACTGATATTCGTTAACTAATACCACTGCCAATAATTGAGCCACGATCTTTGCGTTCTCGCCATTCGGATATTTCGCTAAATAACGACGCATGCCTTGTTTCGTGGTGGCATTCTTATAGTCATCATTTTCTGTAAAAACTTTTGTAGGTAGGGCTAGTGGCCGCCTGCCCTGAGCTACATCATTTATTGAGTGGGTATCGTCAGTAATTTGTGTCAAATTATTAGTGTGTTCAGATGGTTGCGAAATAAAAAATATACTCCCTACTTCTGAACCGAATCGATATAGCAGTAAATACGCAAGAATCACAATAATGATCAATAGAATGAGTATTATCCAATTTTTTGAATTACGCCCTAGTCTTTTAGTTAGAGCATTATTTTTTATCATTAATATTAGGCCTTTGTTTATCTCGACATGTCACGTTTTCATATATACAGCGCAATTCTACTTAGGATTATATGTAAACACAGGAGACGTTAATAATTCTTGACTCCGTTATTGCGGCATAGGTTATACCCAAGGGCAACTTTGATCAAAATGAGCTATTCATTTTCACTCGATACATACACAGTTGATTCACCATCCTCATCTACTACCACATCAAAATTTATTGGGCAGCAACACACCTGACAGTCTTCAATATAATTTTGTTCCGGTACAGAGCAATCAATGAGAACTTCTATGGTTTCACCACAATAAGGGCATTGCACATCTTTAGCGTCAACTTTATTCATAGGGAATTACCTTTACCAAAAGGTTTACAGTGCTTTCTATCGCGTAAGGAATATCGTCTTCAGCATAAACTGTATAGCACCTTCATTTAATTTCCTAGTATTTTGCATTGCAGCAGGAATATTTCATTGTATACAACAAACGAATACGTTTTAGAGAGCGAAAGGCAGTGACTACATACGCTGTTTTTAACGCCGCGATTGTTAGTTTTCATGCTCCATAATAAAACTTCTATTTAAACGTCCGGAATGCTTTTTATTTACTTTAAAAAAGCGCAGAATCAGCGACGATTATTGCTGTTTAAAATCTACTTTCTCACTTTCCATTTTTCTAATCGTTTCAAGGAAGCCGATGTATGAAAGCCCGTCTCCAGTCTGTGTTTATTGTGTTTGTAGCAATGGTGGTAGCTTGCGTGTTAGCAAGTTTGTTGGTGGGTTGCGATAAAAAAACCACCGCGAAAAAACCTGAAGATGCACTAGCACCTAAATGGGAAACACATATAGCGGACTACCCCAAGCGCTGGGTTGCTGCTGAAAAGCCATTGTTTATTCGGTTTAGCCACCCTGTAGTGGCGCTGGAAAAAGTCAATCAGCCGGTTGAAGGAATGGTGGAGCTATCGCCCAATTTACCCGTGAATGTACTTTTCACGGCGGATAATGAATTACGAATCACCCCGCTTGACCGCATGCCCGCCAATACCGCCATTAAGATAAAGCTCCATGGCGACAAACTATTGGGTGTTGAAAAAACACTTAAGCCATTTGACTTTGAAGTTCATACCATTCGTCAGGAATTTGATTTAAAAATTCATGGTTTAGTTGCACAAGATAACTCAGCAGAAAAAATGCAACTTAGTGGAGAGCTGCGTACGGCAGATACTGCTGAACTCGATGCTATTAAAAAAATACTAAACGTTACCGTTAATGGTCAGGCAGTGGTTTTGGATTGGATTCAAAATGCAGATCGTCAAACCAACAGTTTCGAATTGAAAAATATCCTACGCACAAAAGAAGAAGGTGTCTTGCGCGTGGAGTGGGATGGTGAAGTCATTGGTTCTCCCGCTCCTTCAGGCTCTAACAACGCAGGCGCTAATAATAAAGGTGCACGCGATTTACAAATTCCAGCGTTATCAGATTTCAAAATTACTGGTGTAGAGGTAGTCCGCGTACCTTCGCTATATGTTGAAGTTAATTTCTCCAACCCCATCAATGCTGCGCAAAATTTACAAGGTTTAGTAACCTTGGCAAAAAAGAATTTTCCGGTAAAAATTGATGGGAGTCATTTACGAATTTATCCGGAAAAGATGGGTTCTGGCCCGCAAGAATTAGTGATTAATTCGGCTGTACAAAGTGCTACTCGTCAAACCTTGGGTGAAGATTACAATCGAACACTAGTATTGGTGTTAGAAAAGCCAAGCGTTAAGTTTGTTGGTAAAGATGCCAGTATTCTCCCGCCAGCAGAGCATTTAACCGTGCCTTTTGAAGCGGTGAGTGTGGATTCGGTACAAGTCGTTGCGTTTAAAGTATATGACAACAATATTGGTCAATACCTGCAAGAGAATACAAGTTTACATTCGGCATCCGCACCTGGCAAAGAAGGTCGCTATTTGTGGCGAAAAGTTTATCGCTTGCCTGAAATTGCGCGCGATGCATCGCAACGTTTTAATTTAGATTTAACCGAATTAATGGCACAACATCCGGACGGATTAGTGCGCGTGGAATTACAAATTGATCGCAGTAATTCCATTTACACCTGTGCGGAAGAACGCCCCAAAGAGCCCGTTAAAAAAATACCGGGCAATGCTGAGGACAACCATTATTCTTACGATGAAGATGGGGAAGGCAGTGAAGATCAACCAGCGTGGTACCGTCAGTATTACCAATCGGAAGGTTACTGGAATTACAGCGAAGTCAATAACCCGTGTAATGATTCCTACTACTCGTATGGCTACAATAACAGCACCAAAACCACGCGCACATTTATGGTATCTAATATTGGCCTAATGGCGAAACGTGGCAGTAATAATGTATTGCATGTTATCGCCACCGGTTTAAATAACGCGGAGCCATTGCCCAATACCGACATCGCTGTTTTCAATTATCAGCAACAACAAATTGGTAAAGGCACTACCGATAGTTACGGCATGGTAGATATTAATACCGATGGCGTACCCTTTTATTTGCAAGCACAAAAAGAAAAGCAATTTGGTTATTTGCGTTTGCCTAAAAATGAAGCTTTACCAACTAATCAATTTGATGTGAGCGGCGAACATGTAAAAGCGGGGTTAAAAGGTTTCATTTACGGTGAGCGCGATGTGTGGCGCCCGGGAGATGACATTTTTTTAACGTTTATTTTGCAGGATAAGGAAGAGCGGTTGCCAGCGGGTTACCCTGTCACTTTAGATTTTTTTGATCCACAAGGTAAAAAAGTTTTCAGTCAAACCAACGTAACACCGGTCAATAATTTTTATCCTTTTACGTTAAAAACGGATGAAAAAGCAGTTACAGGAAATTGGCGTGCTGTAGTACATGTTGGCAATCGCTTTTTCGATAAAGTGATTAAAGTCGAAATGGTAACACCCAATCGCTTAAAAATTGATATGACGTTTGATAACCCGATATTAAGTTTGGCCCCTATTAATTTAAAAGAAGGGCCACAAAGCGCACACCTTTTTAGTCAATGGCTGCATGGTGCTACCGCCGATGGTTTAAAGGCAGATTCCGAAGTAAAACTATTTAGTAAAAAAACCGTCTTCGAAGGTTTTAATCAATTTTTATTTGATGACCCATCACGCACCTTTGAAACCAGTTCACAAAAAGTATTTGATGGGAAATTGGATAGCGAGGGCAAGGCGGATATTGAATTAAATCTTGAAGCGAATGATTCTCCACCGGGCATGTTACTCGCTATGTTTAACACGCGGGTATTTGAAGAGAGTGGCAATTTTAGCACTGCGTTGCGCAGTTACGATGTGTCACCCTATGAAAATTGGGTGGGTATGCTTATGCCCAAAGGTGATGGTTATTACAATTCAATTAGCCGCGATAATGATCATGAAGTTATTTTTCAAACGCTAAACAATAAGGGCAAGGTAGCTCCCAAGCGCGATATTGAAGTTACGGTTTATGCAATAGGGTGGCGCTGGTGGTGGGATGAAGGCAGTGATGATATTGCTTCCTACATTGGTAACAGCAGCCACACGCCCATTGAAAAACAAACCTTGGTCAGTAATGCCCAAGGTCGTGCCAGTTGGATTTTGAAAAAGGAAACTTATGAGTGGGGCCGTCATTTAATTCGTGTGTGCGACAAACAATCTAATCACTGCGCTGGGCAAGTCGTGTATTTGGGTTGGAGTTCAAGCAACGAAAAAAATCCTGAATCTGCTACGCAATTAATGCTTAGTACTGATAAAGAAAAATATCAGGTAGGCGACACAGCAGTGGTGCGTTTGCCAAAGTCTATTCAAGGGCGCGTGTTGCTTAGCATAGAAAATGGCAGCCGTGTGATTGAACATCGTTGGCTGGATTTGAAACCCAATCAAAGCGAAGTGCAATTGCCAATTACTTCAGCCATGGCACCTAATGCTTATGTCAATATGGTGTTGTTGTTGCCGCATCAAGCACGCAAATCTGATGCGCCTTTACGTTTGTACGGCATAGTTCCTCTATTGGTAGAAGACCCGGCAACCCATTTAATTCCGCAAATAGAAGTGCCCGAAAAAGTTCGCCCTGAATCGAAATTTTCCGTGAAGGTGAGTGAAAAAACGGGCCATACAATGACCTACACTTTGGCAATGGTGGATGAAGGTTTATTGGGCCTGACCGGTTTTACCGCACCTGATCCACACAACAATTTTTATCGCCGTGAAGCGCTCGGCGTTGCCACCTGGGATATGTTTGATTCGGTAGTAGGTGCTTACGGAGCATCGCTCGAACGTATCCTTGCCATTGGTGGCAGTGATGCTGCACAAGAAGCGGAACGTAAACGCCGCGAACGCCGTTTCCCTCCCATCGTAAAATTTCTCGGTGCATTTAATTTGTCAGCAGGCGAAACGCGCACTCACGACATTACGCTGCCTCCGTATATGGGGGCGGTCCGAGTTATGGTAGTTGCGGGCGACTCCAGTAAAGCACAAGACTCACCGGCCTACGGAAAAATTGAAAAAACTATGCAAGTTACGCAACCACTGGTGTTGTATGCCACCTTGCCGCGCGTGCTTGGCCCTGGCGAAGAAGTAATGTTGCCAGTGAATGTTTTTTCTAGCGATATTAAAATCAAAAGGGTAGCGATAGCCGTTGAAGCGAATGAAATTTTTACATTGATTGATAGTAAGGCTGAATTAAATTTTACCAAGCCAGGCGATGCAATTGCGAGTTTGCGTTTAAAAGTTAATGATCGCATCGGCAAAGGCCACGTAAAAATTACTGCGCGGTCCAGTGTTGAAAATGATGCAGAGGAAGTTGCAACGCAAGAAATTTATATTGATAGTCGTCCAGCCAACCCACCCACCACCGTATGGCAAACGAAATTATTAGCGCCCGGTGAAGAATGGCAAGTGCCGCTTGAAGCTCAAGGCATGGCCGGTACCAATGTTGCTAATATTGAAGTGAGTACTTTACCGCCGCTGAATTTAGAAAAGCGTTTAAATTATTTAATTTCTTATCCGCATGGTTGTGTAGAACAAACGACCTCGTCAGTATTTCCGCAATTACATTTGGCGCAGCTGGTTGCATTGGACAGCAAACAAAAAGCAGATATCGATAAAAATATTGCTGCTGGTATAAATAAACTCGCCAGCTTTCAAACTGCATCTGGAGGGTTTAGTTACTGGCCAGGAGACGGTTATGTGAATGAGTGGGCAAGCAATTATGCGGGGCACTTTTTAGTAGAAGCCAAACGTACCGGCTATGCTGTACCCAGCAGCGTGTTAGAGAATTGGGCGAAGTATCAGCAAGAACTAGCGCGTTCTGGCGGCGAAGATAATGATTATCGCGATGAAGTTTCCGCTTATCGTTTATATACGCTAGCGCTCGCCGATAAAGCAGAATTGCCAGCCATGAATCGCTTACGCGAAAAATTAATTAATCTGGATGCCAACAAACAATTAACTGCGCGCTGGTTGTTAGGTTCTGCTTATTTACATATGGGTATAAAAGATGCGAGTAAAGATATCGTCGGTGCACTTACTGCGGTAGTTCCCGCGCGCACCCATTCTGGTTACACCTATGCTTCAGATTTGCGCGACCAAAGTTTATTGTTGTTGACTGTGCTTAAAGCAGATATGGCTAATAGCGAACAAGCGTGGCAATTAGCAGAGCAAGTAGCAACAGGTTTAGGCAGCGACGAATGGCATTCGACACATTCAACTTCATGGGCACTTCTCGCCATGAGTGAATTTGCCAATAAACGTGGTGCCAATAATCAAGCCATGAAGTTTTCTATAAAAGAAAATTCCACATCCAATTGGAAAAAAGAACAAGTACAACAAACTTTTTATAAACAATCGATTGGTCAAACCAAAATTGCCGTGCGCAATGACGACAGCAAAAGCAATCTGCGTGTACTCGTGAGTAATCGCGGTATACCCGCAAGTATGGATGAGCAAGCAGAAAGCAATGGTTTAAAAATCGCCGTGAATTTTTTAGGCATGGATAACACACCACTTAACGTAGAAAAATTACCCCAAGGCACCGACTTCGTGGCAGAAGTTACCGTGAGCGCTGATTTTAATATGGCACTCCGGAATAAACTCGAGGATGTTGCCCTTAATATGGTGATGCCAAGCGGCTGGCAAATTCGCAACGAAAGATTGGAAGGCAATCAATTGCCGAAAGGCATAGACCACATGGACATTCGCGATGATCGCGTGCTCAGCTATTTCGGTTTATGGCACGACTATTCATGGAGCTATCGTTACCACGACCGCAGCCAAACCAGCGTAACCTTGCGCGTCATTTTAAATGCGAGCTATGCGGGAAAATACTATTTACCTGCATGGCAAGCAGCGCCTATGTACGATGAAAAGATTCATGCAAGAACGAAGGGATATTGGGTTGAGGTGGTGAGTAAGTAATTTTAAAAATGAAAGCGAGTCGCCCGTTTAGCGGGGCGGCTCGCAGCTAAAATGAAACTGAGTTTTATAAACTAACGGAGATATTTTGAGTATTTAACTTTACTCAGGCAGTCAACGTGGCGCACTG
>JANPKH010000232.1:0-1566 GCA_031425935.1 Gammaproteobacteria bacterium | reverse complement strand
TCTAGTCAGGCTTGCCACAAGCCTACTACTATGGGGGGGACGCAGTAACCGGTTTGTCAACGTCCCGAAATCGTCTCTGAAACGGCCTTCTCCCTTCTCCCTTCTCCTTCTCCTTCTCCTTGTCACTGCTCTTCTCCGCTTGTCAGTAATTTCTATACAAGTGCATGCTGCGGCTCACCTCCCGTGTGATCTGCACGAGGTCAGCTTGACTGCGTCTCGTTCATTCATACATTCTGCTACTAGTGTGCAATATCTGGAGCTGTCGGTGTGCAATCATCTTGGAGGTGGCTTCGAGTGCTTCGTGGCAGTTGGTTCGACTTCTCTCCAATTCTCCCGGTCGCCATCTCTCTTTGCTCTTGCAATCTTTTGGTCGTGCACAGTCCAACCAGGTGATTAGATTTTCATCGTCGGATTGCAGGCGTAGCTTGCTTGCAAATTGCGTGCGTTTGGGGTCTTGTCATTTGTGCATGCCTTGCTTTCATGGCCCAGCATGTGTATTCTTTTGCGTAGGACATCGCCCTGTTGGTCTATTCTTCAACTTCCGCTGTCTGTGCCAGTCGTCACGTTCTGCTAGCGAACGAGCTGACGCGGAAGAGCTGAGCTGCATCTTGGAGCAACTTGCTGCAAGGTAAGCAGGGTCTTTGAGGTTGTAGGGTCTGTCGGTCTCGGGTTGTCCATCAACCAGCCAGTAGCATTTGCATGTGGCTACCTAGTTGACAGACGGCAGGAAGCAATGCGGACCGTCTTAGAGCAGGCTGATTGGATGAGGCTTGATTCCATATATCACAACTGCTGCGCATGCCATGTAATGATGATGCTGACTTCGGTTTAAGTGAGTTGCTGCATCACTCAGGCTACTTCAATAAGATGAACACCGTGAAAGGACTGAATCAGCAGTCATTGCCAGCTTTACCGCACCAGTATCTGCACCACACTTTCTGATAGTCATTCGACGTCATCCTGTCGTAGAAGCTACAAATGCAATGCTGCACGTAAGACTTGAAGTGTTGTGTTCTGACCGCAGTCATCAGGTCGGCAGTTGCGTCTGTTGTGGAGGAGGACTTCACATCATTTCGTTTGGTTCAGGTGAGCATATGAAGGCTCAAAAAGCAGTGACTTGGATGTGTGGGGCGTTTGTCATCATGTTTCAACACTGTAGTCATTGTCTCGTCTCACTGAACAACCCCAGCCCGAGTGTGGCTAGAAGTTGGGGTTATTTCGCAACTTTGGCCAGCAGTCAGTCCCAAGTCAAGAACTGGGTGTCCACAGTCCCCTTACTCGTTTCCAAACCGTGACACAAAGTGGGGGATGCTCGCCAGGTTTGTTTCGTTTGTTGTTTTTGTTCTCCGAACATTTCTCTCTGATTCAATATGCTTTATACAGCTGCGTATGTATGCTTCAATACGCATTATTCAAATGTTTGTGCTGCAAAATAGTCGGCTTTTTGCTTTTGAAACGTTCATATGCCTCCCAAGCACGATTTGCAAAATTTGAAAATGCAACGATTTTTGCCCATGATCTTACAAAGCACGGACCCGGTTTTGGGCTGCAAAGTCATTGCTGACA
>JANPKH010000231.1:0-7112 GCA_031425935.1 Gammaproteobacteria bacterium | reverse complement strand
CCAAGATAAAATAATACGGGGCGTTTACGTAATTTAATAACAAGTGCTTCGAACCCCAGACAACTAACACTGGCAATCAACAAATTAAAAAACACACCCACACCAAAAAAATATGCAAGCGTTAATACGCCCGGTAATGTAGCGTAAATAACCAGACGCATAATATGGCTAGTGCTTAATGCGCCCTGTGTGTGGGGTGAGGTGATATTTAATAAAGCCATTTCAATACTCATGGGTATTTAATTGGGTGTAATCCTCGCGTACGACTGCATGGATGCAGAAGGTAGAACAACGCAGGAGCCGTTGCCGAGCGGGAATGCATTTTTTAAATGCTGGATCCCGCTGCTCGAGGATGACGAAGTAAATAGTTACTTGTCTTTAAGTTCCTTATCAAAATCTGCAAGTTTCTTTTCTGCTTCAGCAAGTTTCAATTCTGCTTGCTTGATGCGCGATTGCTGCCTTACCAGTTGTTCTTCAGTAATGGGAAAGTCAATATTTTTGGGTACTAATGGAGCGCGTGCGCTCGTAACACTATTGCGAGCCGCTTGTAATACGCGTTCCAGTTTTATGCGTTGCTCTGCCGGTGTTGCTTCCACCTTATTTGCTTTAGCCATGGCAGTAGCAACAACGTCGATGCGCGCTTCAGCAACTAGCGGCACAATGCTGCTAGTTGAATCATTTTCTATTGTTTTGTGCGGTTGATTTCTACTTGCGAGTAATATTTTTGCTTCTTCCGCGGCCTTTTTGCGCGCTGTGCGTTTCGCTTCTTTTTCAGCTTCTTCTTTAGCCATACGTTCTTTGCGGAACTCAAAGCGCTGGCGAGACCGATCTGCTTTTTCTTTCTCAATTGTGTGCTGACGAATATTTCCCTTAGCTGCACGATAGTATTGCACTAGAGGGATTTTGCTTGGGCATACATACGAACATGCGCCGCATTCAATGCAATCAAATAAATTATGTGCTTGCAGGCGATTAATGTCTTCTGCCTGTGCATACCAAAATAATTGTTGTGGCAACAAACTTACGGGACATGCTTCGGCACAAAGTCCGCAACGAATGCAAGCTTGTGCGGGTGAAGGTGGGGGTAATTCTTTTTTACTGGCAGCGAGAATACAGTTAGTAGTTTTAACTACAGGCGCGTTAAGGTGTGTAAGTGTAAAACCCATTAGCGAGCCGCCCATTACTACACGCAGTGCTTTGTTTGCATCATATCCATGTTGGGCTAACAAATAGTTTATGGGTGTCCCTAAGAGCACATCCACATTGCGTTGCGTGTCGAGTGCTTCGCCTACAACCGTGGTGATGCGAGATATTAAAGGTTCACCAAAACGCACTGCGCGATAAGAAACTGCTGTTGTAGCAACATTAACGCAAATTGCTCCAATGTCTGCTGAATGGTGGCCATTGGGAATTTCACGACCGGTCAAGATTTGAATTAATTGTTTTGCGCCGCCGGATGGATATTTGGTGGGTACGCTGGCAATTTCTATCTCGGCATCTTGCGCAGATTTTTTGCCTGAATAATTTTTCACTGCATTTCGTAGTGCAGCAATCGCCTTAGGTTTGTTATCTTCAACACCAATCACCAGACGTTTAGGATGATGCAAAATGTAGCTTAATAAAAATGTGCCAGCGATAATTTCATCGGCGCGCATTTGCATCAACATATCATCGGCAGTGATATAAGGCTCGCATTCAGCGCCATTAATCACGAGCGTATCAATGATTAAATTGGATTTAGTGTTGAGCTTTACCGCCGTTGGAAAACCCGCACCGCCTAAACCTGCAATGCCTGCGGTGCGAATTTTTTCTAATAACGAAAGGCGGTCCAATGCCAGATAGTCTTCACATTGCTCCAGTGCTATCCATTTATCTTTGCCATCAGTATCAATCACAATCACATCGCCGCTCATGCCAGATGGATGCGGTAAAACGTGTTGCGTTATAGCGCTAACCACACCTGAACTTGACGCATGAACATTTGCACTAAAAGTACCGTTTGCCGCTGCAATTAATTGACCGGTTAACACATGCTCGCCGACATTAACGATTGGCGTTGCCGGTGCACCAATGTGTTGGTTCAGAGGAATAAATAGTTGTGCTGGAATGGGCACCTGCCCCAGTGGTAATTGCATCGATTGCTGTTTGTTTTCGGACGGGTGAATACCGCCGGGCAGCTCCCATAATTTAACAAAGTTATTCATGCTACTCATATTGCTATGCCGCCTCGGTAGACATGTGTTGTCTGTCGCTGGCAATTATTTGCAGCGGCGAGGGCAAGTCCCAGGTCCAAGTTTTAATGGATGTTTCTACTGGAATCATATCGATACAATCAACGGGGCAGGGTTCAACACATAAATCACAGCCAGTGCATTCATCGGCAATTACTGTGTGCATTTGTTTCGCTGCGCCAAGAATTGCGTCCATCGGACATGCTTGAATACATTTGGTACAACCAATACATTCTGCCTCACGAATAAACGCCACTGTTTTTACTTCAGCTTCGGTTCCATGTTCGGCATCGAGTGTGGGTGCTTCCACATCCAATAAATTTGCCAGGGCATTAATTGTGCTTTGCCCGCCAGGCGGGCATTTATTAATAGCATCACCATTGACGATAGCTTGCGCGTAAGGGCGACAGCCAGGATAACCACATTGACCGCATTGCGTTTGCGGCAAAATAGTATCGATTTGATCGACAATGGGATTACCCTCAACTTTAAAACGCACTGCGGCATAGCCCAGAATCGCACCAAAGAGAAGAGATAAGCCCACTAACGCGATTAAAGCGGCGAAGATAGGATGTTGAGAAATTAATTCGAGCATAGATTAAGAAAATTTCATTTAATTAAATAATATTTTAACTATTCAGTATTTTTTGTTGATCTTCGTCATCATGCAGTCGTACGTGAGAATGACGATACTCTATCGATATTCGGGAAAATAAATACTTACTAACTGATAACCTGTAAAGAATACTGTTCAATTTAAAACGCGCCGTGAATACTTCCGTGTAGGCTCGAATCGGCATCCATGCCTCATACGGTTTTAAATCAAACAGTATTCTTTATTTGTGCCCCGCTAGTAAGATGCAAGTCCCGTAAAACCCATAAATGCTAAAGACATTAAACCAGCGGTGATCATTCCTATAGCCGCGCCTTTAAAAGGAAGTGGAACATCCGCTGCAGCTAAACGTTCGCGCATCGCAGAAAATAAAATCAGTACTATTGCAAAACCTAATGCACCGCCGAAGCCATACATTGTGGCTTCAAAAAAATTGTGAGTTTTTTGTGTATTTAATAATGCTACGCCGAGCACTGCACAATTTACGGTAATCAAAGGCAGGAATACCCCAAGCACGCGATACAACAATGGGCTGGTTTTTTCCATAAACATTTTCACGAATTGCACCACGGCAGCAATCACTAAAATAAACGCGATAGTGCGCAAGTACTCCAAACCCAACGGCGTTAAAATCCAGTGATTAACAATGTAAGTGCAAACGGAAGCCAGCGTCATTACAAAAGTCGTTGCACCGCCCATGCCTATAGCACTTTCAAGTTTATTGGATACCCCCATGAAAGGGCATAAACCTAAAAATTGTACCAGCACAAAATTGTTAACAAATACTGTGCTAAGCAAAATCATAAAAAATTCGTTGATGTTCATAGAAATGCCTGTAGGGCGCCGCTAGCGGCCAGGTTTTTCGCCAGTGTGGGGTTTTAATAAATAATTTTCTTTTTCGTCATTATCTGATTTTGGCAATAACATTTAGGCTCACAACCCAACAAAAATAATTTATGTTGGGTTGTGATATTTTCCATTATTAATGTTCTGCTACATAGGTGCCAATCGAGCCGCTCATAGTCCATCGACTTGCCCATAGCACTCTTTCTCCGTCCGGGGAGGGTACGGCTTGGGGCTGCGCTTCATAGTCTGATGTAGTTTGTTGCATTTTAAGCCAGCGCTCAACTTTGCCTGAACCGTCTAAGCTAACAGCTACTATTTCATCGCAATATAATGGCCAGGCTAGTGGCACTTTTCCACATTCATGTGCATATGACACGTATGCCCATCCTTTTCTTTTTATGTTTCTTGTAGATGTGTGGGAAGCAAAACTTTTATTAATACCGCTTCTGGCCAGATCTGTCAGCACTGTAATACTACCCGTTGTTAAATTGCGTTTGATGACTTTTCCTTCTTCAGTAGAGTTCCAATCTGAACGGCCGACCGCAACTTCCTGATTATTATTGTCAATTGCCAAGTCGTAATGGCTCGGCCTACCGTGCTCTTCCCACCAGGATTGCGTTACTCGTTGATGGATTGGTTTTGCAGGTGGAAGTGTGAGGTTTTTAATGTTCTTAAGCACTTGGGTTCTATCGCCCAACTTATTATCGTAGTTGGCGCCATAAATCGTTTGTTCATTTACCTCATATGATCCAGTATCATTGCACCTAGTGGGTGAGTCAAAACAACCATTTACAACTATGTAGGTGCCGCTAGGGGAAATGGAAGCCCAGTCTAACTTAACACCACTAAGGCTTATGTCATCATATTTAATGTCTTGCTTGAGATCATAAACAAATACAGTAGTCTCACCATCTTCTTCTATGCCATTAATCAACGTTGGTTTCGCTGCAACAATTGCGACCAATTCCCCATTGTCAGATAAGTTTCCTTCGTTAAGTCCGAATGTAATTTTTCTATAGTTGTAATCCGCTTTAGGGAATTCGCGCAGTACTGTCTCTACGCCGGTTCTCACATTCCATGTTCCTATTGCCAGGGTACCATTTGCGTCGGGAGAGCGAGAGCAAGCTGGGGAGTTGCGTCCTATATAGACACGTAAGTCGGGATTAGTTGGATGCCAACGTTGTTCACCAAATGGATCAGACTCATTCCTGCAGGGCCTTTTTTTAGAGAAGGTCACTTTATAGGTGTCTCCCCAACCGTTGCCATCTAAAAAAAGTTCGTCGACTGTGGTGTTAGGGTCATTTTGAGTTTTGTTTTGTATGTAAATTAACGTTTGATCGGCATTCCAGGGTTGCACCTTTGAATAGTTATGCCTTGCCATATTTTTCCATTTTAACGCACCAGTACTGCTATTGCTGTTAACAAATGCTATCGGTGTATTAACGTTATCGGTTATTTTACGAAAATAGGTAAAATAATTGTTATCTAACAAGCGTTGGTTGTATGGAACAGAAGATGAGGACGCGCTTGAATGCATCAGCTGATTCGAGGTGATAAAACCCGTAGTGAAAAAGAAAGTCAATGTTAAAAATAATAAGCTAAAAATATTTCGATATTTCATGTAAATCTCCTGAAAAAAATAATTAAAAAACTCCAAATAAAACATTTTATTTCCGGCTCTTAAATGAGACGTTAATCGCCAGAAAAATAAAATTACATCACCCGCTGCCCAGGCTTAGCGCCCGCGTGCGGTTCTAACAAGTAAATTTCTTTTTCGCCGGGCCCTGCGGCCAACACCATGCCTTCGCTCATACCGAATTTCATTTTGCGCGGCTTAAGGTTGGCTACAACGATGGTGAGTTTGCCAATTAAATTTTTTGGATCGTAAGCGCTTTTAATGCCGGAAAAAACATTGCGCGTTTCGCCACCTAAATCCAATGTTAAGCGTAATAGTTTATCTGACCCTTCTACATGTTCAGCATTAGCAATTAAAGCAATACGTAAATCTACTTTAGCAAAATCGTTGAAGTCTATTTCTGCCGCAATGGGTTCAAAAGTGGCTTCAGGTTTCGCAGTGGTTTCGATTTTAGCTTCAACTTTTTTGGTTGCAGCGGCAGTAGCTTCTTTACTGGCTTCTAACAAGGCATCGACTTTATCTTTTTCCACTCGTGTCAACAGTGGTTTGAACTCGTTAATTTTACTTCCGCTGCGGAAGCTAATGGGCGCATGCCAATTTAGGGTTTCACCTAAAAAGGCTTCGGCATCAGCTGCCAAGCCCGGTACTACGGGTTTTAAATAAGTAAGAATTGCTCGGAACATATTAATGCCTTGCGTGCAAACGATTTGCGTTTGCGCCTCGCTGCCAGCTTGTTTAGCAAGTTTCCAGGGCTCCTGGGTGGCGATGTATTCGTTGGCGGCATCGGCTAGTGCCATGATTTCACGCATAGCTTTGCTGTAGTCGCGTGCTTCATAAAGCGCCGCAATTACTTCGCCGGTATCCACACATTTTTGCCATAGCGCGGCGTCAGCAATTTCTGTGGCAAGCATGCCGCCGGCATTGTTAATAAATTTGGCAGTGCGGCTGGCGATGTTGACTACTTTGCCGACTAAATCGCTGTTCACCCGTTGAATAAAATCTTCGAGGTTAAGGTCAATGTCATCGACATTGCTGGTTAGCTTCGCAGCAAAATAATAACGCAAATATTCCGGATTCAAATGATCAAGGTAAGTTCGCGCATTGATAAACGTACCGCGCGATTTACTCATTTTAGTGCCGTTCACGGTGAGAAAGCCGTGCACACAAATTTTGGTAGGCGTGCGTAACTTGGCGGAATGTAACATCGCAGGCCAGAACAGGGCGTGGAAGTTAACGATATCTTTGCCGATAAAATGGTATACCTCAGCGGTGGAATCTGGCTTCCAATATTCCAGCCAGCCTTCATCGCCGCCAAGTGGTGGATTACGCGTGCCCGTTTTATCCAGCAAATTTTTAAGGCTGGCGATGTAGCCAATAGGGGCATCCAGCCACACGTAAAAGTATTTACCGGCTTGGCCGGGAATTTCAAAGCCAAAGTAGGGCGCATCGCGCGAAATATCCCATTCTTGTAAGCCGCTATCCAACCATTCCGCCATTTTGTTGGCCACCTCATCTTGGAGGTGACCTGCGCGCGTCCAGTGTTTCAAAAAGTCACTGAAAGCAGGTAGGGTAAAGAAGAAATGTTCTGAATCTTTGGCTATGGGAGCGGCACCCGAAATCTCTGACTTGGGATTAAGCAAATCCATAGGTGAATAAGTCGCACCGCATTTTTCACAGTTATCACCATATTGGTCTTCACTTTTGCATTTGGGGCAGGTGCCTTTGATGTAACGGTCAGCTAAGAACAATTGTTTTTCTGGATCATAAGCTTGGGTAATACTGCGTG